>DATDFN010000178.1:0-7509 GCA_036522615.1 Binatia bacterium | reverse complement strand
GTCGGGTGCTTGTCGACGGCATCGGAGGTGCGGTATTCGAGCGAGTCGCCGGCGCACGTGTACGCGTTGTTGTTGGCCGTGCTGCCCAATCCTCCGGGACCGAGGTTCGGGGCCTTTTGAACGAACTTATGGCCGCCCGCGTTGACGTTGATGACGACCTTTGACTCGTCGACGCTTTCGATCTTCGCCACGCCATTGGCCGTTGAGATGTGCGCGGAGGCGGTGCCGCGATAAGTGAAGGTGTCGGGAGCCGCCGGCGTGCTGTCGGCGAACACGAGCGTGTTCGTCGTCGAATAATCGATGCTCTCGGTGCCGTCGGCGGTGAAGGTCACGCGAAAGCCCTCGCCTCCCTTGGCGCCGCCTCCGGCTTTGCCCAACGACGTGACATTGGTGGCGAGCCAAAGGCCGACGAGGCAACGATCCATCGCGCCGCAGTCGGGCCAGAAAGCGCCGATCAGGCCCTGCGAGGCGCCGCTCGCGTCCACGAGCCACACTTCCCATTTTGCGCTGCCGTTGGCGCACAACTGCGCCGTCGTCGTCGTGATCAGTCCAGAGGCAATCGGCAGCCTGACTTCCGCCGGAACTCCGTTGGCGAGTACACGTTTGAAGACCAACGTTTTGGGAGGAGACGCGAGCTTGCGGCGCAACGTCACGGTTATTTTCGTGCCGCTCCGGCCCGTGCAAGGGCTGATCGATGCCACGGCCGCGTCGCTGTTCTCGCACAGCCGCTGCGACGCTCCGCTCGCCGGGCCCGGAGTAGGTCCGGTTCCGCCGCTCGCGCCGCTCGCGCCCGCGCTCGCGGCGCAGTCGGGCCAGAAGGCGCCGATGAAGCCCTGCGACGTGCCGGCGGCGTCGACGAGCCAGACTTCCCAGCGTCCGCTTCCGCCCGTGCACAACTGGGTCGGCGCCGCCGCACTGAGTCCGGAAACCGGCGCTTGCACCTGCGCCGGAACCCCGCCGGCGACGCTGCGCTTAAAAATCAGCGTCGCTGGCGGCGAGGCGAGCTTGCGCTGCATGGTCAGCGTGATCGTCGTCCCGGTCGGGCCGGTGCACGGGCTGATGTTCGCAACAGAAGAGTCGCTGTTCTCGCACAGTCGCTGCGCTGCGGCGACTGTAGGCATAGCGAGAATGCCGATGCCGATCGCCACGGCGACGAGCAAGCCGTTTTTATCATTCCTGGAGACTTTCTCATCTCGGCAAGAAATCGTTGATCGCGACTCCGCTAATAACGGACGCTTCTTCAAGAAGCGAAAGAGAAGGCGCTGTGTCATCGTGGCAGCTATGGCGGCGGCGCCGGCAAAGTCTCTGGACCGCCTGGCCACGGAGGCCGCGGCGGATCGTAACCGCCCGTGCCATAGCCGTACGGTGGAATGACGACCGGCGGCCTTTCCTCGCGTTTTTGCCTGTCGTCCGCGCCTGTGCCGTAGCCGCCCATGCCGTAGCCGTACGGCGGCATGATCGGCGGCGTCTGCGGCTGGCCGTAGGGGACGTTCTGGCGGAACTTTTTCGATGCCTCGCTCTGCGGGTTCTGCTCCTCCTGAACGGGCGGCGCTGGCTCGGTCGTGGCGGTCTTGGGCGGGCAGGAGGACGGTGCTCCCTTTGTGGTAGCCTTTTGATCCACCCGCGCTTGCTTCGTCTTCTGTGGCTCTTTCTTTTCCGGTTTTTCGTCGGCTCGTTCCTGCTTCTCCTTCTCGATCTGCTTTTCCACGGCCTCGCTCACCGTTTTGCGCACGTTGATATCGACATTCTTTTCAGCCTCCTTGAGCGCTTTGTCGGCTTCGATGTCCTTCTTGCTCTCGGTCTCGGCCGCTTTTTGGGCCGCGTCGGCTTCTTCCTGGGCTTTGGTCGCGGCCTTTTCTTTCGCCTCCTTCTCCGCGGGCTGCGCTTTCGCGGCTTCCCTTTTCGCCAGGTCGGCTCTATAACGCGCCGGCCGGACGGCGTTCCGCGCCTTGACCGCTTTTCGATGCTGCTCGCCAGCGGCTTTGGCGGCGTCGACCCATTTCTGCACCGTCTTTCTCAACTCCGGATCGCAATCGATGATGGCGAGCTTTAAATTGTCCAGCCCTTCTTTGTCGTTGCTGAAATATTGCCACCACGCCTCGAACACCTCCTCGCTATTTTTCCCCTCGCGCGATTGCTTGGTATTCGTCGGTCCCTTGGTTTTTGCGTCGGAGCTTTTTGGTTCAAGGTCGCTCTGGCTGACAGTTTGCTTTGGATCCGGCCGGGACTTGGTCTGGCTAAGCGCGGGCGTCGCGCTCCACAGGACTGCCGCCGCAATGACAAGGATGGCGACCGCGACGCATTCGCCGAGTTTGAGTGTATTCATCACCGCATTCCTCCATGCCCGCGGGCATTTTGCGTTCAACATTGATCGGTACACGCCTGTCACTTCGGCAGGAAATCGTTGGTTGCGACGTCGGCGAACGTCGGGCGCTTTTTCAAGATGCCCGCCACCTCCATGACATCGGCGGCGGCCTTGAGCGCCCGCTCGGTGATGCGCCCGTCGCGGCTATACGCCGGCACCGTCGCCTTGATCCCGGCGATCAGCGTATCGCGCGGCGTCGTGCCCATCGAGGCTTGAAGCGCGTCGGCGATCTCCTCCGGCTTGGCGGCGAGCGCCCATTGATTGGCGCGGAGGAGCGCCCGCACGAGCTTCCGCACCAGTTCGGGATCCTTCTGGATCACGTCGGGCCGGGTGACGAAAACCTGCTGCAGGAACTCCGCGAGCGCCGGGTCCTCGCCGCGCGCGTTGTCGATCAGAAGAATCGCATAGCCGCGCGCCACCGCCGTGTCGGGGAGCGGCGGCGACATGAGCGCCGCGTCGACTTTGCGCTGCTCGAGGGCCGCGAGCCAGGTGAGACCGCTGCCGACCGCAATGACGTTGGCGTCTTGTTGCGGCACCAGGCCGGCCTTGCGCAGCGTATAAGCAGCGAGGTTGGCGGTGAGCGAGCCCGGCTGCGTCGCGCCGATGGTAAGGCCGCGCAGCGCCTTGAGCTTCTCGGCGAGCGGCGACTTCTCGGTGATGCCTTTGGCCTGCGCCACGTCCTTATGCATCGCCCAGTTGATCACCGCGCGTGGGACCGCAGCCATGACGATGACTAGGCGCTTGCCCTCCTGCCAGGGAAGGATGACCTGATCGCTCGCCGTGTAGGTGAAGTCGACATCGCCGGCTATCAGCGCTTTGATGTCGGGACCGCCGCCGCCCGTCATGTTCAAGTCCACGCTGAGGCCCTCTTGGGCGAAGAAGCCCTTGGCCTCGGCGATATAAACGGGCGCCGTCGTCAGCGCCACCACCGGCAAGGTCATTTTCACCTTGCGCGGCGCCTGGGCCTGGCACGGGGCGCAGACGAGGCCGGCGAACAAGGCGAGTAGAACGGGTGCGCGCCAGCGCTTCTTATAAGGAGGCGTCATAAAGGCATCCTCTGCGGTACCCGGCGGCCGGATACTACTGCGCAGGTGAAAAGGCTGTCAACGGATTTTTACGCTGCAGGCGTCACGTTACGAGGCGCGGGACCGTACCGGCGGCTAGCGAGCGGAAAGACGATCAAACCCAAAACGATTCCAGCGACGCTGACGAGAATCGTCGGCATATCCGCGAAGGCGATGCTGATAACGCACAGAACGACCGGCGGCACGCTGAGCGCGATCGCGCCCGCGGTGCCGCCCGGAATGCGGTACGGGCGCGCCATGTCGGGCGCTTTGAGCCGGAGCCACACGAGCGCGGCGAATTCCAGGATCAGCGCGAGCGCGTATAAGAACATATCGACCTGCACGAGATCCTGAAAGGAGAAAGGAATGAGCAGCGCGACGCCAAGAGCGTTGACGACGATCGACAGCCACGGCGTCGCGTAACGGTCATGGAGCCGCGCGAGCGGCGGCGGCAGCATGCCGCGAGCGGCCATGGCATAAGGAACGCGCGACGACGTGCAGAGCAGCGCGCTCAACAGGCCCGCCGCGCTGACCAGCGCGCCAGCCGCGAGCGCGGCGCCGAGCCAGGGGCCGCCGATCGCCGCGGCGATCTTGGGGAAGTAGCCTTCCTCCCATGCTTGCCAGTTGCTATCGATGCCGACGCCCACCGCGACGGGCAAAAGATACGCGACGGTAACCAGGACGACCGCCGCGGCCATCGCGACGGGATAATTTCGCGAAGGTTTTTCCACCTCGCCGGCCATCGTGCCGGCGTTGTCCCAGCCGGAGGTATTCCACAAGACGACGCTCAGCAGCAGGGCCCAGTCGCCTTTGCCGCCGCCGGCGAGCCACGCGCCGGTGTCGACATGCGGCGCGCCGAGCACGACCATCGCGGCGAACGGCGCGAGGACGATGACCGTGAAGACAAGCAGGCTCGCGCCGACCAGGCGCGTGCCCCGGATGTTGAGCCACGTCGTCACGGCGACGAGCAGGGCGCCGATCGCCCAGCGCTCGGCGGGCGGGATGTCGCCGCGGAGATACGAAAGGTAATCGACGAACATGACCGGATAGAGCGCGTTGTCGGCGAAGCTACAGAGCCAGCTCCACCAGCCTTCTTGAAAGCCCCAGAAGCGGCCGAACGCGCGCTCGACCCAGACGACGTAGCCGCCGTCTTCGGGCATCGCGGCGGACAGCTCCGCCGTCATGAGCGCGGTCGGAAAGCTCCAGAGCCAGGGCACGAGGACGAGCGCCGCCAGCGCGACGCCCGGCCCGGCGGCGCCTACGGCATCCTCGAAGCCGTAGGCGCCGCCGGCGACGCAGAAGAAGGTAAGTGCGACCAGGCGCGCGAATCCGAAAGTGCGGCGGGGCTGCAGCATAACTTAGCCGGCCGCGCGCGGCAGCAGGTCGCGCAATGTCGTGTGCGCGAGCGCGTCGCGCCGCGAATCGGCGGCGCGGTCGAGCGCCGCGCACAGCGCCTCCTCGCCGTCGAGCGGCCGCGAAGCGACCGCCTCGCCGCCGTAGTGGCGCAGCGCGTCGATCACTTCGTTGATGGAGATTTTCTCCGGCGGCCGCGCCAGCATGTACAGCGGCTCCAGCTCGTCGCCGGTGGCGGCGATGAGAAATCCCGCCTTGCAGTGGTGCTCGAGGATTTCGCCCACGATCTTCACCGACACGACCAGCTCGCGCGCGAGCGTCTCGGCGCTGTAGCGCGGCTCGCCGGCGACGAAGTGCCTGCCGATGAGCCACAGGAGCTTGAGCCCCAGCTCCTCGCGAAACGCGTAGGGCGCGTCGGCAACGTTCGGATCCTTGCCCGAGGTGCGGATGTTCTGGTGCGTGAACGATAACATGGCGCCGAACAACACGACATTCCAGCCCATGTAGAGCCAGACGAGAAAAATCGGCAGCTGCGCGAATGCCCCGTAGATCGCGTTGGCGCGCGAGACGCCGACCTGAAAGTGGACATAGCCCCACTGCGCCAGCTGCCACAGGGTGCCGCCGATGATGCCGCCGTAGAGCGCCGAAGCGAAGCGCACGCGCGTATTCGGCAGATAATCGTACAAGAACGTGAGCGCGATCCACATGAGGATATACGGAGTGACCGCCGCAATGGCGAGCACGAGATAGCCCATTCCCGGCAGCGCCAGAATCTGCTGGACGACCGAGACGTTCTGGACCGAGCTCGTGAGGCCGAGGGCGGCGACAAAGAGAATCGGGCAGGTGAGCAGCACGCTCAGGTAATCGGAGAACTTCCGCCCGATGCTCCGCGTCCGCTGTACGCCCCAAATGCCGTTGAGCGCCAATTCGATGTTGCCGATGACCGAGATCGCCGTGACGAGCAAGCTGGCGAGGCCGACGGCGCCGAGCGCCTTGACGTTGGTCTTGTCGATGTAACCGATGATCTGCTTCACCACCTGCTCGGAGCCGGCGGAGAGCTTCTCGATCAGAATCGGCTCGAGACGGTTCTGCACGCCGAAGCCTTTGAGCATGGCGAACATGAGAGCGAGCAGCGGCACGAGCGAGAGCAGCGTAGTGTAGGTGAGCGCCGAGGCGAGCAGTGGGCAGCGGTTGTCGTTGAAACCCAGGATCGCGCGGTAGAGAATGCGGATGTGGCGGTAGACGCCGCGCTTGAGCGCCGGCATCGGCTCGAGGTCGGCGTAGAGCAGCTTGTCGTTGAAGGTGCGGACGTGCTGGATCCTCCCGCGGGCTGCATGGATGACTGAATGCCGCGCCATAAGCTCACCGGCTCCTTTTACAAACCCGCTCGATTACCTGCATGCCACCGGCCGAGCGTAGCGAAGGCGCGACGGTTATGTCAACCGCATTGGAATGAGCGGTAGCGGCCGGCGTCGCTATTTGTTACCATACGCCACCTTAGAAGAGGCAACGCGTTGGATTTCTCCTCGGGGATTTTCTTTCAGGTCGCCGTCGACGGCATCGTGCTCGGCTTCATGTACGCGCTGATCGCGCTCGGCTACACGATGGTGTACGGCGTGCTGGAATTCATCAATTTCGCGCACAGCGAGATCTTCATCCTGGGCGCCTTTGTCGGCGCCGAGCTGCTGCTCGGGCTCGAAGCCTCCGGCGCGCTCGCATCGCTGCATCCGGCCGTGGTGATCCTGATGATCGTGCTCGCCGGCATGCTCGCGAGCGGCCTCGCGGCGGCCGCGCTCGAGCGCATCGCCTACCGGCCGCTGCGCGGCGCGCCGCGCCTGGTGCCGCTCATCTCGGCGATCGGCGCGTCCTTTTTCCTGCAGGATTTCATCCGCCTCGTCGAAAGCCTCTGGCGCAACACCTTTTATCTCAACTACCCGACGCTCGACATCCTCGACCACAACGTAACGCTCGGCGCGGCGGTCGAGATTCCGTTCAAGTCGGTGCTCGTTATCGTGACCGCGCTGGCGATGCTCGCCGCGCTCTACCTCTTCGTCAACAAAACGAAGCTCGGCACGGCGATCCGCGCCGTGGCGCAGGACCCCGACGCCGCGGCGCTGATGGGCATTCCCGTCGACCGCATCATCACGCTGACGTTTTTCGTCGGCGGCGCGATGGGCGGCGCGGCCGGCGTTCTGTTCGGCCTCCACTACAGCCTCATCAATCCGTACAGCGGCTTCGGTCCCGGCCTGAAGGCGTTCACGGCGGCCGTTCTCGGCGGCATCGGCAACATCCCCGGCGCCGTCCTCGGCGGGCTCGTGCTGGGTTTGATGGAGGCGTTCGCCGCCTCCTATCTTGCGGTCCTCACCAACGGCGCCTTCGGCGCCGAATATAAAGATGTCTTCGCCTTCGCGGTTTTGATCCTGATCCTCATATTCCGGCCCAAGGGGCTTCTCGGCGAGACGGTGCGAGAAGGAGCGTGATGGAGCGCCGCGAGTGTAAAGTTTTTGTAGTAAACGTCGGCCTCGCCGCCTACATCTTGCTCACGAGCCTTCTCGTCTACTGGTTCCCGCGCTCGGTCTCGGCCTTTCTCCTCTTCGAAGCGTCGCTGTTCCTGATCTACTACGCGCCCATCGCGCGCGCGGCGAAGCTCGTCTTCACCGCCGCGGTGCTGATCGTGCTCATGCCGTTCCTGGGCGCGATCGAGGGCTATTACATCGAGGTGGCGAT
>DATDFN010000177.1:0-9192 GCA_036522615.1 Binatia bacterium | reverse complement strand
AGCAGCGCGTGGTCGAAGGTCTGGCAGCCTTCCTGGATGCCCTGCTCCATCGCCTCTTTGACGACGTCGACCTGGCCCTTTTTGATGAGTTCCTTGATGCGCGGCGTGTCCATCATGATTTCGATCGCGGCGACGCGCTTGCCGTCGACGCCCGGCACCAGGCGCTGTGAAATGATGCAGCGGAGATTGAGCGAGAGCTGCATCATGACCTGCGGATGTCGCGGCTCGGGAAAGAAGTTGAGGATGCGCTCGAACGACTGGTTGGCGTTGGTCGAGTGCAGCGTGGCGAGACACAGATGGCCGGTATCGGCGAACGTGATCGCCGCCTCCATCGTGTCTGAGTCGCGGATCTCGCCGATCAGGATAACATCCGGCGCCTGGCGCATGGCGTTTTTCAGTGCGTCGGAAAAGGTGTCGGTGTCGAAGCCCAACTCGCGCTGGTTGACGATCGATTTCTTATGCCGGTGGATGAATTCGATCGGGTCCTCGACCGAGATGATGTGTCCGGGCGCGTTCGTGTTGCGGTGGTCGATCATACCCGCCAGCGTGGTCGATTTACCGGAGCCGGTGGCGCCGACGACGAGTACCAAGCCGCGCTTCGTCATCGCGATGTCCTTCAGAATCTGCGGCAGCCCGAGCTCATCGAGGGTCTCGATCTCCGTGCGGATGCGGCGGATGACGATGCCGACCGAGCCGCGCTGGCGGAAGACGTTGACGCGAAAGCGGCTTAGCTTTCGGTACGAGAGTGCGAGATTCATCTCCATATGCTCGGCGAACTGTGACCATTGCCGCTCGTTCATGAACGACTTGGCGAGCGTTTCAAGCTCCTCGGGCGTGAACACATGCTCGCCGATCGGCTGCACGATGCCCTGGATGCGGTACATCGGCGGGCTCGCAACGGTCAAGTAAATGTCCGAGGCGTTCCGCTCGACCATGACGCCTAAGAATTCCATGAGGTCCATGCTCTGCTCCGACATACCGCGTCTCCTTTACTTACTGCGCTTCCGCCAAGTTTAGGCCCGCGCGCGGCTGGCTGCGACGCCGCCGACGCCGAAGGCGCCGCTGCCGAAGAGGTTCGGCGTCATGCTGCGCGACTGCGCCTCCTCCTGGGTGACGACGCCGCGGCTCGCCAGATCGACGAGGGCCATGTCCATCGTCTGCATGCCGTCCTTCTGGCTCACCTGCATCGTGCCCGGTATCTGGTGGATTTTTCCCTCGCGGATGAGGTTGCGGATTGCGGTCGTGCCGGTCATGACTTCGAGCGCAGCGATGCGGCCGTCGCCGGCCTTTTTCTTGAGCAGGGTTTGCGTGATGACCGCCTCGATCGACTCGGCGAACTGCGCCCGGATCTGCGACTGCTGGCTCGGCGGAAAGACGTCGATGACGCGGTCCACCGTTTTCGGCGCGCTGGAAGTATGCAGCGTGCCGAAAACCAAGTGGCCGGTCTCGGCCGCGGTCAGCGCGAGCTGGATCGTCTCCAGATCGCGCATTTCGCCGACCAGGATGATGTCGGGGTCTTCGCGCAGCGCCGCGCGCAGCGCGTTGGCGAACGAATGCGTGTGGAAGCCGAGCTCGCGCTGGTTGACGAGACACTTCTTCGACTTGTGGACGAACTCGATGGGGTCCTCGACGGTGAGGATGTGCCCTTCGAAGTCTTCATTGAGATAATCGATCATTCCCGCGAGCGTCGTCGATTTGCCCGAGCCCGTCGGTCCCGTGACGAGAATCAGCCCTTTTTCCTTGTTGCAAAGCTGTTTGAGAATCGGCGGCATCCCGAGCTGCTCAAGCGTCAGGACCTTCGAGGGAATCGTACGAAACACGGCGCCTTCGCCTTTCCGCTGCATGAAAACGTTGACGCGGAAGCGCGCGATATCGCCGAGCTCGAACGAGAAGTCGACCTCGAGCGTCGACTCGAAGGTCTTGCGCAAGGCGTCGTTCATGATGTCGTAGACCATCGCGTGGACCTGTTCCTTGGTCAACGCTTCATATTCGAGCTTCTTTAAATCGCCGTGGATGCGGAGCATCGGCGGCTCGCCGGAACTCAAGTGGCAGTCTGACGCGCCCTGCTCGACGCCGAACGCGAGTAATTGGGCGATATCCATCGTTACGGCCTCCCGACTTTAGCGCTTATGCGTACAATTCTTGGCACTCAAAAGTAAAATTTTGACACTGCCTGCACGTTCTTAGCGCTGAAAACCGCGGAATTTCGGCGATTTTCGCCGAAAACGCGATTTCGCTTTAATCAATTCAGCAATTATCGGGCCGAATGCGGGGTCGGGGTGGAGGCGTCTAAGCGGCAGGGATCGGGAAGGCTATTAAAGCGTCCAAGCCACCGTTTTTCACGGCGGAAACTTAGCCACAAGCTCCTGAAGGCGCTCCTTGGCGTCTTTCAGGACCGGCACACCGTCGCCGGTGAGGATCACGTCGAAGTCGAGCACGAGCAAGGCTTCGACGCTTTCGCGCAGCCGCGGAAGGTCGTCGATGACTTTTTCCGGCAGAAGCGAACATCGGCCGGGCGGATTGCCGATGACCGCGTCGCCGACGATGAGAATCCGACGGTCGGGCCAATGGAGCGCCACCTCGCCGGGCGATTTACCCGCGGCAGCGACGACCACAAGCGGGCCGATTCTGGCGCCGACGCGGAGATTCTCGTCGATGATGGCGCCTTCCTTGCGCGCGTGCGGCGCGTCGGCGGGATGGATCGCGGTGCGCGCGCCGGTGCGCTCGCGCACGGTATTCGCCGCGCGCGAGTGGTTGCGGTTGGTGATGAGAACGCGGGCTGCGCCGCGGCGCTCGATTTCCGATAGATCGTCGACGCCGGGCTCGACCGGATCGATGACCAGGTTTCCGTCCGGGTGGACGATCAGGTGGCCGTTGAAATTATAGCCATGCGGCTCTGAAAACCACGGCCAGGTGAAAATGTCTTTTACAACCTCGCGCATCTTCGTGCGCCGAACGCGGCCTAATCCGCGCCTGGGTTCATCTAATCATCGTGGTGATGATGGTGATGGTGGTGATGGCCGCGGCCCGTCTCCGTGTGACGGAAGATCAGCGACTTGATCACGACCGGAACCGCGCGCGCATCCGGCAGTTCCTCGCCGATGTCGACGAAGTCGAAATCCTTGAGGTCGATGCCGTCGATCGAGATGATGCCCGCGCCCGCCAGCAATTCGCGCTCTAAAATATTGCCGACGAGCTTGGCGATATCGGCGTCGAAGACGAGCACGAGCGGCTGGCCCTTGTCGACGTGGTCCTTCATCGCGTCGGCGACTCCCTGTGCGAGATTGCGGATCAGCGGATAGGACGGCCCGAGCTCCCAATGGAGCGCGAGCGCGACCGGCCGCTCGCCGTCAATGTCGAAGCGCTGGAGCGCCTTCAGCACCGCGGCCTTCACCGCGCCGGGTGCGAGCGGCTCGACCTGCTCGAATTCCGGCGTAACGACCTGGAGGTTGCGGAGTGGCAGCAGGTCGGGATGCGAGAGATAGATCGTGTTGCCGCTCACCTGAACCGTGTATTGCGAAGCGCCGATGACGGTGGCGCGGATGCGCACGTCGGCCGGCTTTAACGGGATTTTTTTGCCCATCTTCTCGGCCGCCTCGCGCACCCGCCGGCCGAGCTGGTTGCCCAGATCGCCGAGGTTGCGCTTTTCCTGGCCGTAGACGTACTCCGAGACGCCACCGGAGAACATGATCGCGTCGACTTTATCGGTGTAGTCGAGATTGGGCGTGAGGAGCAGGTTCTGGACGAACGGCGAGAGCTTGCCGCGCTCGAGCACCGCGAAGAGCGAATCGCACAACAGCTCGGACATTTTCTCTTTTTCGACGTCGCTCATCGTGCCGCCGAGCTTGAGATCGATGCCCGCCTCTTTGGCGATTTTGACACCGGTGTCTTCCAGCCGGTTGATCTTCCCCTGCTCGTCCATGGCGACCAGACGCGCGCCGACTTCGACGGCGCAGGTGTCGACGACCTTGCCGTTCTGCGTGATCGCGACCTTGCTCGTGCCGCCGCCGATGTCGACGTTCATGACGGTGTAGTTGTTGCCTTCGTGCATCGTCAGATGCACCGCGCCCGAGCCGTAGGCGGCGAGAATCGCCTCGAGGTTGTGACCTGCCGTCGCGCAGACGAATTTTCCCGCCTCGGTGGAGAAAAGCTCGGCGATCGCGTCGGCGTTCTTCTTCTTCGCCGCCTCGCCGGTGACGATGACGGCGCCGGTGTCGATGTCTTTCGGCGTTACGCCGGCCTTCTGATAAGCCTCGTGAATGAAGTCGCGCAGCTTGTTCGTGTCGATGGTCGTCTTGTCGATGTAAGGCGTCAAAAGAATCGGCGATTCGTGCAGGATCTCGCGCTTGACCACGACAAAGCGGCTCGAGAGCGCGATGCCCTGGCGGCGGAGAAGCAGGCGCGAGAAAATCAGATGCGAAGTGGAAGAGCCGATGTCGATTCCCACCGATGTGAGCTGTATGCGCTCGGACTTCCACATCGGGTGGTCTTCGTCCATCGGCATCTCATCGCCTTCTTCGTCCTCGTATTCGTCATGCAGGTAGTATTCCTCGGCTGTCGGCTCAAACATTCCCCAATATTCCTTTCTCTATTGATTTCCGGTGCAGGATTAAACCATTTGCATACCACAAGAAACGCCGGCTTGCCAAGCGTTTGAGCCCGTCCGGACTCGCCGTCGAAAAACGAGCAATATGGACGGCAGCCAGCGTAGACAAGGCAAAGTCGGGATAGTAAGATGACGAGGTCGGCACGCCATGGGCCAGGAAGAGTACAGCGAATTAGCCGCGTTTCTCCGGCGGTTCATCCGCCGTTTCCGCGCGGTTAAAGGCCTCGAAGGTCTATGCCTCTTCGGCATCGCCGTCGTACTGCTCTTCTCACTCGGCCTCGCGGTCAAAGAAATCAAATACTTTTTCCCTTACGCGCCGGCGATCTACACAGTCCTCGCCGCCGCGGCCCTGATCGCGCCGCTCGGTTGGACGTTTTTTCAGCTCTGGCGGCGCGTCTCCGATGAATGGGCGGCGCTCTACATCGAGCGGCAATGCCCGCAGCTGAAGAACAATCTCATCAATTCGCTCCAGCTCTATCCCGAGATCGCGCGGCCGGAGCGGCCCGCCGAGATTTCCGCGTCGATGATCCTCGCGCTGCTCCGCGCGACGCGCCGTCAAATTCACTCGCTCAAGGCCGAAGATCTCGTCAGCACCGGACCGGCGCTGGCCAAAGGCCGGCTGCTCGCGATCCTCTTCGTGCCGGTGCTCGCGGTCGTGCTGTTTAATCCCTCTTCGGTGAGCGATACCTTCAGCCTCCTCGCGCACCCGCTGAAGGACATCCCGCCGTCCGAGACGCGCATCGATCTCTCGCCCAAGGGCGCGCGCATCGCGCGCGGGGAAGCCGTGACGCTCCGGGCGGTGTCAGCCGGCGCGATTCCCAAGACGATGGACCTTTGGGTCGCGCGCGAAGCCGGCGCGCCGGAGCGGCTCACGATGGAATCGGCCGGCGGCGGCCAATTCACCGCGACGCTGAGCGACGTGAAAGAAAGCTTTTCTTACCGCGCCGTGACGGGCACCTTTTCCTCGCCTAGCTATCGGCTCGAAGCCGTCGATCCGCCGGAGGTCGGCAATCTGCGCGCGACGCTGTATCCTCCCAATTACACCGGTCTCGCGGCCGAAAATATCCAGGGCGGCAACCTCGAAGGGCTGCGCGGCTCGACCGTGCGTCTCGAAGCGGCGACGAGCAAAGAAGTCGTCAAGGCCAAGCTCGTGCTCGATCAGGGCAGAGAGGTGCCGCTTAAAATCGACGGCAAAGCCTTGCAGGGGAATCTTGTCCTTTTTCAATCCGGCCGTTACCAGATCGAGGTCGAGGACGCGCTCGGCTTCCGCAACCGGCCAATCGCCTACGACATCCGGATACGCCCCGACGGCTTCCCGACCGTGGAGATGCTGAAGCCGACCGAGGACCTCGAAGTGAACGGCGACGAGACGCTGTCGCTCGAATTCACCGCGCGCGACGACTTCGGCATCCAGGAGGCGGCGGTCGTCATCAAAATCGGCGGCCGCGAGGAAAAGATTCCCATCAAGCTCGACAACGTGAAGAAGCTGATTCCGCGCGAGCGCTTCGATATCGATCTCGGGCGGCTCGGCCTCAATGAAGGAACGGAGGCGATCTACAACATCGAAGTGCGCGACAACGACACGATCTCGGGGCCGAAGATCGGCGTCTCGCGCGGCCTGCGGCTCACGCTGAAGAATATCCGCGGCGAGCACCAGCAGCTCGCCGAGACGATTCGCGACCTTTCGAACAAGATGATGGATGCCCTCGGCGAGCATCTGGAGCGGCCCGCCGACAAGAACACCGACGGCGCCTTCGAGAAAAAGCTCGGCGACATGTCGAAGAACATCGAAGAGCTCATGAAGCGGAGCGAGAAAGACCGCCTCACGGATTTCGCGACCTATTCCGATCTGGAGGCGCTCAGGCGCAATCTGGACTTCACCAAGAACGAGCTGCTGCAGCGCGAAGCGCAGGCGGCGGGCGAGGAAAAAGAAAAAGCCCGCGACGACGTCTCCAGCGAGCTCGAGCGCATGTCGCTTCTCGCCGAGGACATCGGTAAGCGGCTCAAGGCCGAAGAGGTCGCCAATTCCGCGCGCGATCTCATGAAGAGCCAGGAGCGGCTCATGGACACGCTCGAAAAGCTCCGGAGCGGAGACAAGAATCTCGACGAGGTGTTGAAGCAGCTCTCGCAGATGGCCAACCTCCTCAACTCGCTCCAACGCTCGCTCTCGCAGATGGCCTCGCAGCTGCCGGACGATTTCGTCAACAGCGAGGCGCTTCAAGGGCTCAACTTCGGCGACATGCAGCGCATGATGGACGAGATCCGCAAGAAGCTCGCTCAGGGCGACATCGAGGGCGCCATGCAGCTTGCGCGCGAGCTGTTCAACCAGATGGCGTCGATGGTCGCGGCGCTGCAGAACGCGCAGCAGTCGGCCATGTCGTCCAGCATGGGGCGCATGCAGGGCGAGATGATGCGCTCGGCGAACGAGCTGCAGCAGCTCGCGCGCGAGCAGCAGGATCTGCTCGTCGACACGGAAGCCGCCAACAGGCGGGCCCTCACCGAGCGCGAGAACGTTCTCAAGGAAAAGCTCGACCGCTTCATGCAGAAGGCCAACCGCGATCTCTCGCGCATGGCCGAGGCGTTCCCCGACGTCGAGGGCGGCGGTCCGCCGCGCGAGGATACGCTCGACGATGCGACCGTCAACAATCTCGTGAAGGAAATGATCGGTCGGCTGCTCAGGAAGGATTTCTCCGGCTTCGACGAAATCCTGGGAATGGCGCAAAAGGAGCTCGACAAGAAGCCCTCGCGCCAGCAGGAAGCCAAAGCCGGCCAGGCGCGGGCGAGCCTGAAGGATTTGAAAGGCGAGCTCGACTCGCTGCTCGGTATTCCGGCAGGGGAGCTCAAGGATTCCGAGCGCGCCGGGCTGCGCGACCTCGAGCGGCGGCAGGGCGCGCTCAAACAGCGCACCGACCAGCTGCACGAGAAATTGGAATCGCTCTTCCAGCTCTTTCCGTCGCTCGATCCGCAGATTACGAAAAATATCAAGGAAGCCGCCGGCTCGATGGGGAACGCCCAGGGTCGCTTGGGCCAGCTCGACTCCAAAGGCGCCGTGCCGCCGGAGCGCCGCGCGCTCGAACAGCTCTCGCAGTCGCAGCAGCAGATGCAGAGCGCGATGCAGCAAATGGCGCAGCGCGGCCAGCTCGGGCGCATGGCGGTATCGCGGCTTTTCAGGATGGGGCGCATGCTGCCGTCCGGCGAGCTCGTGCCGCTGCCGGGCATCCCGCAGCTGCCGCAATTCGACGCCGAGGGCGGCATGACCGGCCTCGATACAGAGAAATTCCGCCTTCCGGGCAAAGAAGACTACCGCGCGCCGCGCAGCTTCCGCGAAGAAATCCTGGAATCGCTCAAGCAGGGCGTGCCGCGCCAGATGAAAGAGCAGATCGAGAATTATTTCAAAAATCTCTCAGAGTAGTTTCATTTTGAAATTCGACATTCTCCGCCGCACAACCGCCGCCATCCTACTCGCCTGCGCGCCGGCGTTTTTTTTCGGCGCGCTGACGCGACAACCGTCGGTCTTCGGCGCCGAGGCGAACCCGCGCGTCGTCGAGGCCGAGGAGCGTCTGGAGGCTTGGCGCATCGCCGAAGCGGATAAAATCTCCGCCGCGATGCTGAAGGAGGCGCCGCGCTCCGCGGACGCGCTCGCCCTCTCCGCCGAAGTGGCGTTCTACCAGGGCCGGTACGACGACGCCGCGCGGCTGGCCGAGCAAGCGCTCGCGGTCGACTCGGCGAATGACAAGCGCCAGGCGCTCCGCATCCGCACGCAGCGCACGCGCGACATCGTCGGAAAGATGAAGCGCTACGAGAGCGAGCACTTCGCCCTCTATCTCGACGAGGCCAAAGACGGCCTGCTCGCGCCGTACGCGCTCGACACGCTGGAGAAAAGCTACCGCGTCCTCGGGCAGACGCTCGGCTACATGCCGGCCGAGAAAGTGCGCGTCGAGATCGCCCCGGACTCGCTCTCTTTCAACGGCATCTCGACGCTGTCGCGGCGCGACATCGAAGAGACCGGCGCCGTCGGCATCTGCAAGTTCAACAAAGTGATGATCATCTCGCCGCGCGTTCTGCTCCAGGGCTACCGCTGGCTCGATTCCCTTAGCCATGAGTACGCGCACTACGCCATCGTCGGCGCGAGCGACAACAAAACCCCGATATGGCTGCACGAGGGCCTCGCACGCTATTACGAGACGCTCTGGCGCCGGCCCGACCGGGCGAAGGCGGCGCTCGATTATCTCTCGCCGTCGAACCAGACGCTGCTGGCGCAGGCGCTCGAGAAAAACAGCTTCGTCGGCTTCAAGAAAATGGAGCCCTCGCTGATTTATCTCGAAACGCCCGAGCAGGTGCAGCTCGCCTACGCCGAGGCGGCCTCCGCCGTCGATTTTCTCGTCAATCGCAAGGGCGAGAACGCGCCGCGCGACCTCCTCGCCGCCGTCAAAAGCCGGCCGACCCCCGAGGCGATCGAGAAGGTCCTCGCGGAGCCGTACGCCGCTTTCGAGAAGCAGTGGAAGGATTTCCTGAAGGCCAAGCAGCTCAAGCCGGTCGAGGGCAGCCGCGTCCGGCGCCTGAAGATCGTCGAGGGCCAAAAAGAA
>DATDFN010000176.1:0-4706 GCA_036522615.1 Binatia bacterium | reverse complement strand
CGCATCTCGGGCACGAGAACGTGCGCGGACTTTTCGAGCTTGAGCGTGCGCGCGACCGAGGCGAGATCGGCTTTTTTCGGCACGCCGTAGACGAGGAGATGGTCGGCCGCTTTCTTCGCCCGCTCGGAAACGTTCGCGGGCCGATATTTTTCGCGGAACTCCTCGGGAGTGTAGCTGCCCTCGAAGCCGACGAGGCGCGTGATGAGCCGCGCCGGCGTTGCGTCGAACGCGGGATAGCGACCGGCGACCGGCGCTTCGATGAGCGACCGCCCTTCGAGCTGATAGAGCTCCGCCGCGGGCCGCTCTTCGATCTCGACGTCGGCGGAGCTGTCGAGCGCGCCGGGGTCCTGCACGAGCGCGTAAAACGGCACGCCGTAGCGCTCAGCGACGGCGGCGATCGGATAGGTGCCGACTTTGTTCACGATGTCGCCGTTGCGCGCGACGCGGTCGGCGCCGACGATGACGGCGTCGACCTTGCCGCCCGCGATAACCTGCGCGACGGCGCCGTCGGGAATCACTTCGACGGACACGCCCGCCTGGCTCAGCTCCCACGCGGTCAGGCGCGAGCCCTGGAGATAGGGCCGGGTCTCCGTCGCGACGACGCTCAGATCCTTTCCTTGTTCGCGGCAGGCGTGCGCGACGGCGACAAGCTCGCCGCTCATGTTGCAGTGCGTGAGCAGGCGGCAGCGCGCCGGCAGCAGCTCGGCCGCCAGCCGCGCGCGGTAGAGCCTGGCGCCGACGATGCGCCCGACGAACTCATGCACCTTGCCTTCGAACCAGGCTCCCGTTTGATTCCCGTTCGGCTGCGCGAACCACGGCTCGAAGAATCCCGCCAGCCCTTTGAAATCGAAGGTCGGCCGCACTTCGGCGAATTCTTCGCCCAATCGCGCCATGCGCGCCCGCAGCGCCGCGCCGGAATCCCCGCCGCGCGCGACCAGCGCCGCGGCGTAGAAAAACGTCAGCACCTGGCCGAACGCGCGCGTCTTCATGTCCTTCACCGCGGCGAGCGCCTGCGGCAGCGTGCGCACTTCTATGTATTCTGTCTGCCACGGCAGCAGCGTCTCGTCGAGGATCTTGAATCCCTCGCCCTCCCACAAGACGGGCTCGAACAGCGGGCTTTGCTTTACGTCCATCGAATCAATCCATGAAGCGGAGCGCCTTGAGCGCGATATCGACCATCTTCTCTTCCGCCTTGACGAAGGCCGGGTCGCGGAAGCCGAATTTGCCGCACAGGCACTCGTCCGAGACCGCCATGATCGCCGCAGCGCGCTTGCCGCGCACCTGCGCGATCGTGAGAAACGCGGAAGTCACCATGTCGATCGCGGCGATGCCCTGGCGCTCGAGATCGCCGATCAGCTCCGGCGTCTCCTGGAACAGCGCGTCGGTCGTGAAGACCGAGCCCAAGTGATAGCGCACGCCGGCCTCTTTCGCCGCCCTCTCCAGCGCGCTGACGACGCGCTTATCGGAGACAGTCGAGAAATTCTTCGCGACGTAATATCCCGTCGTGCCTTCGCCGCGGCGCGCGCCGGTCACGATGACGAGGTCGCCGACCTTGATGTTTTCCTGGAGCGAGCCGCAGCTGCCGATGCGCACGAGGATCTCGGCGCCGGCGGCGCAGAGGATCTCGGTCGTGATCGCCGTGTCGGGCGCGTAGCGCCCGCCGTTGCCGACGGTGACGCTTTTGCCGCCGTAACCGCCGGTGTGCATCTCGTAGTCGAGAAAGGAAAAGTTTTTCTTCGGATTCTCGAGCAGGCCGCGGATCATGTCGCTGCGCTCCTTGGGGCCGGGGATGAGCGCGTAACGGCCGAGCGAATCGGACTTGAGCCCGAGCATCGACAGCATTCGGGCCGGCGTAAAGTGGGGTTCTTTCACCATCGGTTAGAGGCTTTCCGCGACGAATTCGAGCAGCTCTCGCACCGGCAGGATTTTTTCCGCGGCCGCGAAGCTCCGGTGGCAGACGGCGCTCGTCGTGAGCAACAGCTCGGCGCCGGCCGCCTTCGCCTCGGCGAGGCGGTCCTCCGCGCTCCACTTGGCGAGGTCGGGATAGGACTCCGGCACGCCGCCGCCCCCGCCGCAGCAGGAGGACCAGCGGCGGTTGCGCGGCATCTCGATTAGCTCGACGCCGGGGATCGCGCGCAGGAGGTTGCGCGGCGCGTCGTAGACGCCCGCGCCCCGGCCGAGATGGCACGGGTCGTGATAGGTGGCTTTCGTCGCGATCGTTTTAGTGAACCTGAGCTTGCCGCCGCGCGCGAGCTCGTCCAGGTATTCGACGCCGTGGACGACGCGGAGGCCCGGCAATTCTTCTTGAGGATATTCGCCCCAGATGCGCCGGCAGCTCCCGCAGGCGGTGACGACGGTGCGCACGCCCGCGCGGCGGATCGCATCGATATTCATTTCCTGTAAGCGCGCGTATTCGTCGCGAAAGCCCAGGTCGCGCGCGTAGAGGCCGCAGCAGCTCTCGTCGGCGCCGAGGATCGCGAAGTCGTCGCCGGCGTGCTGCATGAGCTTCGCGAGCGCGACCGCCGCTGCGCGGCCTTCCGGCCGGTCGGCGGAGCAGCCGGCGAAAAGCAGCGTCGGCGCTTGATGGTCGCCGAGCGTTTTCAAACCGAGGCCGTCCGCCCACGCGCCGCGCGCGTCCGCGCCCCACGGATTGTTCGCGCGCCGGAGCGCCTCGAAGATCGGGCGGTGCGGCTCGATGGGGCCTTCGGTGTTGGTAATCTCCTCCCGCATGGCAACGGCGATGTCCCACGGACCGGCGCCATCGTCGCGCACGCCGCAGGTCTCCTGGCACATGAGACAGTTCGTGCAGGTGTAGATGACTTCTTTGAGCTCCGGCGTGACCTTGTCGAGGCCGTGAAAGACGCGCTGCGTCATGAGCCAGCGCGATTTCGGCGTGAAGCGCTGGAAGCGGTAGTAGTCGTACGGCGGGCATTTCGTCTTCGGTCCGGGGTCGTCCTCCATCGGGTTGACCGGCCCGTGGCCGTAGCACGAGCCGCAGAGGACGCAGCCCGCCCCGCGCTCGCCGCCTTCGGCGGCGTAAAGCCAGCGCTTGACGCGCGCGAGGCCGGAGGGCGCTTTCGCTTTTCCATCCATGAGATAGTTAAGGTATTAAATATATGAATATGGAGGCGTGTTTCAAGTTTTTGCCCGGGGATTCTTCATCGAGCGCGCGAAACTGAAACGGGAAACGGCCAAAAAGCTTACGCCGCGGAGGTAATCCGGATGAGCTTGCGCAAAAGCCCGGCGAGCTCTTTCTGCTGCCTTTTGTTCAGCGGGGAGAAAAACTGCGAGATGCTCTTTTCGAACACCGGAATCGTGTTGCGATAGACTTTCAGGCCTTTGTCGGTGAGCATGACGCGCACCACGCGCCGGTCGTGCGCGTCGCGCTCGCGGACGACGAGCTTTTTCTCCTCGAGGCGGTCGACGATGCCGGTCAGATTGCTGACGGTGACCATCATCTTTTCGCCGATCTCGCCGAACGGGAGGCCGCCGGCGTAGCCGATCGTCGCGAGCACGTAGAACTGCGGCGGGGTCAGGTCGAGACGTTCGAGATCGTCCTGGAGTTTCTTATTCGAAACGAGATTGAAGCGGAGAAACCGCACCCACAGGCTGGTCGAATACCGGGTGAAAAAGGGATGCGTATTAACAGACACGCAAAAAAGTCTAGACTTAGAGGTCATAAAAAGCAAGATTAGTTTCGCGACGGACGGACGCACATGAAGCTCACGATTCTCGGTTGCGGCGACGCTTTCGGCAGCGGCGGGCGCAACAACAGCGGCTATCTCGTCGAGGCCGGCGGCCGCATGTTTCTCCTCGACTGCGGCCCGACGACGCTCCTCGCGCTGAAGCGCGCGGGATTCGACCCCGCGCGTATCGACGCGGTCTTTTTGAGCCACCTCCACGGCGACCACGCGGCGGGACTGCCGTTTTTCTTCACCGACTATCTGCACGAGCATCCGCGCGCGCGGCCGCTGCATATCGCCGGACCGGCCGGAACCGAGGAGCGCGTGCGCGGCATGTTCCGCTGGATGTTCGGCGAGCGGGCGGAGCCGCGCGACCCGCCGCCGACGGAGTTCCACGAGCTCGCGCCGGGGCGCGAGGAGACGATCGCCGGCATCCGCGTCGCGCCGTTTCGCGTGCCGCACCAGGCGCGCGACGTCTCGCTCGGCATGAGCGTTTCATGCGGCGGCAAGACGCTGCTTTTCTCCGGCGATTCCGCGTGGACGGAGGAGTTTGTCGCGCGCTCGCGCGGCGCGGATCTTTTTTTATGCGAGTGCTGCTTCTACGACCGCGACTCGGCGGTCCACATGAATTACCGGAAGCTCCGGGAGAATCTGCCGCGCCTCGGCGCGAAAAAAATCCTGCTCACGCATCTGGGCGAAGAGATGCTCGCGCGCCAGGCCGAGATCGATTTGCCGCTCGCCGAAGACGGAATGGTGGTGGAGATCTAAGGGCTTTAGCTCGGGTTCTGCGCCGGCTGGCTCGGCTGGGCCGCCGTCGCCGGCAGAATGATCGCGCGAAAGCCGCTCTTGGTCTCAATCTCGCGCGCGACTTCCTGGGCGTCGGTGAGCCGGGCGTACGGGCCGGCCTTCACCCGGTAGGTGGTCTGGCCATTCACCGGCGCCGGCTCGAGCAGCACCGGGATGCCGCTCGACGCGATCACCTTTTGCAGGTTCTCGGCGCGGTCGCGCTCGCGGAACGACGCG
>DATDFN010000175.1:0-10121 GCA_036522615.1 Binatia bacterium | reverse complement strand
GGAAGACTCCAGAGTCTTCGTCCGGGCGCATGCGGAAGGCGCCAAAGCGAAAGGCAACGGCATCGAGGCCGACCGGCCGGTCAACTGGGATATCGAAAAGCACCCCTTCCTTCGCTGGCGCTGGCGCCCGCGCGTGTTTCCCCGGGGCGCCGACGAGCACAAGGGCAAGGAGGACAGCGCGCTCGGCGTTTACATCGGCTTCTGTCCTCCCGAGGATAAGGCGTTTTGCGAGCGGTCGGTCAAAGGGCAGCTCGGCATTTCGGACAGCCTGGCGATGACCAAGATGTTTTTCTCGAAAGGCATCGGCTCGCTCAAATACATCTGGAGCGAGCATCTCCCCAAGGGCCTCGAATTCGAGCGCTCCCGCAAAACCGTCAAAGTCCTGGAGAGCGGCCAGCCGGCAAACGCCGATCAATGGGTGGAGGAACGGGTCAATGTCGCGGCCGATTACCGTAAGCGCTTCGGCGGCGGCAAGCTCCTGAACCCGATCGGACTCGCGATATTGACGGATGCAGACGACACGCAATCCGTGGCCGAGGGGGATTACGCCGACTTTCGCATCTGCACCGAGTAGTCGCTCCCCTTGCCGCGGCGACCATACGAAGTCCCGAGGCTACCTTGAAGAAATTATAGATTTCACTAGAATTTAGCGGGAGAGCGGCGTGGCTTCATATACCTACTTATGAGCCGAACAAAGCTACGTGGGGCGGTGGTTGGGTACGGTTTTATCTCGTCTTCAGGCCACATTCCCGCCTATCTCAAGCGGAGCCAGGAGTTCGGCGACGTGGAGATCCTGGCGGTGGCGGACGTCTCACCCGAGCGCCAGAAGCTCGCCAAGCAGGCCCTGCCCCACGCCCGCATCTACGGCAATTACGAAGGCTTGCTGCACTCTGAGGCGGCCAACCTCGATTTCATCGATATCGCGACGCCGCCTTTGTATCACGCGGCGATCGCCGATGCGGCGCTCAGCGCCGGACTGCACGTCCTCTGCGAAAAGCCGCTGACTTTTGCCGTCAATGAGGCGCGTTCGCTGCTGAATCACGCGAAAAGCGCCGAGCGCGTGCTCTATCCGTGCCACAACTACAAGCACGCGCCGATGATCGAGAAAATTCGCGAGGTCATCCGCTCCGGACGCATCGGCAAGGTGCGCTCGGTGACGCTCAATACCTACCGCAACACGCACGCGAAAGGCGTCGCCGAGTGGAACTCCGACTGGCGGCGCCAGCGGCGCTACAGCGGCGGAGGCATCGGCGTCGATCACGGGAGCCACAGCTTTTACCTCGCCTTTGACTGGCTCGGCTCGTACCCGACCGCGGTTACCGCGAAGGTGAGCAACCTGCAGCCCGGCCGGTACGACACGGAAGACGATTTCACGGCGATCGTGACCTTCCCGACCGGCCTCGCGCACGTGCATCTCACCTGGACGGCGGGAATACGTAGACTCGTCTACAGCCTTCAGGGCGAAGCCGGCATGATCACGATGCACGACGACGATCTCGCGATCGAGACCGCGGACGGCGCCGTCGAAAGACTTACGATGCCGTCGCACTTCGCCGATTCGAGTCATGCGAGCTGGTTCAACGCGCTCTTTGACGATTTTCGCGAGGCGATCGAGTGCGGCGATTTCGCCGGCAAGGAGGCCGAGCAGGCGGTGCTCTGCGTGCAGGTGATCGACACAGCCTATCGCTCGGCGCGCGAGGAATCGCGCGAGCTGCCGATCGCCGATTAATAAAAGACGCCGATTGCGCTCGGCAATTGCAATTTAGCGCCGGCGGCACGGACGAGCTACGGACCAGATCATGAACGCCGATGGCAAATACGCCTTGATTCTCACCCTGGTGATTTTATCGATCGCCGCCGCCTACGTCCTGAGGCTCGCCGTCAAAGGGCGCGCCCGCTTCGATCGCACCGAACGGCAAGGCGGGAGCTGGCTGCTCGGCAAAGGCATCATGGAATTGGGGTATTGGGGATTTCTTCCGGCGGCGCGGCTGCTCGTATCGCTGCAGATCAGCCCCAACCAGGTCTCGTGGGCGTCGCTCGCGTTCGGCTTCGCGGCGGGCGCGTGCCTGAGCGTCGGCCATTTCGGCTTCGCCGCGGTCTGCGCGACACTCTCCGGCGTGCTCGACTGCCTCGACGGCATGGTCGCCCGCATCGCCGACGCGGCCTCCGAAGCCGGCGAGCTGCTGGACGCGACGGTCGACCGCTACGCGGAATTTTTCTTTCTCGCGGGCCTCATCGTCTACTACCGCGCGCATCCCGCGCTGCAGATGCTGGCGCTGGCGGCGCTCGTCGGAAGCTTCATGGTGAGCTACTCGAGCGCCAAGGCCGAAGCGCTCAACACCGATCCCCCGCGCGGTCACATGCGGCGGCCCGAGCGTGCCGTCTATCTCGGTGGCGGCGCCGCGCTGTCGGCGATCACGATGCCGTGGCTGGAAGCGCCGCGCGACGGCGCGGTTGCGGTGGGCTATCCGATGGTCGTCGCGCTCGCCGTGGTCGCGGTCGCGGCGAATATTTCCGCCGTCGAGCGCTTTTGGTCGATCTCGGGAGCGCTGCGGGCGCGGCAGAAGCCGCCCGCGAAAGCGCCGGCGGAACCGACGATCGTCGAAGCGGCCGAGCCGCGCCGCTCCGCCGGCATAGGGCATTCGCGATGAAACGCCTGCCGCCGCCGCTCATGGTTTCGCTCCGGCGCTCTCAGGTCGCGTCGCTCACCGCGACGCTGGTCGACTTCAGCACGATGGTTTTCCTGACCGAAGTCGCCGGCGTTTGGTACGTCGCGGCGACGGCTACCGGCGCCTTCATCGGCGCGGTGGTCAATTTCCTTCTCGGTCGGCACTGGACTTTCACCGCCGACCACGAGGCGATCCCCGGACAGGTCATCCGTTACGCCGTGGTCTCGGCCGTAAGCCTCGGGCTCAACACCGCGGGCGTGTATTTGCTGACCGATTACGCCCATCTGCATTACGCGCTCTCTCGGGTCATCGTCGCCATGTCCGTCGGCCTTCTGTTCAATTTTCCGCTGCACCGCCACTTCGTATTCAACCGCCAAACCTACGCCTGACGCTTCCCGTGGGCCACCAGCAGCCTAAAAATCAAATACCGCACATTGAAACGCCAATCCCGGGGCCGAAAAGCCGCGAGTTGCGCGCGCGCGAAGACGAGCATCTCGCGCCCGGGCTGCAGGGGTTCGCGCTCTACGCAGGAATCGCGGTCAAGGAGGCGCGCGGCAGCGCGGTGACGGACGCCGACGGCAACACGCTGCTCGATCTCATCGGCGGCATCGGCGTGAATGCGCTCGGACACAGCCACCCCGAATATGTCAAGGCGGTGCAGGCGCAGGTCGAGCAAGCGTCGGTAGGGAGCTTTACGAGCGCAGCGCGCGTCGAGCTTTTCGAGCGCCTCGCCGCGCATCGCCCCGCGCCGTCGCTCCACCGCGCGCAGCTCTATTCGAGCGGCGCCGAGGCGGTCGAGTCGGCGCTCCGCCTTGCGAAATCGCACACCGGCAAATTCGAATTCGTCGGCTTCAGCGGCGGCTTTCACGGAAAGACGATGGGCGTCCTGTCGCTGATGGGCTCGGATTTTAAGAACGGCTACGGGCCGATGGTGCCCGGCGCGCACATCGCCCCGTACGGCGACTGCTACCGCTGCCCGCTGAAGTTGAAATATCCCTCCTGCGGCCTCGCGTGCGTCGAGGCGACGCGCGCCGAGGTGAAGCAGAACAGCTCGGGCGCCGTCGCCGCGTTTCTTATCGAGCCGATGCAGGGCACCGCCGGCAACGTCATCCCGCCGCCGGACTATTTGCCGGCGATCAAGGAGGTCGCGCGCGAATTCGGCGCGCTGCTCATCACGGACGAGATGATCACCGGCTTCGGCCGCACGGGAAAATACTGGGCCGCCGACCACACCGGCGTCGAGCCCGACATCGTCGCGATCGGCAAACAGTTCGGCGGCGGCTTCCCGATCAGCGGCATTATCTCGAGAGACGAGATCGTCCAGTCGAAGCCGTGGTCTAATCCCTCCGGCTCTTCTTCGAGCTACGGCGGCAATCCGCTCGCCGCGGCGGCGGCCGCCGCCGCGCTCAAGATCATCGACGACGAAGATCTCGTCGAGAACTCGCGCCGCGTGGGCGCGCACTTCCTAAAACTTCTCTCGGATTGGACCGAGCGCTACCCGTTCGTCGGCGACGTGCGCGGCGCCGGGCTTTTCATCGGCCTCGATCTCGTGCGCGACAAGAAAAGCAAAGAGCCGCTCGCCAAAAAAACCTGCCGGCGCATCTTCGACGAATGCCTGCGCCGCGGGCTGCTCACGATGACCTACACCCCGCGCGTCCGTCTCCAGCCGGCGCTCACGATCGACGAAGAAACGGTGGACACCGCCGCCGGGATTCTCACCGAAGTCTTCGATTTGATCGCGGCGGAGGGGTGCTGGAGGTAGAACCGCTTATTTTCGCAAGAAATAAGTCTTCAAGTTGGCAAAACCTCGCCCGCCGCGAGCCCGTGCGGCACCGCTTCTTTCGCCGTCGCAGAAACGCTCGATCGCGTGTCGGCGCCGAGCGCCTGCACGACCCGGTTCATGTAGCAGAAGAAGCCGGCGATATGCGCGGCGTCCAGAATCGCGCGATCGGAAAAGCCGGCCGAGCGCAGCCGCGCGATATCTTCGGCGGCGACCCGACTCGCGTCGCGCGTCACGTTCTCGGCGAAGGACAACATTTCCATCATCTCGGGCCCGATCGGAGCCTTGCGGTAATCTTCCTGCAGCGCGTCGGCCAATTGTGCGTCGTTCAGCTCTTTACGGAGAAACTCTCCGTTGGACTCCGTTCAATAGAAGCAGTTGTTCACCCTCGACGACACGATCGCGATCATCTTCCGCTGGGCGCGGCTGAGCGGCGACGGGCCTTCCATCAGCGTGCGAAAAAGCGGTCCCAGCGTTACCAGAAGCCGCGGGTGCAGGCTCGAGACCTTGACGATGTTCGGCACCCGTCCCTGCGTCCAGCGCATCACGCGGTAAACCCAGGCCAGCAGGCCCTGCGCCTCGCTCTCTTCGAACGTTTTAATCCATGCCATTTTAAGACCCTCCTTTCAAAAGCTCGTATGAATAAAAGCTAGCACGCGGGAATGCGTCCACAAGTCGCGTGCTAAGATTATTTTAGAAACGACGGCGGTCTGAACGTGAAGGTGGAAATGATCGCTTGCTAGTTGCCTACCAGCTCTTTGTACACCTTGAGATAGGACTCGCACAGAAACGCCGGTGTAAATCTCTCCGGCAGGCCCTCGGTCTGCGGCGGCCGGCGCAGCGCCTCGACGACGGCGCGGGCGAGCGCGGCGGGATCGTCGGGCGGGATCAGGATTCCCCTGCTCTCGTCGAGGACTTCCGGCACGCCGCCGACGCGGCTCGCGACGACGGGCTTGCCGAGCAGCATCGCCTCTTTCACGACCGCCGGGGAAGACTCGCTCTTCGTCGGCAGCACGGAAAGGTCGAGCGCCGCGGTGATATCGACGATGTCTTCGCGGAAGCCGAGGAGGCGCACGGAGCGCTCGAGCCCGCGGCTCTTGATGAGGTCGCGGACGTGCTGCTCCAGCTTCCCCGGCTTGCCGACGAGGATGAAAAGCGCGTCGGGAAATTCTTTGAGAATCTCCGGTACGGCGTCGAGGAGAACCAACGGGCCCTTGTCTTTAACGATACGGCCGATGAGGCCGATCAAGGGCGTCGCGCTCGTGATACCGAGCTCTGCGCGAATCTTTTCCGGATGGCGCGGGCCGGCGAAGCGCTCGATGTCGACGCTCGAATGGATGACGGTCGCTTCGCTCTCTTCGAGGATTCCCGCTGCAAAAAACGGCCGGTAATTTTCTCGCGCCGCCCCGCTCGTCAGAACAATGCGGTCGATCCCGCGGCGGTAGATCCAGCGGTTGAACGCGTGAAAGCGCACGCGCTTGACGTTGTGGCGCGTGAGCAGGATCGGCTGCTTGAGGCGAAAAATCGTGCGCGCGAGCGCCGCGCTCCACATGTCCCTGGAGCCGTGGGTGTGGATGAGATCGAAATGCTCCGCGCGGACGAAGCTTCCAAGCGCCGCGATGTCGCGAAAAAACTGAAAGGGATTTTTCGTGTTGCGAAACTCGACATCGGTAAAGACCGGAATGCCGGCGTCGCGCGCGCGCCGCGCCAGCGCGGATTCTTCCGGCGTCGCGATCATGACGGTATGCCCGCGCTTCACGAGCTCGCGCGACAACATCAAGGTCCGTCCGGTCTCGCCCGACCAGAGCCGGTGAAAGTTGGTTTGCAGGATTTTCAGACGCTCACCCGAAGTCGAGAATCGATCGGCTTATTCGTCGCCGTCACTCGCCCCGCATCCGTGAGTACAGGCCGCCGACGAGCGGACGCGCGTAGATGCCCATGCGCGAGAGGAGCCACGCGGGATGCTTCGGCTTCACTTCCAGGCGCTTGATCTCGGAGAGATCGCCCGGGACCGGGTTCGCCCCGCGGAGCGTGGTGAATAGCGCCTCATAACCCAGAGAGCGCGCGAGCCGAATCGCCTCCGCGTCGTACTTCCCTTTCGGCCAGGCGAGATGGCGGCAACTCTTGCCGAGGCGGCTTTCGATGATCTCGCGGCTGCCGGCAAGCTCGCGCGCGATCGCCTCGGCGCTGTTCTCCGACACGCGGCAGCGCAGGTGTGTTTGCGTGTGCGACTGCACGTCCATCACGCCGTCGCGCGCCATCGCCTCGACTTCGCCCCAGGTGAGCGCGCACTCGGCTTCCGCGCCGTGGCGCGTCAGCGCCGCGGTCGTGTCTTCATGATCGGGGATAAACACGCCGGGCTCCCGGCGGTCGCTCCGATCGGCTACCCATGAGGTGACGAGAAACAAGCAGGCGCGCGCGCCGAAGCGCTTCAGCACCGGATAAGCGTGCAGCCAGGTGTCGAGATAGCCGTCGTCGAACGTGATCAGCACGGGCCGCCGCGGCGCTTCGCGCCCGCCGCGGATAATCGCCGCGAAATCGTCGGCGGTGAGAAAGGTGTAGCCGCGCTCGGCCAGCGCGGCGATCTGCTGCTCAAAAATCCGCGGCGATACGGTGACGAGGTCTCCTTCGTGATCGTTGACGTGATGATACGTGAGAACGAGGACGGACCGCTTCATCGTGCGTCAACGATACCAAGGGGTCGTGAGGGCTGCAACTACGCTGCGCGCCGCGATGCTAAGTCACGGCGACGGTATTTGACAGGTCCGGTTAAGCGATGTAGGTGGTTGACTGAATTCGCCGGGCCGCTTCCGACCCGGGAATAAAAGGGCGCGATGGGATTATTGGACGGCAAAGTTGTGATCGTGACCGGCGGCGGGCACGGCATCGGGAAGGCCTATTGCCTGGGGGTCGCGCGCGAAGGCGGCACTGCGGTCGTCGCCGATATCGACGGACACGCGTCGGAGGGAGTCGCCAAGGCGATTCAGGACAGCGGCGGCCGGGCGCTCGCGACTAAAGTCGATGTGTCCAACTTCACGAGCTGCCAGGAGATGGCACAGAAGACGCTCGCCGCCTACGGCAAAATCGACGGCTTGATCAACAACGCGGCGATCTTCATGAGCGTGCCGGCGGAAAAAGGCAGCTGGCAGGATATCCCCGAAGAAGCATGGGATAGAATGTTCGCCGTAAATGTAAAGGGGCTGTGGCTCGCGAGCCGCGCGGTCGTGCCGGCGATGCAGCAGCGCAAGCAAGGCAGCGTCGTCAACATTTCTTCCAATATGGCGTTCAACGGCGGCTTGACGATGATGCATTACGTGACGTCGAAAGCCGCGGTCGTCGGCTTCAGCCGCGTGCTCGCGCGCGAGCTCGGGCCGGACAACATCCGGGTGAACACGCTCGCGCCCGGCGCGACCATGAGCGAGGAAAAGGCCACCGAGGCGGCGCTCAAAAACTACGAGCGCTCGGCCTCGACGCGGATTCTCAAGCGCATTGAGCAGCCGGAGGACCTGGTCGGCACGGCGCTGTATCTGTTGTCGGACCTAAGCGCGTTCGTAACCGGCCAGACGATTCTCGTGAACGGCGGAGCGGTGCTGCACTAGGCACGGAGGAGCATATGGGATGGATCGATGCGGACGCTCATGTGGTCGAAAGCCCGCACACCTGGGACTATCTCACGCCTTCGGAACAAAAATTCCGGCCGATGCTGTTCCAGCCCGAAGACGGCAGCCAGCGGGCGCACTGGGTGATCGACGGCAAAATTCGCGGCTTGTTTCGCTTCCTCAACAGCAAGGAAGATCTGGAAAAGCGGTCCGCCGACATCGGCCGCGACATGGCGACGACCATGGCGGCGCGCGATCTCGCCGATGTCGGCGCGCGCATCCGGCACATGGACGAGCTCGGCATCGACATCCAGATTCTCTACCCGAGCATTTTTCTCGATCAATGCACCGAGCGGACGGATACCGACGTCGCGCTCTGCGGCGCGTATAACCGCTGGCTGGCGGATGTCTGGAAAAGCAGCGACGGGCGGCTGCGCTGGATGGCGCCGCTGCCGCTCCTCAGCATGCCGGACGCGCTCGATCAGCTCGGCTTCGCCAAGGAGAACGGCGCGTGCGGGATCTTCATGCGGCCTTTGGAAGGGACGCGTCAGATCAGCGACCCTTATTTCTTCCCGCTCTATGAGCAGGCCCAGAAGCTCGATTTTTGCATCGGCCTGCACCAGTCCAACGGCAGCGCGGCGGCGGTCGATATGATGGTCAATCCCGACGGCAGCAGGGATTTTTTCAACCAGTATCGCATCTTCAACGTCGGCGCGCTGTTCCGCATCATCAACTGCGGCATCCCGAAACTATTTCCCAAGCTGCGCTTCGGTTTCATCGAGACCGCCGCGACGTGGGTGCCCTGGGTGGTCTACGAGCTGCGCCGGCGCCTCGACAAGGTCGGCAACCGCCTGCCCGACGATCTCATCGAGCGCTGCGGCATCTTCGTCACCTGCCAGATCGGCGACGACGTGCCGTATCTCATCAAGAGCTGCATGGGCGAGAATACTTTGATGATCGGCACCGATTACGGCCACGCCGATTCGTCGACGGAACTCGGCGCGCTGACGACTTTAAGAGAGAGCGGCGGCATCTCCGCCGCGCAGCATAGGAAGATCGTCGAGGACAACCCGCGGAGATTTTACGCACTGGGATAAGCTGGGAAGTAGAACTAATCTCTTCGAAGGGACGGCGGCAACGCCGTCCCTTTATTTTTTGTAGAGCTGCTTGAAGAACCCGGAAGCTTCCAGCTCCTGGACGAGACTCATATCGACGAAGCTTTTCGGATCCGCGGCCGCCGCTTTCGGCGTGCGCGGCGCCATGTCGTCGAGCAGAGTTTTTACCCCTTCGGTGTTAGGATACGGGATTTCTGGGAACGCCGCGCTGTAAGCCCGGTAGGCGCGCTCCAGCCCTTCGGCATCGTCGACTTTGAGATTCTTGCCGATCAGGGCCTTGGTCTCTTCTTTATTCGTCTTGATGAAGTGCAGCGCTTCGGCGAAAGCGCGTACTACCTTGGCCGCGAACGGGCGCCGCTCTCGCACCATCTTCTCGCGCGTGACCACCGCGTTCACATGATAGGGGATCTTGAGCGTGCCGATGTCCGCCAAGTCTCTGAAGCCCCGCTTCTCGGCTTCCCTGACCAGCGGTTCCGCTAACAGTGTAAACTGCGTGATGTTGCGCGCCAGCGCCGCCAGGCGCTGCGGGTTTTCGCCGGTGGCGATGATCTTCGTGTCCTTCTCCGGATCGAGGCCGAAGCGCCTGAGCGCGAGGCGCAGCGTCATGTCGGAGGTCGTCCCCAGGCGGTTCACGCCGCCGATCTTGCCCTTGAGCTGTTCCACCGCGGTAACGTCGGCGACCGAGACGATGTGGTCGATGAACCACGGCAGATTGGTCGAGATCATAATGACGTCGGCGCCGGCCAAGCGCGAGGTAACGAGCGTCGCCGATGGCGCGATAATGAAGTCAACCTCCCCCGTAAGCAGCGCCTGGATGGTGATCGTGCTGGCGCTGATCGCGATGACCTCGGCGCTGAGCCCGTTTTTTTTGAAGAAGCCCTTTTGATCCGCGACCCAAATGGGCGTGTTCGACGGCGAGGTGCCGGCCCACGCCATGCGCATCCGCTCCTGCGCGGGC
>DATDFN010000174.1:0-11363 GCA_036522615.1 Binatia bacterium | reverse complement strand
TCGCGCTCGCAAGAATTCGGAAACTCAAACGCGTCAGGGTCTACAGCCGGACGCCGGAGAACCGGGCCCGCTTCGCCGCGGAGATGGCGCCGCTCGTCGGCCTCGACATCGAGGCGGTCGCGCGCCCCGAAGAGGCGGTGCGGCGAATGGACATCGTCCTCACCGCGACGAATTCGAGCGTGCCGGTGTTCGACGGCAAATGGCTCGAACCCGGGGCGCACGTCACCTCCATCGTCGGCAGCAACGTGGGATTGGTCAAGGGCGGCTTTGCGAGCGCCAAGCGACGCGAGATCGACGACGCGACGCTCAGTCGCAGCGACGTGCTCGGGATCGCCTCCGTCCAACAGGCGATCCAAGACGAGCAGGCGGACATCTTCGACCCCGTCGCCCGCGGCGTCGTCCGCTGGGAGCAATGGGTGGAGATCGGAGCGATCCTCGCCGGAAAACACGAGGGAAGGTCGCGCGCCGATCAGATCACGCTTTTCAAGAATAATGCGGGGCAGGGGGTGGCGGACGTGGCGCTCGGGGCGCTGGTATTGGAGAAAGTGCGGCGCCAGGGCCGCGGCGAGCCTCTGAAATTGTAGAGAAGGCGTTACACGATATGAAAAACGGTTTCAAAATTCTCGATTCCGATATGCATCTAAGAGAGCCGGGCGACCTGTGGGAGAAATACATCGATCCGGCATATCGCGATCGCGCGCCGAAGATTCTAAGTTCGACCGCGCGGAGCTCCGCGATGGTGCTGCTCGAGGGCAAAATCCTGCAAGGCTACAAGCCGACTTACCGCGGCGGCATTTTCGACGCGACGCGTATCGATAAAGAGATCGCCGATTACCGGGCGCGCGGCTTCGACGCCGCGACCCAGCTCCAGGCGATGGATCGCGAGGGATTGGACGTCGCGGCGCTCTATCCCTCGATCGGCTTAGGCATCATGATGCGCGAGGAGATGGATCCCAAGCTCGCCGCGGCGATCGCGCGGGCGTACAACGATTGGCTTCACGACTTTTGCGAGACCGATCCCAAGCGTCTCAAAGGCGTGGCGATGCTTCCGCTGCACGATCCCGACGAGGCCGCTAAAGAGGCCGAGCGCGCCGTCGCTAAGCTCGGCTTCGTCGGCGTCTTCACGCGCCCGGAGCCGCTCCGCAGCATGCCTTGGCATGCGCGCTATTTCGATTCGCTCTGGTCTTGCTTGGAGGGGCTCGGCGTGCCGATCGGCTTTCACTCCGCGGCGGCCGCCGGAGAGGTGCCGCAGATCGGCGACCGTTTTGGGGATAATCTCCTGCTCCGCCATGTTGTTTCTCATCCGCTGGAAAACATGGTCGCGATGGCCGACATCATCGGGGGCGGCGTTTGCGAGCGCCATCCGAAGCTGAAAGTGGCGTTTCTCGAATGCTACTGCGGCTGGGTCTCGTTTCTTCTCCACCGCATGGACAACGCGATGGAGAAGGGCCGATTTCCCACGGCAGGGAAGCTCAAGCCCAGCGAATATTTCCGGCGCCAGTGCTGGATCTCCACCGAGCATGAAAAGGAGCTGCCGATGATCGTCGAGCTCGTCGGCGACGACAACATCGTCTTCTCCACCGACTACCCGCACGGCGACTCGGATTTCCCCCACGCCGTGGAAGAATTTTTGGAAATGGACGGCGTGTCGAAGCAGAGTCGAAAAAAGATCCTCTGGGACAACTGCGCCCGGCTGTACGGACTGGTGTAATGGCATTTCGCAGCATCGGAAAAGCGCTTCCCCGCATCGAGGGCGAGGGGAAGGTCACCGGTCAAACCAAATACGCGGCGGACCTGCGGTTCGACGGACTGCTGTGGGCGAAGGTGCTGCGCGCGTCGGTGGCGCACGCGCGCATCGTCAAAATAGACACGTCGAAGGCCAAAGCCTTAAAGGGCGTGCGCGCCGTGCTCACCGGGGCCGACGTGAAAGACATTTTTGTCGGCACGAGGGTGAAAGACCTGCCGGTGCTGGCGTACGACAAAGTGCGCATGTGCGGCGATGCGGTCGCGGCGGTCGCCGCCGACAGCGAAGCCATCGCCGAGGAGGCGATCGGGCTCATCGATTTCGAATACGAAGAGCTCCCCCACGTCGACGATCCGGTCGAGGCCCTGAAGCCCATTTCGCCGCTCATTCACGAAGATCGCAACAAATACAAGAACGCCCCCAAGCTTCCCGAGGGCATGTCGGGGTATAACCTGCAGTCCTACGTCGTGTGGAAGAACGGCGATCTCGACGCCGGATTCGCCAAGGCGGCGCGAATCTTCGAGCATACATTCCGCACGCCGCTGTCGCACCACGGCTACATCGAACCCTCCGCCTGCACTGTGCAGGCGCATCCGGATGGGCGCGTGGAAGTCTGGCCGTCGAACAAAGGACCGTGGGGCTTGCGCGAGCAGATGGCCGAAGACTTCGGCGTGCCGAAGGAAAAAATCAAAGTTCACATCGTCCATGTCGGCGGCGACTTCGGCGCCAAGGCGTCGCTGACCGATGTCCCCATCGCTTATTTTTTATCCAAAGCGGCCGGCGGCAGGCCCGTGAAGCTCGTCTTCGACTACACCGAGGAGCTGCTCGCCGGCGGCCACCGCCATCCCGCGGTGATTCATCTGCGCACCGGCGTTGCGCGCGACGGAACTTTCACGGCGATCAAGGGAACGATTCATTTTAGCGGCGGCGCGTACGGCGCGCCGAAGGCGAATCCGCAGGTAACGGTCCTCGGCGGGCGGCGCCTCGCCAGCATGTATCGCGTGCCGGCGATCAGCTGCGAGACTTACTGCGCGTATACCAATCAGGTCCCCTGCACGCAGACGCGGACGCCGGGCAGCCCGCAAGTGGTATTCGCGTTCGAGTCGCAGATGGACATCATCGCCAAAGAAATGGGCATCGACCCGATCGAGCTCCGCCGCAGAAATATTCTGCGCGACGGCGACGCCAATCCCATGGGTGAGAAGTGGAGCGATATTCTCATGGGCGAGGTGCTGGAGCGCGCCGTCAAATCTTCCGGTTGGAAAAAAAACGGATCAAAAAAAAGCCGCGGCTGGGGTATTGCGCTCTACGATCGCGGCACCCCGGAAGGCAAGGCGAGCTCGGCGCTGATCCTAGAGGCCGACGGCAGGGTCAATATTCTCACCGGCGTTCCCGACGTCGGACCCGGATTCTACACCATCAGCCAGCAAATGGTCTGCGAAATCCTCGGCCTGCCGCCGGAGAGAGTCGGCGTGGTTTTCAAAGACACCGACAGCCTGCCTTTCGATCCCGGCACGGGCGGGAGCAAGCAGACGAACACCTCCGGCCACGCGGTGAAAAAATCGGCCGATGAAGTGCGCGACAAGCTCGTGCGTCTCGCCGCGCGGGAGCTCGGCTGCCGCCCGGAGGAGATCCGCCAGCAGGGCGGCAAGCTCACGGCGCCGAACAAGAAGTCGACGACCACGCAAAAAATGATCGGTCTCGCCGTGAAAGAAAACGGCGGCCCGCTGTTTCATCTCACCAATTTTGTCCCGGAGAACATGCCGAAGGTCACCGGCTTCGCCGCGCAGGTGGCCGAAGTGGAGGTCGATCCGGCGACCGGCCAGGTGAGAGTGATTCATTTGACGACGGCGCACGATACCGGCACCGTGCTCAATCATCTCACGCTCACGGGACAGATCGAAGGCGGTGTGATTTCCGGGCTCGGCTTTGCGCTCATCGAAGAGAATCCAATGATCGACGGCAAGATCGCTACATTAAGTCTGGGCGAGTCGAAGCTGCCGAGTATCGCCGACGTGCCGCCGTTAAAGACCGTATTGATCGAGAGCCCTACCGGCCCGACACCGTTCGGCGGCAAGGCGATCGCCGAAAATCCCAACGTGCCGACCGCCGCGGCCATCGCCAACGCCGTGGCGGACGCGATCGGCGTGAGAATCTTCGAGCTGCCGATCACTGCGGAGAAAATTTACTTGAGCTTGCAAAAGAATGCGGGAGCGGAGCATGGCAGGACGAAATCCTAAAACTGCGCTTTGTTTCCTCTTCAGCCTTTTTCTCTCGCTCAGTCCGGTGGTGCCGCGGGAGTCCGCGGCCCAGGAGAAAAAGACGATCCGCGTGGCTTTCGTGAGCCTCTCCTGGCATCAAGAGCTGCCGTTCCGCGCCGCGCTGGTGCGCGGATTTTTCAAGGAGCAGGGTCTCGCGATCGAGCCGATCCTGATCCGCGGCGGGCCGGCGGCGATCGCCGCGCTCGCCTCCGGCGACGTCGACTTCGGCAGCATCGGGGGCGCGCAGGCGCCGATCCGCAGCCGCGCGCGCGGCCTCGACATTTTCATCATCGGCTCGCTGTCGAACCGCGTGAACTACACGATGCTCGGCGCGCGCGACGTGCGCAGCGTGCGCGACCTCAAAGGCAAGATTATCGGCGTCACCGGCGCCGGCGCCTTCTCCGATTTCGTCGTGCGCATGTTCCTCAAGCAAAACGGATACGATCCGGACAAAGACGTCATCCTGCGGCCGCTGGGCGGCACGGTGGTCCGGGTGACGGCGCTGGAGAAGGGTATCATCGCCGCGGCGCCCTTTTCCGCCGAAGAGGCGGTCGGTCTTTTGAAAAAGGGTTTTCCGATGATCTCCAATCTGAGCGAGACGCTCGCGATTCCGCAGAGCATCCTCGTCGCGCGCGGCGAAGTGCTGGAAAAGTATCCCGACACAAGCAAGCGCTTCTTAAAAGCGCTCATCCAAGGGCTGCGTCTCGTGCGTTCGAGCAAAAAAGAGGCGCTCGAAGCCGGGTACGCCGCGGGCCTCAAAGGCGATCCCGATATCGTAGGCCGCGCCTACGATCTGTATCAGGCGGCGTATACGACCGATCTGTCGGTCGCCGCCGACGGTATTCAGCTAATGCTCGACGAGGACATCCGCACCGGCCTTGTCGATAAAAACATGACGCTCGACAAGGTCGTGAACGAGCGCATCTTGAAGCGCGCGCAGGACGAATTAAGAGCGGAAGGAAAGCTCAAGTAAGCACGAAAACGCGCGTTGACCTTCCACGAGCACGGCCTCTCGACCAGCTCGCCGGTGAAACTTATTGGCCTTGCAAGTTACAGTGGGCGTAAGTAAACGATAAGTATGTCCATCGTGAAAGTCGAAGGTCTCAATAAGACTTTCGCGGATTATCGCGCGCTCGACGGCGTCGGTTTCGAATTCGAACACGGGATCCTCAGTATCCTGGGCCCGTCCGGCTGCGGCAAGACGACGCTCTTGCGCTGCATCGCGGGTCTGGAGGTGCCGGACGACGGCGCGATCTGGATCGACGGCAAAGTCCAGACCGACATCAACAAAGGCATTCTCGTCCCGCCATACTCGCGCGAGATCGGCTTCGTCTTTCAGAACTACGCGCTCTGGCCGCACATGACGGTGTACAACAACGTCGCGTTCGGCTTGAAGCTGAGAAAGGTCAAGGAGGCCGACGTTCGCCGCCGCGTGCTCGCCTCGCTCGACCTCGTCGGCTTGCCGAAGCTCGAGGACCGCTATCCCTCGCAGCTCTCCGGCGGGCAGCAACAGCGCGTCGCGCTGGCGCGGAGCCTCGCGATGGAGCCGCGGCTTATCCTGCTCGACGAGCCACTCAGCAACCTCGACGCCAAGCTGCGCGAGGAGATGCGCGTCGAGCTTAAGAAGCTTATCAAAAAGGTCGGTATCAGCGCGATCTACGTCACTCACGATCAGGAAGAGGCGTTCGTCATCTCCGATTACGTCATCGTCATGGAGCGCGGCAAGATCCTGCAGTACGCGACGCCGGACGAAATCTACAACTGGCCCGCGCATCAATTCGTCGCTTCGTTCATCGGCCGCTCGGTGCTCGTCGAAGGGCAGGTCGTGCAGGCCGCGGGCGACGAGATCAAAGTCAGCGTGCCGGATTTCAACCGCGCCGTTCTGGCTTGCCGCTGTCCGAACGGCCTCGCCGCCGGCGCGACCTGCCAGCTCGTGATCCGCACGGGCGAGGTCAAGCTCAGCAGCCGGCCGTTCGAGCAGTCGGAGAATGTTTTGCAGGGCGTCATGACCAGCCGCGATTACCGCGGCGGCCTCACGGACCACCGCGTCCAGATCGGCTCGCGCGAGATCGTCGTCACCTCGCATAAGCTCTGCCCCATGATCAGCGTCGAAGGCGAGGGAGACAAGGTTTTTCTCTATATCGATCGAAGCGCGATCAGCGTCATCGCCGACCACGCCGGTGTTTCCGCTCAAGGAGCGGCCCATTAGCTGGAATTCCCTCAAGCTAGCTTATCGCCAAGGCGTTCTGATTCCGCTTTTCTCCAGCGTGATCGCTGCGTCGCTGATCGTGACGCCGGTGATTATCGTGCTGGTGCGGAGCTTCACGACAGCGCGCTTCGGCGTCGCTACCGGCATCGGTCTTGCGAATTATTCGCGGGTTTTACACGACCCGCAGATTCTGCCGATGCTGAAAAACTCGCTTATCTATGCGGGCGGCTCTGCGCTTCTCGGCACCTTGCTCGGCGCGATGCTCGCCTGGATCGTCGCGCGCACCAATACGCCGGGAAAGACGCTCGTCGAGCTGATGCCGCTCTATCCGATCCTGATGCCGCCGGTCATGAAAAACATCGCGTGGGTCCTGCTGCTCTCGCCGAAATCGGGCATTCTCAATAACATGCTGCAGCAAGCCTTCGGCATCGATCATCCCATCTTCAACGCTTTCTCGCTTCCCGCGATGATCTGGGTCTTCGGCCTGACGTGCGTGCCGCTCGGTTATCTGTTTCTCTTGCCGGTCTTCCTTTCTTTCGATCCATCGCTCGAAGAGAGCGCCTATATCGCGGGCAGCCGGCCGATGCGCACGCTGCTGCGCATCACGTTTCCGCTCGCCGTGCCGGCTTTTCTCTCCGCTTTGGTGCTCAACTTCCTGCGCGCGCTGCGCTCGTTCGAGACGCCTGTGCTGCAGGGCAGTCCCGGCGGCATCAATGTCTTCGTGTCGAAGGTCTACGATTCGATGTCGCTCGACTACAATCCCGGCCTTGCGACCGCCTACAGCGGCGTCCTCATCGCGCTTTCGGTGCTGGCGCTGATCGTCTACGTCCGCACGACGCGGTTCTCCGAGCGCTACGCGACGATCACCGGCAAGGGCTATCGCGTGAAGACGATCGACATCGGCGCGTGGAAATACGCGGCGTTCCTGGCCGTGTTCGCTTACTTCCTCGTCGGCATCGCGGTGCCGTTCATCGTCCTGATCGTTACGTCTCTGATACCGTATTACGATTACGATACTTTCATGCGGTTCCCCGCCAATATCGACCTCTCCAACTATCACAGGGTGCTGCGTCACCCGAGCTTCGTCACGGGCCTTTATAACTCGCTCGGCTTGTCGATCGTGATCGCGCTCGTCACCGTTCTCGCGGGCATCGTCATGGCGTTCACGATCTACCGGACCAAGGTCTACGGCAGCAAAGTTTTTGAATTCATCGGTACGATCCCGCTCGCGTTCCCACCGCTCGTGCTTTCGCTCGGGTTGATCATCGCGGTCATCGGCACGCCGTTCTACAACACGCTCTGGGCGCTCGGCGCCGGGCTTTTCGTCGCTTATTTCCCGTATGCGCTGCGGAACGCCTCCGGCGCGATCGTGAACATTCATAAAGAATTGGACGAGGCCGCCTGGGTGCACGGGGCGAAGTGGCGGCAGGTCTTCTTCAAAGTGACGCTGCCGCTCCTGAAGCCGACGGTCGCAGGCGCGCTTTTCTATATTTTCGTCGAGGCGATCCGCAACATCGACGTTGCGGTTCTGCTCGTGGCTCCAGGAATGGAGTACGGGCCTGTGACGCTGTTCGAATATTTCCGCGTCGGCCAGTGGGCGGAGGCGGCGGCGGGCGGCGTCATTTATCTGATTATTTTGATCCTGGCTGTCACGCTGGCGAAGTTTGCGTTCAAAATTAAGCTGAGCCTTTAGGGACTTGCAACGCGGCGCGCATTGCCGTTACTATGCGATAAAGCAGGCTTTATGAAAGGAGAGTGGAGCATGAGAAGATTTTTACTTGCCGCCCTGATCTTCGCGCTCGGCTTCGGCGCGACCGGTAAGGCATTCGCGGCTGCTGCCGGCGGCGGCGACGACGTCTATAACAAGACGACTGCGGCGCTGTACGAGAAGGCCAAACAGGAGGGCGCGATTATCGTCTATTCCGTCTGGGACGTCGAGCATATCGTCGCCATTCTCGACGGCTTTACCAAGCGCTTTCCCGGCCTCAAGACCTCTTACTGGCAGGGAAGGAATCCGGAGATCGTGACACGCGTCGTCACCGAGTTCCAGGCGGGGAAGGACAGCGTCGACGCGATCCTCTCCGACAATGCGCCTCCGGTGATCCGCGCGGCCGGCGCCATCCAGCCGTATGAGACCGTGCAGAAGAATTTTCTCGTTCTCCACGATCCGACGATGCCCGTGATCAGCTTGCAGATCCAGGCGCTCGTGTACAATACCAAAAAATTAAAGCCCGCCGATCTGCCGAAAAGCTGGGAGGACGTCGCCAATCCGAAATACAAGGGCAACGTCGCGCTCGACGATCCGATGCGCGCCGGCCCGCTCAGCTCGCAGCTCGCCGGTTTGAAAGATATGTGGAAAGACGATCAGCGCTTCATCCGTTTCGTCAAAGGCCTCAAGGCGCTCGGCGTGCCCGTGCATAAGAGCACGAGCGCGATGTTCCGCTTCGTCGTCTCCGGCGAATACGCGATCGCCGAGCCTGCGCTGCTTCACGACACGCTGGAGGAAAAGAACGAGAAGCACTCGCCGATCGACATCGTCAAAACCGCTCCGCCGGTCGTATTCCCGCGCTACGCCGGTATCTACGCCAAGGCGCCGCACCCGAATGCGGCGAGACTGCTCGCGGAGTGGCTCATCTCGAACGAAGGCCAGGCGACGCTCGATAAGGTCGGGCGCGAAGCCTCGCGCAAGGGATTCCAGTCGAAGACCTCGATCGAGCACGCCTATCCCAAGGGCACGAAGGCGATCCCGGTGAACGACAAGGGCTTCATGGAAGATCCGAAGCAGTGGCTCGACACGAACGTCAAGCCTTATTGGGAAGGTTGAGTAAAACCGAGTCGCTGGTTCAAAGGGGCTTCCCGCAAGGGAAGCCCCTTTTTATTTATGAAGCCGCGGCGGCGAGGGGTCGTGTCTGCTCCAAGCGGCTCCTGAGCCGCGGATAAAAGCGCAGCGTATTGTCGAAGAAGATGCGGCGCTTGAGATCTTCGCTCACGTCCTTGCGCCCGATCAACGCCGGGATATCGTGCTTGAAATCGCGCTGGTCGCGCTCGTGCGGATAATCGGACGCCCAGATAATAATATCGGGCCTGATCGTCTCGGCCGCGAGCGGCAGCGCCGTCTCCTCGACCTCGGCGGCGAAAAAGATATTGCCGCCGCGGAAATACTCGCTGGGCTTTTTCTTGCAGCGCGGCGAGTACTGGCCTTTGCGCTCCAGCTCCTCGTCCATGCGATCCATCATCCAAGGCGCCCAGCCGATGCCGCATTCGAGGCAGCCGAAGCGGAGCTTCGGGAACAGCTCGAAGACACCTTCGAAGATCATGCTGACGAGCTGGCGCATTTGCGCGAAGGGATGCTCCAGCGTATGCGCGACGGTGAAGTTTGCGGCCATATCGAGGCCGAGGTTGGGAAAGCTGAGGCCGCCGTGCGTCGAGACCGGAACGTCGAGGCGCTCGGCCTCGTGCCAGAGCGGATAAAAATCCTCGCCGCTGAATAATTTTCCGCCGATCGCGACGGCGGGCAGAACCGCGCCGACCATGCCGAGCTCTTCGACCGCGCGGCGCAGCTCCTTCACCGCCTCGTCGATGTCCTGCACCGGCAAGAGCGCCACGCCGACGAGCCGCGGGCTCACCTTCATGAAGCGATGATAGAGCCAGTCGTTGTAGGCGCGCGCGAGCGTGATCGCCCAGTCGCGGTCCTGAATGGCGGCGTGCGTCAACCCCTGAGTCGGATAGAGGACCGTAAGCTCAATGCGATTCTTGTCGAGAAACGCGAGCCAGTCCTGCGCGCTCGGCCCGCTGCCGCCGCCGGCCCAACCGCCGGGTTTCCGAAGCGAGCGCAGATAGCCGTCCATCGTGAGACCCGGCCAGAAGGAATAGCTGCGGTGCCATTCGAGATCCGCGTAGGGCGCGCCGATATGTTCCCGCAGCTGATCGTCCAACTCCATCACATGACCGTCGGCGTCGAGAATGCGATACTCCGACATAAATTCTCCTTCGATCAATCACGGATATTTTGCACGAACCACTCGCGCGGCAGCGGATGGCCGAGACCTTTCGCCATGGCGCGCTCGTAGGCGAGTCCGCCGACGGCGGCGAACTGCAGCCCCTGCGTGCCTTGGTTGTTCAGAAAGGTGATTTGATCGTCGCTCGTCCGGCCGGCCCAGCGCCCGGCCATGACGTCCGGCACGGTGCCGATCTCGGCGTTGTCGATCTCGCGCGTCGGCGCAAGCGGGACTTTTTTCTTCTCCTCGTCGGTTCCGTAGAAATAGGCGAACATGCCGTCGCTGCCGCCGATCGTGTTCGGCAACTTCTCGTCGAGGACGAGCGTCGAGTTGCCGAGCCGCGCCATCACGTCGACGCGGTTCAGCACCGCGCTGCCCGCCTCGTTGTTGCGCACGTTGGTGATATGCATGCCGGGCTCGAGCCAGTCGGGCTCGATCACCGGAATCAGCGAGTCGGTCGTCATGGCGACGATGCCGGCCCCGCGAACAGCTTTCTCCGGCCGGTCTACCGCCTCGACGGCGATTTTTAATTGCGCTTCCATCTCGCGCGCGTAGCTCTCGCGGTTCGCCTTGGTCGGGCTGAAAACGCGGATCTTCTCGATCCGCCGCACGTGACAGATCGCCTCGGCGTAGGTGCGCGCCATCCCGCCGGAGCCGAGCATGCCGAGCGTGCGCGAATTCTCGCGCGAGAGATATTTGGCGCCGAGTCCCGCGCACGCGCCGACGCGCATATGCTGGAGATAACCGTCGTTCATCAGGCAGAGGGGCTCGGCGTTGCGCACGCTCAGGATAAAGATCAGGCCGCAATACGTGCCGCGCTCGATACAATATTTGTCTTCGACCTGAAACTCTCCCTGGCGCTCCCAGGCGAGCATGTCGGACTTCATGCGGATCGCGAAGACGCCGCGCTTGCGCGATGCGCCCTCCATCGTCCCCCAGCGGTAGTAGTGCGGCTCCTGCGGAACATAGAAGTCGATGCGCGGCCGATAGCCGGCGCGCATCTCGTTCAATTCGCGGTAGGCGTCTTCCATCGCCTCGATGCATGAAGGCATGTCGAGCACTTGCGTGACGTGGTCGTTGGTGAGAAAGATCATCTTGGCCTCCTCTGATCAGTCGTGCTATAGCGTCACGGGACAGCGATGTAAAGGGAA
>DATDFN010000173.1:0-3317 GCA_036522615.1 Binatia bacterium | reverse complement strand
GCGCCTTTCGCCTTGGGATTGGTCTTCGCGAGATCGTCGATGATCGCCTCGATGCCCTTCTCCGTCGGATACGGCACGCGCGCCATGAACTTGATCGCGTACGCGTCGTAGGATTCCTCCAGCGCCTCCGGATCGTTGGTGTTCATCATCTTCGATATCGCCTTCAGACTCGCCGACTTGTTCGTCTTGAAGTAATGGATGCCCTCGATGAACGCCTTGTTGACGCGGCGGACGAGGTCTTCTTTCTTATCGATGACGGTTCGCGTGGTGGCGAGCGACGTGCCGAGATAATCGAGCCCCAAATCGACCAGCGCGACGAGACGGTTGAAACCCGCCTTCTGCGCCCTGGTGGTGAGCGGCGGCTGGAACAGCGCCGCGTCCACCCTGCCGGACTGGAGCGCGAGATAGCGGTCCGGCGGCCCGCCGATCGAGACCAATGCCACGTCCTTATCCGGCTCCAGACCCCACTTCCTCAGCGCCGTGACCGCGCCGTAGTGGTCGGACGATCCGGGACGCGCGATGCCCATGCGCTTGCCCTTGAGATCGGCCGGCTTCTTGATCGACGGCGCCGCGAACACCGAGTGTTCGAGCACATTGACGAAGCTCATCAGGATCGCGGTGTCCGCGCCCGACAAATTGGCCGCGACCGAGGACGGTCCGGCGAAGATGTTGAAATCGACGCTGCCGGATATCAGCGCGGCGGTGTTGGTCGGCCCGCCGACGATGTAGACGATCTGCGGCTCGATGCCGTACTTGGCGAAGAAGCCGGCGTCGCGCGTCAAATACAAAATCGCCTGAGACGCGGACATCGCGCTGTGCGCGATCGGCACCTTGTCGAGCGCGGCGCTCGGACCGGCGCCGAGAAGGATCATGAGCACCGACGCCAGCGCCTTAAAACCCATTCGCATTATTTCCTCCGCTCCCGGCGCTGCCGGACGAATTTGTTGCGGTTGCACGCGACCTCGACGCGGTTGCCGTCGGGGTCCAGGAAGCTGACCGAGCGGTTGCGCGCCACCTCGAGAATCTCGGGGCCGCTGACGACCTCGATGCCGCGCTTCTGCAAAATCGGATAGAGCTTGTCGACGACTTCGTCGTCGTCGACGTAGACGCAGAAATGATGCAGCCCTGGCACGCCCTCTCCGCCGATCCGCTTCGCGCCGCGGGGCAGCTCCATCAGCGCGATGTCGTGGTGCTCCGCGCCGAAGCTCAAGAACGACATCTTCGTGCGCGCATTGCGTCCGGATACCGACATGCCGAGAATATCGCGGTAAAACCGCTCGGACTTTTTCAAGTCCCGGACGTTCAGAACGACATGACCCAAGACGGCGCGAGCGACTCCCATGGCGGATTAACTTTTAGACGGGAAGGAGGGAGGTGTCAAGAAAGCCAGTCCTCTCATCGCCGGCTTGCACGGCCTCGCGACTTGGCATAAGACACATCGAATGAAGCTCGGCGTCTTCGATCACCTGCAGAAAAACGACCGCCCTGAATTGTCGTATCAGGACCTCTACGCGCGGCATCTCGACATGGTCGAATATCTCGATCAGGCCGATTTCGATTACTACTTCGTCGCCGAGCACCATTTCGATTTGGGGTTCGCCGAATGCCCCAGCGCGGGCGCGTGGATGGCGGCGGCATCGCAGCGCACCAAGCAAATACGCTTAGGGCCGCTCGTCTACGTGCTGCCGCTCTGGCATCCGGTGCGCGTCGCCGAGGAAGTCGCGTTTCTCGACAACGTGACGGGCGGCCGGTTCGAGTGCGGCATCGGCAGCGGCATCGGCAAATACGCCTTCTCCGCCTACGACGCGTCGTGGGACGAGAAAAACGACCTCACCTGGGAGGCTTACAAAGTCCTCAAAGGAATGTGGAGCAACCCGCGCTTCAGCCACCAGGGAAAATATTTCAAGGTCGACAACGCCGAGCTCAATATTCCCCTGGTGCAGAAGCCGCACCCGCCGCTGTGGATGCCGACCCGGAGCCCGGAATCGGTCGCGGCGGCGGCGGCCGAGGGCTTCAGCACCGTCCAGTGGTGTCCGCCGAAAATGGATGTCGTGCGCGAGATCTTCGACTACTTCCGCGAGACGTACCATATGACAAAACCCGCAGGCCCGCGGCCGAAAGTCGCGCTGATGCGCGAGATCTACGTCGGCGAGACGGACAAAAGAGCGTACGAAGAGTCGAAGGAGCACTGGATCTATTTTTGGCACCGCGTCGGCGGCGGCAGAGCCTACGGCGGTTACGGCAATGAAAATCTGGCCAATATCACGCGCGAGGAAAGAAAAAAGGAGCTGCTCGACGTCGACAACGCGATCCGCGAGGGCTCGTTCATCTGCGGCTCGCCCGAGACGGTCATCGCGCAGATTCAGAAGATCGCGCGCGACGCCGGCGCCGATACGTTCCTCGGCGAGTTTACCTTCGGCGCGCTGGAGCACGACAAGGTGATGAAATCTCTTAAGCTCTTCGCCGAGCGCGTCATGCCGGAGCTGAAAAACTTCGCCATCGACGCGCTCGACTATCCGAAGCAGGGCTATCGCGTCTGGCTCAAGCCTTCGGCGAGCGCGTAATACTTCCCTTCAGAATCTTGAGCGATCTTCTTCTCGCGGTTCAGCTTGCCGATCGCCGCGGCGATCGCGCCGAACTCCTCGTTGCGAAACAACTCCAGAATCTCGGCGAAGAAAGCGTGCGCTTTTGCGAGCGCCTTGAGCAGCCGCTCTTCGAGCCCGAGCCCGTTCTGGCCGAGCGCGCGAGACTTTCTTTCATCGCCCTTCCCCGCCGGATCGAGATAATTCTTTAGATTCGTCTTGCCCTCGTTCAGGTAGACGATGCGCTTGTAGCGCTCGCGCGGGACGTTCTCGGGGATCGTCGCGTCGATGCCCATCTTCGCCGTGGTAGGAATCCCGCCGCTTATCGGCGGGAGCGAGGGATCGAGCGGCTTGGAGCGCGCGTTGGCGACGATGAGCACGTCGCGGTCGGCCTGGACGCGCGTCGCGACCGCCCATTCGAGATCGACCGGATCGAAGACGTCGATATCGTCGTCGGTCACGACCACGTGCTTGATGTCGGCGATCGAGAGCAGCGCCATGATCGCGTTCTTGCCGTCGCCGGGCGATTCCCGGATCGACGCGGCGATGTGCCAGTGGCAGCAGCCGCCGGGCGTCACGTTGACGGCGGTGGCTGTCACGCCCGCCTCGCGCAGGACGCGGTACGCCGCCGCCTCGTAGATCGGCGCGCTCATCCAGATATTTTCCCACGGCATGTGGAGCGCATAATAGACGGGCTCTTTACGCTGCATGACGGCTTTAATTTTGACGCGCGGA
>DATDFN010000172.1:0-14050 GCA_036522615.1 Binatia bacterium | reverse complement strand
AGCTAAAAGAATCAGTGACTTACCTCCATATCTGTTTGCTGAAATAGACCGCAAAAAACGCGCGGCGCTAGCGCGCGGCGTCGATTTGATCGATCTAGGCATTGGCGATCCGGACATCCCGACGCCGGCTCCGATCGTCGAAAAGCTGGTCGAGGGCGCGAGCAAGCCGGCCAACCATCGCTACCCGAACAGCGCGGGTCTCATGGAATACCGTCAGGCGGTGGCCGCCTGGTACCAGAAGCGCTTCGGCGTCAAGCTCGATCCGGAAAAGGAAGTCGTCTCGCTCATCGGTTCCAAGGAAGGCATCGCCAACATGGCGACGGCCTTCGTCGACCCGGGCGACACGGTGCTCGTCTCGACGCCCTGCTATCCCGTTTACCATATCGGCACATCGTTCAACGGCGGCAAGAATTTTTTCCTGCCGCTCACCAAAGAAAACCATTTTCTGCCGGACTTGGACGCGATCCCGGCCGACGTCGCGCGCGCAGCGAAGCTTTTATGGATCAATTACCCCAACAATCCGACCGCGGCGGTTGCGGATAAGGATTTTTTCAAGCGCGTCGTCGATTTCGCGCAAAAAAACAATGTGATCGTCTGCCACGACGCCGCTTACACGGAGATGGGCTTCGACGGCTACCGCCCGATGAGCTTTCTCGAAGTCGACGGCGCGCGCGAGATCGGCATCGAGTTCCACTCGCTGTCGAAGAGCTTCAATATGACCGGCTGGCGCGTCGGCATGGCGGTGGGTAATGCGGAGATCGTCGGCGGCCTCGCGCAGGTAAAATCCAACGTCGACTCCGGCATTTTCCAGGCGGTGCAGGAAGCGGCGATCGAGGCGCTGAATCAGGGCGATAAGCTGATCGAGCCGTCGCGCCGCGTCTTTCAGGAGCGGCGCGACATTCTCGTCGACGGTTTGCATAAAGCCGGTTTCGAGTGCGAGAAGCCGAAAGCCACGTTTTACGTTTGGGTCTCGGTGCCGAAAGGATTCAACTCGGCGGATTTCACCGCCCGGCTATTGGACGAAGCCGGCGTCGTCACGACGCCCGGCAACGGCTTCGGCGCGCCGGGCGAAGGCTATGTCCGCTTCACGCTCTGCGTCGACAAACAACGGTTGAGGGAGGTAACGGAGAGAATCCGGCAGGTCAAGATTTAGCGCACCACGACCTGGAGGACGCTCCTGGATCGATCGTGCCCCATCAGGTATATATAGGGATCGGCTCCAATCTGGGCAATAAAAAGGAGAACTATCTCGAAGCGCTGGAGCGGATCGGGAAGCTGCCCAAGACCCGCATCCTTAAGGAGTCTTCGCTCTACGAGAGCGAGCCGCACGGCGACTCCAAAGAATGGTACGTCAACGGCGCTATCCAGATCGAGACCGAGTTCAAGCCCGAGGCGCTGCTGGAAAAATTCAAGAACATCGAGCGCGCGATGGGGCGAAAGAAAGTCCGCAAGAAATGGGGCGCGCGTATCATCGATCTGGACATCCTGCTGTATGACTCCCTCATGATGAACAAGAAGAATCTCAAGATCCCGCATCCGGAGATGCAAAGCCGGAAGTTCGTTCTGATCCCGTTAAGCGAGCTTGCCCCGCAAGTCGTTCATCCCGTGCTCGGCGCCACGATCTCCGAGCTGCTCGTCGGCGTTAAAGACGACAAGCGCGTAAGCCTCGCGCGCCTGTAGCCGCGGAAGCCTCATGCTGCTCAGAATCTTTATCTTTTTCCTTCTCTTTTATCTTTTCTACAGAATTTATTTCTCCGGACGCCGCACGGCGTCACCGCCCGACGCGAAGCGCCACGACGGCGGCGCGGCGGAGGAGATGGTGCTCGATCCCCAGTGCCGGAGCTATCTCCCGAAAAGCGAGGCGATGCTGCGCGGCGATCAATATTTTTGCAGCGAGCGCTGCGCTTCGCTCTATCTCGTCGGCCGGACTTCCTGAGAACCGCGACAATCGCCGCATGGTCCTCGAAGGTAAGATCGAGATTCGCGCGCCGGCCGCAGAGGTCTGGGCTTTTTTAATCGATATCGACCGCTTCGCGTCATGCATGCCCGGGCTCGAGCGGGCAACGCAGATCGACGAGAGAACGTTCGACGGCGTCGTCGGCGCAACGGTCGGGCCGATCTCCGGGAAATTCAATTTTCGCTCGACGATCGTCGACAGCACGCCGCCGGAGGCGATGACGGTACAGACTGACGGGACGGATTCGGTGACGAAAAGCTCCATGGGCGCGCAGCTCGTCGTCAAGCTCGCGGAGACCGCGGAAAACCAAACCCAACTCGATTACCGCGCCGACATCGCGATCAAAGGGCGGCTCGCGATACTCGGCGACATGGTGCTGCGCGCGACCGGCGCCTTGCTGTTGGAAGAGTTCGCGCGGCGGCTGAAGGAAAAATTGGAAACGTAACTACTTCTGGAGTCTTTATGGCAGATCATTACGACGTAATTATCGTGGGCGGCGGCTCGGCCGGATGCGTCGCCGCGTCGCGACTCTCGGAGAACGCCGACCTGAAAGTCCTGCTGCTCGAGGCGGGCCCGGACCCGATGCCGCTTCCCGACGTCGTCGCCGACGCCGCGAAGCAGATAAAGCTCCTGCTGGAATCTCCCTACGTCGCAATGTATCCGACCGAACGTGGCGACAAGAGCACCTTCTATTCGCTGGCGGGAAGGATCATGGGCGGCGGCTCCTCGGTCAACGTCATGTCGATCCTGCGGCCGACGCGCCACGATTTGGATACGTGGGTCAGACTAGGCAACCCGTCCTGGTCTTACGACAAGATGCTGCCAATCATGAAGCGCATCGAGGCCGACCAGGATTATCCCGACAGCCCGATCCACGGCAGCGACGGGCCGCTCTACGTTCAGCGGCCGTTCAAGTTCGGCGATCCGGTCTCCGGGCCGGCGAAGGCCTTCCTCGACAGCGCGTTCGCGATGGGACTGCCGCGCTGCGACGACATCAACGAGCCGGACTCCTACGGCGTCTCGCTCGCGCCCTACAATATTAAAAACGGCAAGCGCCAGTCGATGACGGTCGCCTATTTGAATCCCGCGCGCGCCCGGCGCAGCTTGAAGATTATCGCCGACGCGCCCGCGGTCGCGCTCAAGCTCTCCGGACGCAAAGCCGACGGCGTCGTTTACCAGAAGGATGGCAAGACGGAGACCGCGCTGGCCGACAAGATCGTGCTCGCCGCCGGCGTCTATCATTCGCCGCACATCCTGGCTCTCTCAGGCATCGGCCCGGCGGCGGAGCTCCAGCGTCTCCGCATCCCGATCATGCACGATCTGCCCGGCGTCGGCGAGAACTACCAGGACCACGCGGTCGTCTACATGACGTTCGAATCGCTGCAGGCGTTCCAGGAGGATTGGGTCGTGCCGCGCTTTCGTCTCGTCGTGAAAAGCAAAGAGAGCGCCGGCTGCGGCAACTTTCACATCGTCATGCGCCCGCCGACGGTCGTCGAAGGCATCAAGCGCATGCTGCCGGTCTCGGCGGCGCTATTGGAGCAGACGAACCGCGGGCGGCTCATCTTCAGCGCCGATGCGGCCGAGCTGCCGACCGTCGAGGCGCGCATGCTCGAACACCCCGCCGACATCGAGTCGATGCTCTGGGCGATGAATTTCATGGAACGCCTCGTCCACACGGGACCGGCGAAGGAATACTACGGACCGCTGCTTCAGCCTGCGCCCGGCGCCGATTGGTCGGCGTTCGCGCGCTCGACCTACGACAGCTATCACCACGGCGTGGGCACCTGCATGATGGGGCCGGCGTCGAACAAGATGGCGGTCGTCGACGAGCGGCTGCGCGTCCACGGACTTGAAAATCTTTGGGTGGGCGACGCGTCGATTATGCCGACGGTCTCGCATGCGAACACTAATCTGACTTCCATCATGATCGGTGAGCGGTTGGCCGATCTGATCAAGGAAGCGGCCTAGCCGGCGCGATCCATTTCCATGCGGGCGCAAACCCTCGCGCTCCTCACCTCGATCTTCTACGCGACGACGCTGGTCTCGGCGCGCCGCGGCCTGAAATATTCCACGCCGATCACGGTGACCTCCGTCTCGGTGCTGGTGCAAAATGTGCTTCTCTGGACCGGCGTGTTTCTGACCGGCGGCATTCCCAGAGTCGCGCCCGCCGCGCTGGGCCTCTTCGCGCTCGTCGGTGTGACGCAGTTTTGCGTGCGCATGTTCTCGTACACCGGCGTAGACAAGATCGGCGCGTCGCGCTCCAGCGCGCTGCAGTCCGTCAGCCCCATCGTGAGCACCGTCATCGCCGTGGTCTTTCTTCACGAGCGACCGCCCGTCGGAGTGCTCGTGGGTACGGCTCTCGTCGTCGGCGGCATCGCCCTGCTATCGGGCAGGGCGAAAAGGCATATCGTCGGCTTTCGCTGGTGGCATCTCCTGCTGCCACTCGCGGCGGCGTGCCTCACCGGCACGAACCAGCCGATCCGGCGCTATGCCCTCTCGCTCTCTTCGGAGCCGCTGTTCTTCGCCGCAGTGATGGGCGGCGTGTCGCTGCTCTGTCTCTTGCTCTATCTAGCCTTCTTTCCGTCAAAGCGGCGGCGGCTCGTCTGGAAGCGCAACGCGCTCGGGCCCTTTTTTCTGACGGGACTGGCAGAAACGCTATCGATTATTTTCATCATTACGGCGCTATCTGTCGGACCGGTGTCCGTCATCGCGCCGATCGCGACGACTTATCCGCTGTGGGCGATGATCGGCGCGGCTATTTTTTTGCGCGACATGGAGAAAATCACCGTTCTCACCGTGCTCGGGACGCTCAGCGTCGTCGCCGGCACGACCGCCGTCATTTTGTTTTCATGAGCGGCGCACGAGGCGGCGGCCGACGAGCGCGCTCGCAAACGCAAGCGCGGCGACCGGAACCATCATCGCGAAGGCGAAACTTTGTCCCGCCGCGAATGCGTGCGGGGAGAAATCGCCGTGCGCGGCCATGCCGGTTTCGATCAGCGCCACCGCCACCGTCGTTCCGAGCGTACTCGCGGCGGTGCCGATCGAGCTCAGCATCGCCGAGAGAACCCCGTAGTCTTCGCTCGGAGCGGCGGCGAATGCCGCCTTCTGATTCGCGGGAATAAAAAAACCCGTTCCGCCGCCGATCAGCACGAGCGCGACGGCCACCGACAAGGCGGTCGCGCCGACGCCGAGAAAAGCGTAGACGACGATGCCGGTGAGAATGAGGGCGACCCCCACGGCGGCGAGCGAGCGCGGCTCGAAGCGGTCGGCGAGCGCGCCGGAGAGCGGCGAAGCGAACGCCGTGCAGACCGGCAGCGCCGCCATGACGAAGCCGATCGCGAGCGGAGCGAGGCCGAGCGCCTTCTGCATGAACATCGGCGCCGAGAGGTTGATCGGCGCGTACGCCGCGCTCGCGGCCGCGAGCGACACCAGCGCCGCCGCGAGCGGCCGGCTCTTGAAAAGCGCCCGCTCAATGAGCGGATCGGCCGTGAACCGCTCGATGAAAAAAAAAGCCGCAAGGCCGGCGCACGCGAGCGCGAGCCAAATGAGCGTTCGCGGCGAACTCCATCCGGCGCTCGCGCCGATGCTGAGAGCGATAAGGAGCGCCGGGTAGCCAACCATTAAAGCGAAGGCGCCGGGATAATCGAAAGTGCCGTGCTTGCGCTCGTCGCGGCCGGTGAAGACTGAGAAGACCGCCGCGCAGACGGCGATGCCGATGACGCAGTTGATAAGAAAAACCGCGCGCCAGCTCGAGAGATGGAGCAGAAAGCCGCCCACCGTCGGACCCGTCGCCCGTCCGACCGCCACGGCAGAGGCGAAGAGACCGAGCGCGCGGCCGCGCCGCTCCGGCGGATAAATGGTCGCGAGAATAGCGGCGGACATCGGCAGCGCCATCGCGAGCCCCACGCTCATCACGGCGCGAAAGAGCAGCAGCTGCCAGAAGGCGCCCGAGAGCGCGGCGAGCCCGGCGCCGCCCGCATAGAGCACGACGCCCGCCCGGTATAGCGTCCGCTGCCCCAGCAAATCGCCGGCGCGCCCGAAGCAGAACGACAGGCTCGAGAGCATCACGAGGCCCATCATCGATACCCATTGAACCGCGGCGAGACTGCTGTCGAACTCGGCTTGAATATTCGGCAGCGCGACGTTCAGGCTGCCGAAGCTGTTGAAAAAGAGAAAAGCGCCCAGGCAGATCACCGCAAGCTGCGGCCATGGTTTTTTTGCGGCGTCGCTCGATACGGCCAATTGTTCTCCCCGCGTCTTTTTACTTTTGCGGCGCTTCCCCATATGATCCGCAGCGGCGCACATTTGCAACCATCAAGGAGGATTTAGAGAATGCCGCAAAAGAAAAAAATAAAAACGAGCCGCGTCGAGGCGCGCCTCAAGGAGCTGGGGCTCGAGCTCCCGCGCCCGCCGACCCCGGCGGCGACTTATATCGGCAGCGTACGCGTCGGCAATCTGCTCTTCGTCGGCGGCAACATCGGCCGGCTGAACGGCGAGCCGCCGAAATATTTAGGCAAAGTTGGCGAGGCGGTGACGGTCGAGCAGGCCTACGAGATGGCGCGCAACTGCGGGCTCAATCATCTCGCGATCATGAAGGCCGCGCTTGGGAGCCTCGACCGCGTGAAGCGCGTCGTTAAAGTCCTGGGCTTCGTCAACACCGCGCCGGGATTTACCGACATGCCGAAAGTCGTGAACGGCGAGTCCGATCTCTACGTACAGCTATGGGCCAGCCGCGGCGAGCACGCGCGCGCCGCCGTCGGTGTCTCGTCGCTCAGCAGGAACGCGCCCGTGGAGACCGAAGTCATCGTCGAAGTGGGCAGGTAGGAGCACTTGGCATCCGCATCGCCATCATGTAAAGACGAACCGTACGCCATGACCAAATTAGACGCGCATCCATAGGAGGAGCGAAAATGTCCGAGATAAGATTGGGCACGAAGGTGCCGGATTTCGAGCTGGAGACCTACGAGCCGACGAAAGGCGATTTCGGATCGTTCAGCCTTAAAGACCAGATGCAAAAGAAGCGCTGGACGATCCTTTTCTTCTACCCGGCCGATTTCACGTTCGTCTGAGCTACGGAATTCGCTGCTCTGGCAGAGCAGCACGACCGTTTCGTGAAAATGGGCTGCGACATCGTGACCGTGAGCACGGACACGAAGTTCGTGCACAAGGCGTGGCAGGAGAACGAGAAAGAGCTGGCGAAGGTGAAATATCCGATGGGCGCCGACAGATCAGGCAAAGTCTCGCGCGAGTTCGGCGTCTACGACGAGGCCAGCGGCCTGGATCTGCGCGGGACTTTCATCATCAATCCTCAGGGTGTGTTGATGAACATGGAAATGAACTTCTACAACCTCGGCCGCAACATCGACGAGATGATGCGGAAGTTCAAGGCGAATCTGTATCTCTCGAAAAAAGCCAACGAGGCGTGTCCTTCGAAGTGGAAGGACGAGGGCGACCAGACGCTCACCCCTTCGGCCAAGATGGTCGGCAAGGTCCACGAGGCGCTGCAGGGAAAATAAACTCTTTCTGCGCCGGCGAGAATGGTCAAATCGCCTCGGCCGACACCGCGGTGAATTTGAAAATGGCGCGGTCCCCGGCGAAATAAAGGACCTCGAGCGAACCGCTGTAATCGACCTGCTTTTCGAAAGCGAATTTGTCGAAACAGCCGAGGCAGACGACTTTATTGAGGTAGCGCGACGGCACGATCTTCTCCCAGATAGTGTCCGGGACGTGAAAATCGAACTTATCCGGGCAGCCGCAAACCTTGCATTTTTGCCGCCGCACGCCTGCCAAACGCTTGGTATTTTTGATGAGTGTCATCATGGCCATTGATATGGCAAGCGGCATGCCAGGCATTTAGTCCCGAAAAATCAAACATTTGCGCCTTCCAGCCGATTCCCGCGTGGTAAAAAAATAGATATTGACCGAGTAATTTTTGCCCGGCTGTGGATAAGTTATAGCCCGGGCTCTTCGCGGTCGTGTGCGTGCTTAACCGCGTTAAGCAAGCGCCGATCGATGCGGTCCCGATCGAGCACCACCTTGCCGTCGTGCGCGCTGCGGACCGCATCGAAAGAAACACCGAAGTCGCCGGCGTTTTCAACGTACACCGTGATCTCATCGCGACCTCCGGGCGCGACTTGACGCACCGCCCCGCATTCCTCGCCGCCCTCCTCGAGGTAGACTTGATCGCCCACTTTGATATTTTTCACCGGCTCCAACGCCGTTCCGCCGGAGGTCAACGTATGTTCATGCTTATGACGCGTCCGTTTTTTCCTCTTCGCCCCCGCCTCAGTGATACGTGGTCATACCGGGCTTCAACACTACCTTGATGCATTCATCTTGCTTATTGAGGAACATCTCGTAGCCTTCGGGCGCCGCTTCGAGCGCGAGGCGGTGCGTGACGACGAAGCTTGGGTCGATCTCCCCTTTTTGCACCCGGTCGAGCAGCGGCTTCATGTAGCGCTGGACGTGCGTCTGCCCGGTTTTGATCGTCAGCGCCTTGTTCATGAGCGCGCCGAGCGGAATCTTGTCGTCGAAGCCGCCGTACACGCCGGGAATCGACACGGTGCCTCCCTTGCGGCACGCGTGAATGACCTGCCGAAGCACCATCGGCCGGTCCGTTTCCATCATCATCGCCTGCTTCACGCGATCGTATGCGCCGGCGATCCCCGGCATATGCGCCTCCATACCCACAGCGTCGATACACGCGTCGGGGCCGATGCCTCCGGTCATCTCCATCAACGTTTCGTAAACGTCGGTCTCCTCGTAGTTGATCGTTTCCGCCCCGCTCTTCGAGCGCGCCATGCGCAGCCGTTCGGGAAAACGGTCGATCGCGATCACGCGCTCGGCTCCGAGCAGGCGCGCGCTCGCGATCGCAAACTGCCCGACGGGGCCGCAGCCCCAGACCGCGATCGTATCGCCCGGCTGGATATTGCAGTTCTCCGCCGCCATGTAGCCGGTGGGAAAGATATCGGAGATAAACAGCACCTTCTCATCGGGAAGGCCGTCGGGGATTTTAAGCGCGCCCACGTCGGCGAACGGCACGCGCGCGTATTCCGCCTGACCGCCGGCGAAGCCGCCGAGCATGTGGGTATAGCCGTAGAGCCCGGCGGGCGAATGGCCCATGAGCTTCTGCGCGATCCAGGCATTCGGGTTGGAATTGTCGCACAGCGAGTACATCTGCTTCTGGCAGAAAAAGCAGTTCCCGCACGAGATCGGAAACCCGACCACGACGCGGTCGCCCGAGCGAAGGTTTTTCACCTCCGGGCCGACCTCGACGACTTCCCCCATGAATTCGTGTCCCAAAATATCGCCCTTCTCCATCGTCGGGATCAAGCCGTTATACAGATGGAGGTCGGAACCGCAGATCGCGGTCGAAGTAATTTTCACCACGGCGTCGCGCCGGTTGATAATCTTCGGATCCGGCACCTGTGTCACTTGTAGGTCGTGCTTGCCGTACCAGCAGTTAGCTTTCATATCCGTTCCTCCTTCTGGAATACCTCATTCTTCTCCAACGCGTTCTTCGCGTGGGCGTTGCGCCGGGAAGTGATGTCGTATTTGAGCGAAGTGCTGCGCGCGCGCCCCGCCGGCTGGCCTTCGGTCGTGATGATCTCGCCCGCCTCGATCAGCTGCTTGAGGCGGCGCAAATCCTCTCTGATCTGCTGCCCGGGCTCGCGCCCGAAGAGTTTCGCGATCGCGGCGCCGATCGGACCGGCCGGTGGCCGGTATTCGACGGCGACCCTGACGATCGTCCCGCGTCCTCCTGGGGCGCGCTCGAAGCGCACTTCGCCGCGGTTCGGCACGGTTGAGCCCTCCAGCGAGCGCCATGCGATGCGTTCGTTGGGAATGTCCTGAATGGTCTCTGCATCCCATTCGACTGTCATCCCTGCCGGGGCTTTCGCCACCCAATGCGAGCGCTTATCGCCGGTCACCTTGACCGATTCCAAGTGGTACATGAAGCGCGGGAAGTTCTCGTAGTTCTTCCAGAAATTATAGACTTCCTCGGGAGGGCGGTTCACATGCACACTTTTGCCGGTCCGGATCGAGCCGTCGCGCCCGATGCCGTCGCTCAGCTGCTCGCTGCAGAGCAGATCGAGCGCCGTGATGCCCGCGACCGCGGCCGTTGCGGCGGCGATCCTCCCCTTCGTGCGTCTATGCGTGGCGAGCGCCAAAGCTAACAGGGCCAAGTCCATGATATCGCCGCCGACGCGCGACCACAGCCAGCTCGCCGGCCGCCGCTGCGTGAGAATACCGACGCCGCTCGTGATTTCCCGAGCACCGAGAAAACCGAAGAGCCCGGGAGGCCTGCGGACGCCGATTAGCCGCGCGACAGTCCGCGGAGCGAGTATCTCAGCGACGCCCAAGCCGATACTGAACCAACCCAGCGCGCGGGCGAGGTCTTCCTCGTCCATGTTTTGCACGTTGGATAAGAAACTCTGCGTGTTGAAGCCGTCGCCGCGCTCCTGGCGCCAGCGCTGCACGGACAAACTGCTCTCGCTGAAGCGCCCGCCGCTCTGCCTCGTCGGATACATCGTCATGGTGGTTCCTCCTTTTTTAATGCGTCGGTATTTCCGTATGGCGCTCTTGCGGCTGCGACCCGCGCAGCAATGCCGCCGCGGCGAGGCCGGCGCCGATGATCGCCGCGCCCGTCAGCACAGGCCGCAGCGATGCCTGGGTATAGAGGCTCGTCTCCGCAACATTGCCTTCGTACCCCCCGCGTTCCTGCAGTCTTTCCGACGGCCGGTCGAACGCCTCGCTCTCGCGTCTCGGCCGCCGGCCGCTCTTTTGCTGGCGGAACGCGAACCTTTCCATGATTTTGTCGGTGAGACGCGGCGCGTACTGCCCGAGCGCCGATATCGCCTTGCCGCCGGCGCCGACGAAAACGTCGCGCTCGGGGGTTTCGGCGCAATGGAGAATCGCGCGCGCGACCGTCTCCGGTGCGTAGACCGGCGGCGCGTGCTGCGCCTCCGAATCCATGTAATTGCGCGCGTGCTGCGTGTAGGGCGTGTCGATGGCGCCGGGCTTGATGAGGGTAACCGATATTCTGGCGCCCTCCTCTTCAAGCTCCATACGCAGCGCGTCGGTGAACGCTTTGACGGCGTGCTTCGACGCGCTGTAGATGCCCTGCAGCGGAAGCGCGCGGTCAGAGAGCGTACTGCCGATATTAATGAGCGCCCCGCTTCGGCGCCTGAGATAGCGCGCGGCCTCCAGCGAGCCGTAGACCGTGCCCCAGAAATTCGTCTCGACAAGCCGGCGCATATCGTCGACAGAGATCTCGAGGAGCTTGCCGTAGATCGCGACGGCGGCGTTGTTTACCCACGTATCAAAGCCGCCGAAGCGGTCTTCGGCCGCGCGCGCGATCTCCCGCACGTCCCCGAGTTTACCGACGTCGGCGGCGACGTGAATCGCGGCGCCGCCGCGCCGCGTGATCTCGTCGGCCAATTCCCTGAGGGCGTTGGAGCTTCGCGCCGCGAGCACGAGCCGCGCGCCGTTTTCCGCGGCCATCCGCGCCGTCGCTAGGCCTATGCCCGACGACGCGCCGGTTATCACGATCACCTGATCGCGTATTTTTTTGAGCTTAATCGCCATATGTTTTTCTCCTAGTGTAAAGTCGATTTACTTTGTTCGTGAGAAGAAATTGATCGCAAAGATGCGGACCTGATCTGTGGAATGCGGCTGTGAGGATTTACTCTAGAAATTCGCCGCTATTCAGGTGCTTCTAAGCCCATCTTAGCGATATGACCTCAGCGCGACACTGGGGTAATCGCCCCAATTACCGCCGGGGGAATCTCCGAGGGACTTAAACGAGGACAGTCAGCGGAGCGCGATGTTTTCCGCCGCCAGTGTGGCGCTGACGTTGATGGCGAGCTCGCTGCGTATCTGCATCCAGCGCTCGATCTCTACCGTCCAGGCGCGCAGCTCGAAGCCGACGGCGTCGGGGCTGAGCTTTACGACGAGAGCCTGCGGCGGCGGCTCTCGGGTGACGAGAGGATGCTCGGCGGCGACGCGCTCGAGCAGCGCTATGACGCGCCCCGGGTCGGCACCTTGCGCGACCGCGATCGGCAGCTCGATCGTGCGGCGGTGGCTCGAGAACGTCCAGTTGGTGAGCCGCTCAGAGATGAGCTTGCCGTTGGGCACGATGATCTCCGAGCCGTTCGGCGTGCGGATGATGCTGGCGCGTATGCCGATATGCTCGACGACGCCGGACGCGTCGTCGATCTGTACGACGTCGCCGATCTTAACCGGCCGCTCGAAGAGCAGAATCAGCCCGGAAACGAAATTGTTGAAGATGTTCTGCAGGCCGAAGCCGACGCCGACGCTGAACGCGCCGGCGAGAATCGTCACCTTTGTCATATCGAAGCCGAGCGCCGCAACGGCGGCGAAGAAACCCGCGAGCAGGATGACGTAGTGAAGAACCGTCGAGATCGCGTACGGCAGGCCGCGGCCGAGCGAGACGCGCGGATAGACGTCTTCGTCGAGCAGAAAGCGCACGAAGCGGGACACGAGAAACGCCGCCCACACGGTGAGCGCGAATGCGAGCACGTCGCCGATGGAAATGTGCAGCGAGCCGATTCCCAGGTCGGCGGCAAGAATGCGCTCGACCGCGTCGAACAGCCGGTCGCGCAGCAATAGGCGGTTGAGCGTGCCGAGAAGCCACAGCACGCACGCGGCGGCCTCGAACAGCCGCCGCAGGCGGCGGCGGACAAGCGCGCCGTGCCGACGCGCCAGGCCGAGCAGCGCGAGCGGGCGGACGCTCAGCGCAAGCGCGATGAGGCCGTCGAGGACCGCGACCAGCGCGTAGAGAATGATCGCGAGGTACGCGCTTCCGAAAACGGCGTTGCCGATAAGATTCGTGAGCGTCACGTAACCCGCAGCGTTCGCTGCGCAGGCAATCGCGGTCAAAGCAAATGCGGCGCCGGCGGCGATGCGGATGGTTTTGCGTGAGCGCTCGGAGCCCGCGGTAAGGGGCCGCGCGGGGCGGAGCGCGTTCAGAAGCCAGCCGAGAAATCCGACCAGTGCCAGCATTTCCGCCAGAAAGAGCAGCCGCGGCAGCACTTCGACGGCGGCCGTGAGCGCCCGCACCTGATCGACGAGAAAGAAAACGACGAGCGCATAGAAAATCGGCCGGAGGTTCCCGTTGATCAGGCGTCGCAGCATCATGACGCCGGGGATCAGCGCGAGCGATACGAGCGCGGCCCACAGCAGCCGCGGCGCGTCGGGATAAATAAGGCGTCCGAAGAGAACGGACAACAGCAGCGCCGCCGCAAGCGGCATCTCGACGATCATCGCCGCGGCCGGCTCGTTCGTCAGCTGTTTCACCGGGCCGCGGGCGCGATAAAAGGCCGCCGCGAGCAGCAGCACGAGCGCGGCGTGGATGAGAAAATGCAGCGGCTGCCGCTGGGCGTAGCTTACGAGTCCCGCCCACTGCGCCCCGAGCGAGCTTTGGCTCTCGGCCAGCAGGTCTTTCGGTGCGCGGGCGCGCGCCTCCTCGCTCCACAACGCCGGACTGTCCTTGACAAAAAGCCGTTCGAACACATCGTCGCGCGCGTGGCCGATCGCGGCCAGCGCCTCCGTAATTCGCGCGTCCTGAAGTCCGACGCGGTTCTGCGCGCTCAACGCCGCGGCGCGCCGGCGGTCGAGCGTCTGGCGCATGTTGCCGATCGTGCCCATCACCGCGGCGATCCGTTGAAGCACCTCCGGCGGCGCGTGCGCCTCGTTGGCGGCTTCGAGCGTCAGCTGCCAGGTGCGGCTCAGTTCGTCGAGCTGCGCGATGTCCGACTCCATGCGCTCGATGCGTCCGCCGAGCGCGCGCGACCATTCCGACAGCGTTCCGCGAAGGCGGCGCCACTCGGCCTCCAGTCGTCCGAGCATTTCGAGTGAAGGCCGCTGCGCCGCGATCCTGCGCGTCTCGCGCAGCCGCACGTCGATCTCGCGCGTCAGCGCCGGTAAATCCGCTGTCACATTCTCCGCCGTCCGATCGGAAGAAAACGCGACGCCGATGTCGTGAAGCCGCGCCGCGGCCACTTCGGCTTGGGCGGAAACATCGCTCAGCGGGATCGGCACGGGCGCCGTCTCGGACGACTGCGGCCATGCTTG
>DATDFN010000171.1:0-34848 GCA_036522615.1 Binatia bacterium | reverse complement strand
AAAAATCGTGACCCCCGGGGTTGCAGGAAATTTTTAATGCGTGATAGGGTTGGAGTTCGAAGGAGGATGACTATGAGAATGAAAACCATCCTATTTTCTTTTTTGTTTGTCGTCGCCTTGTCCGCGCAGGCGGTTGCTGCTGCGCCGAAAGCCAAGCCCGCCGCGGGAGGCGGGCGCACGGACTTCGCGCTCTTTGACGGCACCGATCCGCAGAATGTGGAGTTCGGCGCGCAGTGCGGGGCGACGCTCGGCGGCGGCCAGGCAGTCCAGTTCACCTATTATGTGACGGTCTCGAACTGGAGCACGGAAACGAAAATTCTACGGGTCTTATACGCCGACGGCGAAGAGATCGCGCGGTATCAAATTCCCGCGGGCACATCGTTCGCCTTTACCCAGGCGGCCGGTGGAACCGCAGGTGTGGATGATTTCCTCAGAATCTTCGGCGAAGGCGCGGCGCCGGTGGGGCTCGCCGGCTCGGTCAGCGTCTCGGTCCCGGCGGCGGCGAAGCCGCATCCGAGCATCGGCACGAATTTCTGCACGACGTTGACAACGCAGCCGCAGTAAAGTTTCCTCGGGCAAGATAATCGAAGGCCTCCACGCCGCACGGCGCGGAGGCCTTTTTTTTCGCGGGCTAGCGGCTGCTCTTCACCATCTCTTCGGCGTGGCGCATCGCTTTGTCGGTCACCTTGACGCCGGCGAGCATGCGCGCGACCTCGGCGACGCGCTCGCGCTCGCCGAGCCGCTTGACGCGCGTGAACGTCCGGCCGCGCGCGACCTCTTTCTCGACGGCGTAGTGCGCATCGGCGAGGGCCGCGATCTGCGGCAGGTGCGTGACGCAGATCACCTGGTGCGCGGCGGCGACTTTTTTCAATTTCTGGCCGACGATCTCCGCCACGCGGCCGCCGATGCCGGCGTCGACCTCATCGAACAGCAGCGTCGGGATCTCGCCGCGCGCGAGCGCGAGCGACTTGATCGCGAGCATGAGCCGCGAGAGCTCGCCGCCGGAGGCGATCCTCGCTAATGGCTTCACCGGCTCGCCCGGATTGGGCGAGAAATAAAACTCGACCTGATCGATCCCACGCTCGGTCAATTTCTTTCCGCCCGCGGCGAACGGCGGCGCGTCCGCCGCTTCGGCCTCTTCGGCGAAGCGCGCCTCGAAGCTCGTTCCCGCCATGCCGAGCGCGGCGAGCTCTTTTTCCATCTCCTTCTTGAATTTGCCCGCGGCTTTGCGGCGCTCGCGCGCGAGCGCCTCCGCCGCATCCCAAGCCGAGCGGCGAGCCGTCTCGACAGCGCGCTCGAGCGCGGGAATCTCCTCGGCGCCGTGTTCCAGTCCTCTAAGCTGCGCGGCGATCTCATCGCCGCGCCGGAGGATGTCCTCGATCGTGCCGGAATATTTCCGCTTTAGGCGGCCGATCTCCGCGAGCCGCGATTCCATTTGCTCCTGCTCGGCCGGATCGAAGCGAACCTGCCCGGTATGCCGCCGCAGCAAAGCCGCCGCCTCTTCGAGCTGCGCCGCGGCGGCATCGAGCAGCTCGACCGCCGGAGTCAAAGCGCTGTCGATGCGCGCCAATTCTTTCAACCGCGCGGCGTAGCGGCCGACGCGGCCGGCGACCGCCTCGTCGCCCTCGTAAAGCAGTTCCTCACCTTCCGTGCAGGCCTGGTAGAGCTTCTCGGCGTGCATGAGAATGTTTCTTTTCTCTTTAAGCTTCTCCTCTTCGCCCGGCTCCAGCGCCGCGCGCGCGATCTCTTCTGCCTGCGAGCGCAGCCATTCCTCCTCGCGCCGTGTTTTCTCCAGCGCTTCGCGCGCGCGGCTGAGCTCGCTCCAGGCAGCCGCGAGCGCCGCGTACCTGCCGCCCATCTCCACCGCCTTTTCTTCCAGACCGGCGTAGCTGTCGAGCAGTTCCAAATGGCTCTCAGGCCGGAGCAGCGCCTGATGCTCGTGCTGGCCGTAAATATGGATCAGCGCCGGGCCGATATCGGATAAGATGGACAGCGGACATAATCCGCCGTTCAAGTAGACACGGTTTTTTCCCGAGCGGCTGACGACGCGCTTGACTACGAGCTCGCCGTCGACCTCGTGGCCCGCGTCCTTGAGCTTTTGGGCGAGCGCGGGCGGGAACGATTCGAACAGCGCTTCGACGCTCGCCTCGTCCTCTCCATGGCGGATGAGATCGGCCGAGGCGCGCGCGCCGGCGGCGATACCGAGCGCGCCGAGGACGATCGTCTTCCCCGCGCCGGTTTCGCCGGTGAGGGCGACGAGTCCGGGCTCGAGATCGAGCGTCGCTTCATCGATGACGGCGAAGTTCTTGATTCTCAGCTCGCGCAGCACGGAAGAACCGGCCTATCGCTCGCCCCACTTGAGCTTGTTGCGCAGGATTTCGAAGTAGCCGCGCGACGGCATTCGCACGAGCGAGACCGGCACGCCGTAGTCGAAGACCTCGACGACGTCGCCGTCCTGGAGCTGCATGCCCTGCTGCCCGTCGGGGCTGAGAAAAACCGTGTCGCCCGCGGAGCGCAGCGTGACGCGAATCGTCGATTTGCTCGGCACGACGATCGGCCGGTTCGTGAGGGTGTGCGGGCAGATCGGGCAGAGCAGGATCGCGCCGAGCGATGGATGAAGAATCGGCCCGCCGGCGGCGAGCGAATAGGCGGTCGACCCCGTCGGTGTCGAGATAATGAGCCCGTCCGCTCGGTACGTGCACAAGTATTCCTTGCCGACGTAGGTTTCGAGATCGATGATGTGCGAGCGCGCGCCTTTGGTGATGACGGCGTCGTTCAAGACACGGAATTTTTTCGGCTTGTTGCGCTTGCGGTATAGATTCACAGCGAGCGTCATGCGCTTCTCGACGGTGAAATGACCGTCGAGGGTTTCTTCGAGAACGGTCTCGAGCTCGTCCACGGCGACTTCGGTGATGAAGCCGAGGCCGCCCATATTGACGCCGAGGATCGGCACGTTGGGCCGTTCGACGAGCCGCGCGACGCTGAGCAGCGTCCCGTCGCCGCCGAGCACGACGATGAGATCGGCCTTCTTCGCCATCTCCTGCTTGCTGCACGCGCGCGCGCCGTTTTTATAGAGGCCGGTCTCTACCAGCACGTGCCGTTTTTTTTCCTTCAGCCACGGCACGAGCCAGCGGACCATCTCGGCGGCTTTCGGCTCTTCGTATTTTGCGACCAGACCGACGACGCGGATCATTTCAGTGAATCCCCGCACGACCTTATCACAGCGAAGAAAATAATGTCTACGATTTATACCGACCGGCGAGTGAAGTGGGGGAAACCGGCGACACCTCTTGAGTCATTGCCGCGCTAGCGGGCAAGTCTGTGCCGCGTCACGCCGCCGACTTGGCCGACTTGAGCGCGAAGTAGATTTTCTCCGATGTGAGCGGCAGGTCTAAAATGCGCACGCCGGCCGCGGTGTCGAGCGCGTTGGCTACGGCCGCCGCGGTGGCGATTATGCCGTTCTCGCCTATCTGTTTCGCGGCGAACGGGCCGGGGCCGGTAGGGTCCTCGACCAGCACGGTTTCCAGCGCCGGGATATCGGCGATCCCTGGGATGCGGTAGTCGCCGAGATTCGCGGTGAGCACTTTGCCGTTCTCCGTCACGACCTCTTCCATAACGGCATAGCCGAGCCCTTGAACCAGGCCCCCCTCGATCTGTCCCTGATGCGTGAGCGGGTTGATCACCGTGCCGACGTCGTGCGCGGTGACCATTTTCTTGACGCGCATGCGCCCGGTCTCGCGGTCGACCTGGACCTCGGCGATCTGCGCGACGAAGGCGGCAACCGGCGAGCGGCCGGCGACCTCATAGCTCTTGCGGACACGCACGGCGCCGTTGCCGTCGGCGGCCCGGCGGCAGACCTCGGCGAAGCCGAGCGATTTTTTGCCGTTGGAAAATTTCCCTTTCGCGAGCTTCACGTCGCCGGCGGCGCAGCCGAGCATCGGCGCAGCAGTCGAAGCCAATGCTTCCCGCAGCGCTTCCGCGGCCAGCAGCACCGCATGTCCGCTCATATTCGTGATCTTGCTGCCGCCGGGCGCGGCGTCGTTCTCGAACGTCTCGGTGTCGCCGATCTCCGCGCGGATGTCGGCGGCGGGGATCGTCAACACCTCGGCGGCGATCTGCGCGAGCAGCGTGTGCGTTCCCGTGCCGATATCGGGCACGGCCGTGAGAATCGTAAGCTTGCCGTCCGGCGCGGCGGCGATCTCGGCATTGGCGAGCCCCGAGCCGCCGACATGGCGAAACGAGACGCCGATGCCGAGCCCCGTGCCGTCGGCGCGCCGCTTTCCCCAGCCGGCTTTTTTCGCCGCCGCGAGCAGCGTCTGGCGGCAGCGCACTTTGTCGACGGATCGGCCTCCGGGAAGCTTGTCGCCGTCGCGGATGAGATTTTTCAGACGAAAGTCGAGCGCGTCGAGGCCGAGCGCCTTGGCGACGAGATCGGTGTGCGATTCGCACGCGAACACGGTCTGCGGCTGTCCCGGCGCGCGGTAGTAGCCGCACGGCACGCCGTTGGTATAAACGCCGTAAGAGCGGATCGCGTAATTGGGAATGCGATAGACGCCCGACGCGTGCGTACCGCCGCCCAGGTTCGGCACCTCGCCGGGCTTGAACGACGCGTACGCGCCGCTGTTGAAGATCACGTCCGCCGTGCGCGCGAGGATCGTGCCGTCTTTTTTAACCCCGCTCTTGATGCGTATTACCGAGGCATGGCGCGGATCGCCGGCGGTCAGCTCTTCGTGATAGGTCATGACCATCTTCACCGGCCGCTCAGACGCTTTCGCGAGATGGTAGCAGATCGGGATATCCATCAGCGCGCCCTTGCCGCCGAAGTCGCCGCCGACGGCGACGACGTGGACGCGGATGCGGTCTTTGGGAATCTCCAGCTGCCGCGACAAGTGGGACTTCACACGGAACGGCGCCTTGCATGATGCCCAGATGTCGACGGAGCCGATGTCGCTCACGGACACGACGACGGAATGCGGCTCGATGTAGGCCTGGTGCGCTAGGCCGGTCTTGAATGTGTGCTCGATGACGACATCGGCCTGTTTGAAGCCCGCCTCGACGTCGCCGGCGGTCCAATTCTGAATCGCGAAGACATTGGGCAGCGTCTCAGGCGGCGCGTGAAAACCTTTGTACGATGGCAGCTCCTCGTGGACCAGCGGCGCGCCGGACTGCATCGCTTTGACGGGATCGAATATCGCGGGCAACTCTTCGTACTCCACTTCGATGAGCGACAGCGCCTCGTCGGCGGCTTCGAGGCTCTCCGCCGCGACCGCGGCGACCTTCTCACCCATGAAGCGGACTTTCCCCTGCGCCAGCACCGGCGTGTCTTGCAGGCTCAGGCCGACGCGGTTGGGCGGCAGGTCGGCGCCGGTAAGGACGGCATGGACGCCTTTGACCTGCTTCGCTTTATCGGTATTGACGCGCAGAATGCGCGCGTGAACGTAAGGGCTGCGCAGGCAGCGTCCCCACAGCATGCCGGGGAGATCCACGTCCGCCGTGTAGACCGTCTTGCCGCCGACCTTCTCCGCTCCTTCGATGCGCGGCGCCGGCGCGCCGACTACGTTGAGTTTCATGTGTGTCTCCTTCTAACAACTTAAAGCCACGGAGAGATCCTTCACTTCGTTCAGGATGACAATACCACGACCGTCATTCTGAGGCAGCGAAGAATCTCTCTTCGCATTTTTCCGGATTACACGACCCACTCTCGGAGCCGCGAGCTCCCGTAATCGACCAGCATGACAAGAACGATCAGGACGACGACGATCGCGGCCGCCTGCTGGTACTGAAACGTGCGGAAGCTCGTGTTCATCAGATAGCCGATACCGCCGGCGCCGATCAACCCCAGCACCGACGCCGAGCGAATATTCGTCTCGAAGCGGTACAGCGTGAACGAGATCAGGTCCGGCAGGATCTGCGGCACGACCGCGAAGGCGAGCACCTGCGAATAGCCGGCGCCGGTTGCGCGGATCGCCTCGACGACGCCCTCGTCGATATTTTCCACCGATTCCGAAAGGAGTTTACCCAAAACCGTCGCGGTGTGGATAAAGAGCGCCATCGTGCCGGCGAAAGCGCCGAGGCCGACGGCGGCGACGAAGAGCAGCCCGAGCGCGAGGTCGGGAATCGTGCGGATGAAATTGAGCATCCCGCGCACTGTGGAATAGACCAAGGGATGAGGCGTCGTGTTACGCGCCGCAAGAAACGCAAGCGGGAAGGCGACGATGAGCGCGAGAAAGGTTCCGGCGAGCGCCATCTGGATCGTCTCCAGCGTGGCGCCGACGATGGTCTGCGGAAAGGTCGCCTCCCACCAGCGCCGCTTGATGCGCTGCTCCTCGGCCGACATGGGAAGCGGCAGCAGCAGTTTCGAAAGCGTTAGCCCTTCGGGAAGATAATAACTTTGCGCGTCGGTGACCTTGGAAAAGTCCGGCGGCAGCATGCGATTGATCGTGTCGACGATCTGCGGCACGCCGCGCACCAGCTCGGCGGGGCGGATCTTCGCGCCCTGGAACGACCACAAGAGCAGCAACACCAGCGCCGCCACGCCGATAAAAAAGCGCGGGCCGCGCCGGGGCTCGGGCGGCGCTTCGGAAAAAATGTCGTTATCGGCTCGCGCGGATTGTGCCACTAGGCCTCCGGTGCGTTGTCTTTAGCGCGCGCAGCTTTAATTGCTCTCCACGCGTCGAATTCTTCCCTCTTCCTTGGCGCTCACGGCGCCTTTCTCCAGCGCCTCGGAGAACAGATCGCGCAGCGGCGTCTGGTAGTCCACGCGACCGCGCGCGTCGGGAAACATCGTGTAGCCGTCGCCGCCGTCGGCGACGAAGCGATTGACGACAACCGTGTACGCACGCCCCGATTCGAGCGGCGCGCCTTTGAAGCGAACCTCCTTGACGCGCGATCCAACAGGGGCGGCGGGGTTGAAATGAAACTCGAGGCCGGCGAGCTGAAGAAAGCGCCCCGATTCGGGAATTCGGCTCACGCTGTTCTCCATAGCCTGCCGCAGCTCGCCTCCGTTAATCTTCATGGAAATGAGCGGATCGTTATACGGCAGCGTGCGCATGATTTGCTTGAGCGTCACGGGGCCGGCCGGGATAGTGCCGCGGATCGCACCGCCGTTGATGAGCGCGATCTCGGCGCCGGACTGCCTGAGCGCGAGATCGGCGAGCAGATTGCCGAAATTGGTCTCGCGCGAGCGCACGTCGGCGCTGTCGCCCTGGAGGTCGACCGCGGCGGCTCCGACCACGCGGTTGGTTTCGGCGTCGAGGCGCTGCGCGTAGTCGCGCACCAGCGCCGCGACCGCGGGATTTTCGGCAAGGGTCGAGTCGATCAAGATGTTTTGCGCTTCGGCCGTCCGCCCGCTCTTTGCGACGACGAGGTCGAGGCGCCCGAGCGTGCGCGCCTGCTGGTGGCTCTTGACGAAAACCGGCGTGCGCGGCATTACCGCGACCCGTCCGCCGACGGGCTTGTTGGCGCCGGCGAGGATCAGACCGTCGAATCCCGGCGTATGGCCGCCGACGACGACGTCGATCTCCGGCACAGCCTGGGCGAGCGCCAGGTCCTCGTCCGTTTCCTCGTGCGTCAGCGCGACGATCAGGTCGACGCGTCCCTTGAGCTCCGCGATCGCGCTCCTGGCCGCCTCGAACGGATGCCGGAATTGCAGCTCCTTCGTAACAGCCGGCGTGAACAAATCGGGAAAAACCTTGCGCCCGATAAGCCCGAGCAATCCGACACGCAGCCCGCCGACTTTTTTGACGATGAAACGCTCGCAGATGCCACTCTGCCTGGGCGTCACATTGGTGCAAAGAAAGGGGAACCGCGCTTTTGTTTTTAGCTCGCGCAGGTGGGGCAGGCCGAAGTCGAAATCGTGATTCCCGAGGCCCAGCGCGTCGTAACCGATGAGGTTCATCGTCTCGATGTCCGGCACGCCGCGAAACACCGACGACATCGCGGTCCCGATCACGAGGTCGCCGCTGTCGATGACAAGGACGTTTTTGACTTCCGATTTTATCTTTTCGATCAAAGCGGCGCGGCGCGCGACGCCGCCGAGCCCTTTATAAGGGCCCTCTTCGATCGGCTGGAGCGTCCCGTGGTGCTCGCTCGTATGGAGAATGGTGAGGTCTTCGGCACGGACGGTTGCGCTGTAGAAGGCGGCGCATACGAGCGCGATCAGCAGGCGCAACTTCATGGCTTCTCGAAGAAAAATCCATACTCCAACGGCGGCTCAATGTCCATCGAAGCTCGCACGGACGGCGTTGACCAAAGCCCGCGCCTGGGCTAGTCTCGCTGGAATCCGGAGTCGATGAAAACGATCTTTGTCTATTTGTCCCTCATTGCGCTGCTTCTCGCGCTTGGCGGCGCTGCCGCCGCCCCGGCGCCGCGCCCCTGGAAGATTGCCATCCTGCTCGCGCAGTCGGGGCCGTCCGAAGACCAGACGACGCGCGGGCTGCGCGATGAGCTGAAAGATCTCGGCTACACCGAGCGGAAGCATGCCGTCATCGAGATCACCGACCTCAAAGGCAAAAGCGCGGCGCTCGAGCCGGCCGCGGCCGAGCTCGTGCGCAAAGGCGTCGACCTCATCTTCACCAACGGCACGCGCGCCACGCGCGCGGCGATGGCGGCGACCAAGACGATTCCCATCGTCTTCCGCCATCCCGCCGATCCCGTCTCGATGGGATTCATCAAATCCATGGACCGGCCCGGGGGGAACGTCACGGGGGTCGCGGCCTTTTCCGGCAGCACGGTGGAGGAGCGCGTTCAGTTACTGAAAGCGTTCGCGCCGCGTGTGCGACGCATTCACATCTTCTACGACCCCAACAACGCGTTCGCGCGGGATAATTTCGTCGCGGCGAAACAGACGGCCGAGCGGACCGGCCTCGAGGTCAGCGAGCACTCGATCAAGACTCCGGATGAGCTGAAAACCGCGCTCGCCTCGCTGACGAAAACCGACGAGGATGCTATCTTCGAAGTCTCGGACGATCTCATCGAGAGCCAGGCGGAGCTTCTCTTCGACGCGGCGCGGCAGAACGGGATGCCGAGCATGTTCGAAGGCGCCGACTGGGCGATCAAAGGCAGCCTGCTGAGCTACGGCGCGAGTTATTACCACATGGGCCGGCAGGCGGCCCGCATCGTCAACCGCATCTTTCGCGGGGAGAAGCCCGCCAACATTGCTGCGGAGCGCGCGAACAAGTACGACCTGATGGTCAATCTCCGCATGGCCAAGGCGATCGGCCTCGCGATCCCGCCGGAGGCGTTGAAGAAAGCCGACAAGGTCATCCGCTAGCCATGGCCGATCTCGCCGACACCATACAAAAAATCTCCATTTTCTCGTCGCTCACGCGCGAGGATATCGCCAAAGTCCTGGGAAAACTCGAAGAGCTCACTTATTCCCCGGGCACGACGATCATCAAGCAGGGCGACGAGGGGGACGCGTTTTACTTGATTCACTCCGGCGCGGTCGAAGTCGTGCTCGAAGGCTCCGGCGGGAGATCCGAGTCGCTCGCGGTGCTCGGACCGCAGGAAGCCTTCGGCGAGATGGCGTTGTTCTCGGGCGATCCGCGTTCGGCGACGGTTGTCGCCGTCAAGGATACGACGGTGTGGCGCCTGTCGCGCGATGCGTGGACCGATTTGATCGAGAAACACCCGACCTGGCCGCTGCATTTCTGCGCCGTCTTGAGCAAGCGGCTCGCGCGCGTCGAGCACGCCTATTCCACCGGCCGCGATGCCTTCAACTCGCTCGCCGAGGAATTTTACGGCTCACGGCCGCCCGAGGAGCAGCGCTTCTTCCGCCACGCCGCCTTGCTCGAGAACATTGATCCCGAGACGATGGAATTTCTGCTGGAGATGGAGGGGTCGAAAAGCTACCTCGCGCACATCGAGGCGTCGCACGCGCCTTTGATTCACTCGACCAACGGCGGCCGGCGCGAGCTCCACGGCTTTTTCCGCGACCTCCTGATCTCGAAGCTGATCGCGCAAGAGGGCGAAGGGGCCCAGCGCGAGCTTCACTCCCGCCTCGCGGCGCGCTTCGAGGAATTGAAAGACTGGGCCGCCTGCCTGCGCCATCGCGTCGCGGCCGAGGAATGGCCCGCCGCCGCCGACATTATCGCGACGCGCAAAGACGATCTGCTGGCGGACTCGGCGCCGCTCCTCAAGCAGGCGCTGGAAAAACTGCCGCCGGATATTTTTTATCGCGATCTTCGCCTGGTCCATATCAAAGCCGAGACGCTCGCCCGCCTGGACGACTTCGCCGGCGCCGTGCGCACGTATAAAGAGATGATCTCGCAGCGCGTCGGCGCGAGCCCCCCCGCCTCGGTCACACGCTATCAGCAGATGGCGAACGCGTTCGTGGAGAAAAAGAACTATCCCCAGGCGCTGAATTATCTGCGCGGCGCGCTTAACCTGCTCGAAAAAGGCGATGTTTCGCTTTCGACGGACATGCGGGAAGCTCTGCGCGAGCAGCCTGAGCCGCGCCAAGCCGCAGCCGGCGCGCAAAATACCGTCGAACGGCGGCGTTGGACGCGCGCCTACGCCGCGCTTTCGGGATTCGGCCGGCGGCCGTCGATGGGCCGCTGGATCGGGGGCATCCTGGGAGTCGCGGTCTGGGCTTATCTATGGTTTGTGCAGCCCGACATCGGTCTCGGGCCCGACGGCATCAAACCGTTCGCGCTCCTCGCGCTGACGCTCATCTTCTGGGCATTTTGGGTTTTTCCCGACTATGGCGTGGCGCTGATCTTCGTCCTCGCCATGATCCTTACGGGCCTGAGCCCTCCGGAGGAAGCGCTCGGCGGCTTCGCGAGCACCACCTGGTTTATGACGCTCGGAGTTCTCGGGCTCGGCGCGGCGATAACGAGCTCCGGCCTGTTCTATCGCCTGTCGCTCGGCCTCGTGCGCTTTTTTCCGTTGACCTATTACTGGCAGATCACCGCGCTGGGCTTCATGGGCGTTGTTATAACCGCGCTGATCCCTCAGCAGACCGCGCGCACCGCGATCAGCAGCCAGATGCTGCTGAACCTCTCCGAGAGCTTGGGCTACAAGACGCCGTCGAAAGCCTCGACCGGCCTCTTCGCCGCGACGTTTTTGGGGCTGGGGCAGCTTGGTTTTCTATACCTTACCGGATCGACCTCGAACCTGCTCGCCTGGGGTCTTCTGCCCAAGGACGTGCGCGCGCAGTTCACCTGGGGATATTGGTTCATCGCGGCGCTGCCGCCGACGCTCGTCGTCATCGCGATCATGGTGGTGGCGATCGTCTTCCTCTACCGGCCCGAGTCGAAGCCGCAGATCTCGTACAAGATGGTCGAGAACCAGATGGAAATCCTCGGGCCGGTGTCGAAGAACGAGTGGATCACGCTCGCGATGCTCGTCTTCATGGTCGGCGGCTGGCTCACGCAGCCGTATCACGGGATCGACAGCGCCTGGATCTCTCTGATCGGCCTCTGCGTATTGATCAATACCGGCGTGCTGGGCTGGGGCATGGTGAAGAAGGGCATCGACTGGGAGATGCTCATCTATCTTGGGGCGACGCTGAGCATTCCCACGATTCTCACCAAGGCGAAGATCGACCAGTGGCTGGTCGGCTTCATCTCGCCGTTCATCATGCCGTACGTGGATTATCCGGCGATCTCGTTCATCATGATCGCCCTGTTTATTTATGTCATGAAGCTCTTTTTCACGAGCGGCCTGGCGGTCATCACGCTGTCGATCGTTTTGATTCCTCTCGCGGTCGACATGCAGATCAGCCCGTGGATCATTATCATGCTGATTCTGATCGCGACCGAGGTATGGTTCTTCCCGTTCCAGGTCGACTGGCACACGCTCGCGATGGCAACGACCGAAGGCAAGGGATTTTCCTACCGTTTGATGGGCCGGATCAATCCGATTTACGCGATTGCGTACCTGCTGGCGCTGATCGCGGCGATTCCGTTCTGGAGATATTTGGGATTGATCGGCTAGCTATTGTCTTTGTTTGAGCAGAAAGTCCGCCTCGCTGTATTCCTCGGATGCCAGTTCTTTTAGGCCGGTCTTTTCGTAAACATCGCCCAAAAGAAAGTGTAAGGTCGGCTCGTCGGGATCGGCCTTCACGGCTTCGCTCAGGACTTCGCGCGCGTCATAGTACAGCTCGCGGGAAGCGAGCAGGCCGGCCTGCAGGACGGCTTCCGTGGTTTTCGAGACGCCGCTCACGCTGCGCAGCGACGCGAGATCCTTCTCGACGGCTTTCGCCTCGGCGGGCGCGAGAAGCTGAAACCGCACCTTCTCCGCTGGCGCATCTTTCTTCTCGATGAGCCACGTGTATTCCACGCCGGGCTTCAAGCGCGGCGCCGACGGCGGATATTTGATCTGCGTGAGAGAAATATTTTCGGCCGACCAGAGAACGCCCTCGGGGCCGTAGACGCGCACGTTGCCGGGCTGGCGCTCCATCCCCATCCACTGAAGCGTGGGCGCGTCGGTCATGAGCTTGGTATTGCGCGGCGCGAGCAGCACGGGCGGCCTCTTTCCGCCGCGCACGGCGAGCGGGACGTAGACCGCCGGCTTTTTCTTGCCCATGAGCGAGGCCGCGGCCTCCTTCACGCCTCCGCCGCCCTTCCCGTTCGCCGCTTTGACCTCGAAGGGCGAGTTCTTCTCGTCGATGGTCGCCGTCTTCGCGCTGTCGGTGTAAAGAACGACCGCCCTGGCGTCCTTGGTGGCCTGGATCTGCGTGCCGGCGTACAGGGATTGAAGCAAGGCGGGCTTTTCCCAGTTCTTTCCCGGCAGGCGGATCTGCACGTCGCCCCGATTAAGCTTGATTTCCGTGATGACGCCGACGGCCTCCTGCGCCCGCGCTAAAGCGGAAACCGTCAAGGCAAAAATGGCCGCGCCCAAGGCAAGATGAATTTTCATTCTCTTTGACCTCCGCCGAGGGAGCCGAGGCGAGCCGCGCGCGAACGGATCGGCCGCCGCTCACGCGACCCGGCCCACGACCTCGAAGACCTCAACCGGTTTTTCTCTCCCTTTGACTTTGACTTCGCCGTGACTTTGAACCAGGAACTTGCCGTCGAGCCGCGCCAGCGTCTCGCGCGTGATCAGGATCGAGGTGCCTAATTCCTTGTTGAGCCCTTCGACTCGCGAGCCGGTATTCACCGTGTCGCCGGTGACCCCGAACTTTTTCCGCTCGCCGGAGCCGACGATGCCGGCGAGCACTTCGCCCGAGTGAATGCCGACGCCGATCTGGAGTCGCGGTATGCTCCTCTTCTGCCAATCCCCGTTGAGCCTGTCAAGCTGCTCTTGCACCTCGAGCGCGGTCGCGACCGCGTCGGCGGCGTGACTGGGACTTTCTTTGTGCGCGCCGAACGCCGCCAGCACGGCGTCGCCGACGAAGTCCACGATGCAGCCGCCGTGGGCCGCGATGCTCTTGCCCATCATCGCGAACAACTCGTTCAAGAGCCGCACCACGCGCTCGGGCGGCAGCCCTTCGCAAAGCGTCGTGTAGTTTCTCACGTCGGTGAAAAACACCGTCGCCTCGCGCGTCCGGCCGCTCAGACTCTCGTCCTGGTCGACGATTTGGTCGGCCACCTCGTCGTCGACGTATTGGCCGAGCGATCGGCGGACGTGGCGGGCCTCCATGTAATCGGCGATGCTCGCGCCCCAGCGGATCGCGACCAGCGGCACGACGAAATCCACCCAGACGCCGAGCCGCGCGAAGGCGAGGTAGCTTAACGGGATCAGCACCAGCGGAATCGCCGTGAGGGAAACGATCGTCGCGGTGAGCGGGCGAAAAAATGTGAGCAGCAGGCTCATGACGAGCGTGAAGACGAGCGACAGCGCCACCGCCACCCAGCGCCGCGCCGGCATGATCTGCGCCCGAGAGAGAATCGTATGGATGATGTTCGCATGGATCTCCACGCCGGCCATCAGGCCGCGCGGAGTCGCGAAGAAGTCGCGGCTGTCGCCGAAGCTCGCGCCGATGAGCACGATCTTGTTGCGAAACGGGTTGTCCTCGGCGAGCGCCGCTTTCATCTTGGAGATTTGAAAGACGAGATCGCTGGGGATCGCCGCAAAACTGCCCTCGGCGCCCGCGAAATTGATCTTCCACTGCTCGTCGATAGCGAACGAGAGCGCCGTCGGCTCGGGCAGAAGCCTCCCCTGAAACTTGTCCCACTCGGGCAGCTTCAGCGTCACCTCGCCGCCGCGGTTCATTTCCGCCTCCAGGCGCGCGCCGTCGTACCCCGCGTAGCGCGCCAGTACCGCGAGCGCGAGCGAAGCGAGCGTCTTGCCGTCGCTTGCACGGACCGCGAGGGGAAGCTGGCGAAATACGCCGTCCGGATCGATCGGCGCGTTGGCGAAACCCGAGAGCACCGGCAGCGTGGGGCTGAAAAACGGGGCGCGCGAGTAGAGCATCCTCCCGTTCACTTCCTTCTCGGGTCTGACAACGAAGACGGGCACGACCCGGCTGAGGCCGTTGTCGGACGCGTCCTGGATCGCCTTCAAGAGCATCGCGTCGTCGCGCGGATTCGTTTTCACCTTGAACTCGATGTCGACGCCGATGACCTTCGCGCCGCTCCGGCCCAGGACGTCGATCAGGCCGGCGATATAGGAGCGCGGCAGCGGCTGTTTTTCGCCCAGCCGGCTGAAGGCTTGATCGTCGATCTGCACCAGGACGATCTCCGGCGACTTCACGCTGCCGCGGAGCCAAAGAAGGAAATCGAGCGCCTTCGCCTCGAAGCTCTGCAGATAGCCCATGTAAGAAACCAGCGAAGTGATCAGGCTGACGGACAATCCCAGGATCAGGGATTTGTAAAAGCGCCGCCTGCGCCGCTTGAGGGTTTCGAGGATGGGCATTCTGGGATGTTATTCCAAAGTGTACGTCATGAAGAAATCCGGGACGATCACCTTGATTCCGCCATCGATCGCTTGAATCGAGCGCTGGAAGCGTTGCGCCCTCGTCACGTTGCTGCGCGGGCGGCCTTGAGAAAATGGGACGCGCCATTCGTCGTAATGATGGATGAGGACGACTTTGGGCTTCATAGCGCGCAAAACGCTTTTCAAGTCGTAGCCCTCGCGGCCCGACGCCAACAGCGCAACGTCCGGCCGCAGGCCCGCGACTTTTTCCTCGATAAAATTCGCGGTGCTCTGATGTAAAACCCTGCGGTTTCCAAAATGGAAATAATAAAGATAACAGCCGCCGTCGACGAAATGTCGCCCCAGAATCGGCGCCGCGAGCGGCCCAGAGATTTCGCGGGCCGCCTCCGTGCCGGTGCGACCTTTTCTCTCCGATGCGCCGTGGCGGCTCTCGACGACTTCGACCGAGAAGTCTGAAAAGTCCAGCTTTTCGCCGCCGGCGATCGTCGTCAGCCGCTCCTTGTCGACTCCGGCGGCGAGGACGATGTTCGTCGTGGTCCGGGAGCCGATGACCTTCGATCCGAAGCGCTTGGCGATAAACGGAATATCGCCGATATGATCCGCGTGGCTGTGCCCCGCGAAGATGTAATTCGCAGCGTTGACGTGCTCCAGCACCGCTGCTTCGTCGGTCTTCCACTCGCGGTCGCGCGATTCGGTTTTGCGCGAGAGGAACGGATCGACGAGGATCACGGTCTTGCCGGCGCGGATCTCCCAGCCCGCGACGCCGAGCCACTTGAGCACAACTTTGTCCTCAGCATCGGCGGACGCCGAAATGCTGCAAAATACAATTACGATAAGACAAAGGACAGGATTTCTCACTACGGCTCTCCCGTCAGCTGATACGCCGCCCAGTAGAATGGCTCGGGAAACTGCTTCATGGTCTCGAGCTGCGCCTGGCGGAGCGCCTCGGCTTTTTTCGACGTCTTGAGCGCTTCGTAAAATAGTCGCATCAATTCATAACTCGCGCGGTCGTTCACCTTCCACAGGGTCGTCACGACCGACGGCGTTCCCGCGTAGATGAAAGCGCGCGTGAGGCCGATCAGCTCGTCCCCGTTGCTGAGCTTGCCGAGCCCGGTCTCGCAGGCGGAGAGGACGACGAGGCCCGCCTGGAGGTTGAGCGCGAAGATCTCGCCGACCTTGAGGCGTCCGTCGTCCTTGCTCTGCGGCGCGAGCAGCAGCGCGGAGCCGATCGGATCGTTCTCGTCGAGCTCGGCGTGGACCGCGAAGTGGAGCACGTTGAAGTCGGGGCTGAGCAGCACCGCGCGCGGCTTGGTCGCGTCCGCCTCCACGTACACTTCGCTCTTCGGCACGATGCGCGCGATTTCCTTGGCCTCCCGCTCGGCGAAGCGGAGGTCGTACGCCGGGTCGCCGAGCGCGGGATTCCCCAGGATCAGCGCGCGCTCGGCGGCACCCTTCTGCTTGGCGTGCGTGAACTGCATCAAGCTTGCGCTCGACAAATAATAGATCGGATAGTCCTGGATGAGATATCTGCCCGCCGGGGAGAGCAGCGCCTGAAACGGAATGTAGTGCAGCGCGTCGTGCGGCACGATGACCAGCTGTTTGCCGCGGATGAACGGCAGCGCCGGCGCGACGAGGGCGCGATAGAGGTCGGCCGCGGCGACGCGGAAAGCCTCCTTTTCCGCCGGATCGGCGACGCTCCGCCGGAGCTCCGCGATTTTCTTCACCAGCTCGACCCGATCGAACGGGACGGACGCGAAGCGCAGGCGGTCCTTCTCGACGACCCACAGCAGCACGGCGCGCGTCGTCACGAAGTACTCCAGCATGGTCGTGCCTGGCTCCATCAACTCCTGCACCTGCTTGAGCGTCAGCGGCTCGACGCTCATGAGCGACGCTTGCTCGCGATGGTCCTTCTTGATCCGCGCAATGAAATCATCGTACGTCTTCTGCGCCGCGTCGAGATCGCTCGTGAAGGCCGCTTCGTCGGATTCGGTCTCCTCTTCGTCGACGTCTTCCTCGTCGTCGTTGCCGCGCGCCAGCCGCGCCTGGACGCCGGCGATAGCCGCACGCAGCCGGCGCTCTTCGTCCAGCAGCGGCCCGCGCGCGAGCTCCACGCGGCTGCCGAGAATATCGAGGAAGGCGCGCGAGCGGGCTCGCTCGTTGGTGTCGAAGGCGGCGGCGAGATCTTTGGCTTGCAGATGCGCCAGCAGGAGACCCGTATAGGTGCGCCGCTTGCCTTCGAAAAACGCGGTACGGTATTCCTCGTTTTCGAGCAGTGAACGCGTCGACTCGATCGAATCGATCGCCTTCTTGTAATAGCGAATGGCTTCGGGGGTATTTTTGCTCTGTAAATAAATTTCCCCGATCTCGGCGCCGACGACCTGGATGATGCCTTCCTGCCGGTTGCGCTCTGCGATCGTTAGAGCGGTAGTAAGGTTCTCGAGCGCCCGCGGAAAGTCGCGTTGTTTGAGATACAATTCGCCCAAGGCTTGATAAATTGCCGCGCTGGTCGCAGTTTTGAACCCGCTTTCGCGAATCAACCGGAGCCCGGCCTCAAAACTTTTAATCGCCTCGTCGGTGTCTCCGGCGCGGTCATAGGCGATGCCGAGATGATGCAGCGTGCGGACGAGCGCATGCTGCGTCATCGGAATCGCCTGCGGACTCGGCGGACGCCGCATCTTCTTGAAGGCCGCTAGACGCTGCTCCTCGGCCTGGCGCGCCTGAGAGATGTATTGAATCGCCTTTTTCGCCTCGCCGTCGCGCAACAGGTCGAGTCCGAGCTCGCGATAGAACTTCGATTCCATAAAATACCGCCGCGGCGGCGGCTCGATCGCCTTTGCGGCCGCCGCGCCTTTTTCCAGCCACTCGCCGGCCTTGAGCTTTTGGTTTACGTTGCGCAAGCCGAAGGCGGCATTCAGCGCGGCCGAGGCCTGGAGAAAAGGATTCTTCGCTCGCTCCGCCAAATCGTACGCTTTCATCGCGTAATCGATCGCCTTTTGCGGCTGGCGGGCGGCGCGCGCCGCCTGCGCCGCGCGGATATAGGAGGCGGCGGCCTCGTCGAGGCGGCCGGCTTTTTCGGCTTCGGCCGCTTTCGCTTCGCTCGCCTCCAGCCCCGCTTGCGGATCGTCGCGGCCGACGGTCGGCGGCGATTCGCGGGGGTCGCGGTTGCCGCGACCCCCGCCGCCGCTGCGCTGCTGCGCCGCCTGCGCCGCGCCGAGCTCGAACAAAACCAAAAATATGACGAGCAATTTTTTCATCTCAGGCCTGTGTGCGCTGGTACACATCTTCCACGACGGCATCGGTGAGTTTTGCCACCGGACCGTCGAAAAATACACGCCCTCCCTTTAGACCGATGACGCGGTCGGCGTACTCGCGCGTCACGTCGAGCGTGTGGAGGCTCACGAGCGCGGTGATGCCGTCCTCGCGGCACACGCGCTTCAATATATCGAGCACGACGCGCGAGAGCTTAGGATCGAGGCTCGAGACCGGCTCGTCGGCCAAAATGAGCGCGGGGCTCTGCATCAGCGTGCGCGCGATCGCCACGCGCTGCTGCTCGCCGCCGGAAAGCTGATCCGCGCGCTTGTAGGCGTGCGGCAGAAGCCCCACGCGCTTGAGATTGACGAGCGCCTGGCGCCGTTCGTCGCGGGTGAAAAGCTTGAGGCAGCTTTTCACACTCGACTGGTAGCCGAGCGCGCCCGAGAGGACGTTCTCGATGACGGTGAGGCGCTTGACGATGTTGTAGTGCTGAAAGATCATGCCGACTTTGCGCCGGTAGAGCCGCATTTCGCCCCGCCCCAGCTTGACGATATCGATCTTGGCGCCGTCGGCGCCGGGATCGAAGATCGCGCGCGGCATGTAGATGGCGCCGCCGGTCGGCTCGACCAGCCGGTTGACGCAGCGGAGCAGCGTCGATTTGCCGGAACCCGACAGGCCGATGACGCCCACGAACTCGCCCTGTTCGACGCTGAGATCGATGCCGGAGAGCACCGTCGTCGAGCCGTAGCTCTTGCGCAGGTCTTTGATCTCGAGGATGGTCACCTGCCGCGCTCCACCACCGGACTACCTTTTTTTGAGAGCTTCCTTGAGATTGATGCCCGCGCTCTTGAACGCCGCGCGCACCGAGTCGTAGTCCTGATCGCTGGCGGGCACGAAGCCGTCGATCTGGTACAAGTCGCGCAGCATCTTCTGGCCGGCCGGATCGCGCCCGAGAGCCAGAAAGGTATCGGTGATTTTCTTCGCCACCGCCGGATCGAGGTCCGCGCGGTAGACGAGATTGTCCGCCGGAATGGGCTCGGAGTAGGCGATCGCGCGGATCTGCTTCTGCTCTTCGGGCTTTTTCAAATACTGTATCCACGCGGCGTCTTTGCCGTCGGTAAAGTTGGCGAACGTCGCGCCGGCGTCGACTTTGCGGTGCAACACCGCCAGCACCGTGGCGTCGTGGCCGCCGGAATAGATGACATGCGCGAAGTCCTTGCCCGGGTCGATGCCGTTTTCCAAAAACATCTTGCGCGGAATGATGTGGCCGGTCGTCGAGAGAGGGTCGCCGAAGGCGAAGGTTTTGTTCTTGAGATCGTTGAGGGTCTTGATGCCGCTGTCCGAGCGCGTGATGATCGCGGCGTAATACGCCGCCGAGCCTTTACGATGAGATTTCAGCGCGACCTGGATGTTCGCCTCGTTTTTCGCCAGGACGTAAGAGGCCGGGCTTAAAAAAGCGATGTCGAGCTTTTTAGCGCGCAGCGCCTCGACCACGCCCGTATAATCGGTCGCGACGAACGGCTCGACGTCCATGCCGAGTTCCTTGTGCAGGATGTCGACGATCGGCTGGGCGTTCTGCGCGACCTGCTGGACGTTTTCGGAAGGAACGAACCCCACCCGAAGAACGCCCTTGGACGACTTCGCCCCGCCGCAGCCGAGTGTTACGGCCGCGAGGAGAATCGATAGCAACAGAGCCCGGCGCGGCCTCATTTCAGGCATAAATACTCGATGCTCTGCGCCCGCGCAACCGCGCGTTTTGCTTTCGCCCGAATTGGGTTTAGAAACTAATCTTATGTGGAAGCAGATTTCGATGTTCGTTGCGCTCGCGTCGCTCGCCGGCTGCGGCGGCGTGCGCAATGCGGAGTTAACCCAGCTCGAGAGCGCGTCGACCGCGACGACGACGCGATTTTTTTATGAGACGCAGGGAGGCAAGGCGGAGGCGTTTATCGTGCGCCCGGCAGGAGGCGGATCTTTCCCTCTAATCGTTCTGGTACACGGGCACAGCAGGAGCGCCAGGGGCGCGGAGACATTGACGCCGGTCGCGGAGCTTTTCGCAAAGCATCTGTGCTACGCGGCCTTAGCCGTTTCGCTTCCCGGCTACGGCGCCACGGAAATCGCCAGCGGCGGGGACCGGGGAGTGGTCACGGGCGTGCTCAACGACGGCATCGCCAAAGTTTCGCGGCTTTCGTGGGTCGACGGGCAAAGGATTGTGCTCTACGGCTTTTCCCGCGGCGCGGTCTTCGCCGCGGCCGCGATCCCGCGGCTACCGCACTTGCGAGCGGTCGTACTCCATTCCGGCGCATACGACTTGGGCGAGCTTTACCGCGACACCTCGATCGAGTGGATCCGACAGGTTCTGAACCCCAACAGCGAGGCGGACCCCAAGCTCTTCAATGTCCTTCCCGAGGTGAGTCGCTGGGGCGCTCCCACGCTGGTGCTCCACGGCGCCAAAGATCCCCTGCTGCCGGTCAATCAGGCTGAGATGCTCGACCGAAGCCTGAAAGCCGTCCAGTTGCCGCACCGGACGGTGATCTTTCCCGACGCCGGCCATCGCCTGCCGCTCGACGGCACCGCCAAGGCGGTATTTTCGTTTCTACAGGAATACGTGGGAACGGGCTGCCCGCGCTAACGGTCGGCGATCTCCGCGAGAAGTTTTTCCGCTTCCCGCTTATGATTCGCATCGTCCGAGAATTGGATCGGCTGCGCGAGCGATGTTTTGAGCGAGCTTCGGGCGAGATCGTATTTACCGAGATCGATGTAAGTCTTGGCGATCTCAAGGTGATGCGAGATAACCGCCGGGTTGAGCGCGATCGCTTTTTTCAGGTAATCGACCGAGGTATTTAAATCTCCTCTCGGGATCGAGCGCCAGAGAAACGCGGAGGCGAGCATACGGCTCGCGTTGCCTACCTCGGCCATGCGCCGGTGCCAGACGCCGTAAATGTGATAAGCGAAGCCGTTCTGTGGATCAGCCTCGATCGCCTTTTCCACCTCTGCGCGAATCTCGCCGGCGAGATCGATCTGTTTCGAAGTCGGAGACTGCGAGGCGATTTTGCCGAGCGATGCGGCGACGTAAAAATGGCCCCAAGTATTCTGCGGGTCGATCTTTACCGCCTTACGGGCGTAGTCCTCGGCGGTTCGGTATTCCTTAAGCTTCTTTTCCTTTGCGTTCGGGTCTGAATCAGTAATCATGTCTCCGAGGTCGATGTAACCGCGCGCCGACTTCGCCAAGGCTTCGAAATTGTTCGGGTCGAGCTGGAGGACGCGGCTGAGCGCGTGCAGCGCTTCGCGGGCCTTGAACGCCGCGTAAAGCGAATCGGCCTGCTGCAGCAAATTGGAAACTTCGGAGCCGTCGTTGATGCAGTGGGGACAGCCGACGCGCCCGGACTGCTGCGCGGAGTACGCGGCGGTGGGTAAGACAAGAGTCACGACCAACAGGACGCTTAGGAGTGTCCGGTTCATCGCTTACCGTATCGTCGTTGTTTTGCCGCTGTCGTCAATCGCCACATACACCACCTCCGCCTTTGTGACAGTTACGCGTTTACTTGGCTCGCTGAAGCGTTCGGCCTCGACGTGGACGCGCACGGTAAGCGACGTCCTGCCTTCTTTCACGACCTCCGTGTAGAAGCTTACCACATCGCCGACATAAACAGGAGCGATAAAGCCGACTTCGTGCATCGCGCGGGTGACGAAATCCTTCGCCGCGTGCTCGCGCGCCGTCACGGCGCCCGCGAGGTCGATGTGGCTCAAAATAATGCCGCCGAAGATCGTGCCGCGCGCGTTCGTGTCTTTGGGCAGCATGGTGACCTTAAGCGCGAGCTTTTTTTCCGCCATGCGGCACTCCTCGGCGTCGTCGGCGATAACGAAGTGAGGTCAAACGTAGGCGAGCCAGCGGGAATATTTCTTGTCTTTTCCCTTGATGATATCGAAGAAAGCGTTCTGCAACTCGTGCGTCACGGGCCCGGGGCAGCGCTCGCCGACTTTGCGGTTGTCCACTTCGCGAATCGGCGTCAATTCCGCGGCCGTCCCCGTGAAAAACGCCTCGTCGGCGGTGTAGAGCTCGTCCCGGGTGAAGCGCTCCTCGATCACTTCATAGCCTTTGTCGCGCGCCAGCTCGACAACGGAATCGCGCGTGATGCCGGCGAGAATCGAGGTCAGCGGGGTCGTCTTGATACGGCGGCCGCGGGCGATGAAAATGTTTTCGCCGCTCGCTTCGGCGACGTACCCTTCGGGATCGAGCATGATGGCCTCGTCGTAACCGGCATTTTTGACCTCGCTCTTTGCCAGCACCGAGTTGATATAGTTGCCGGAGACCTTGCTCTTCGTCATCATGACATTCACATGATGCCGCGTGTACGATGAGACCTTGGCGCGGATACCGTTCTTGATGCCCTCGTCGCCGAGATAGGCGCCCCACGACCAGGCGGCGATGGCGATATGGATTGGATTGTCCGGCGCGTAAAGTCCCATCTCTCCCAGGCCGACGAACGCGATCGGCCGGATGTAGCATTCCTTCAAGCCGTTTGCGCGGACGACGTCGAGAATGGCCTTTTTGATCTCCTCGAAGCTCCGCGGGAGAGGAAATCCGAGGATTTTTCCCGAGTCGAACAATCGCCGGACATGCTCGTCGAGCCGGAACACGGCCGAGCGGCCGTCTTCCAGAGCGTAGCAGCGGATTCCCTCGAAATATCCGGTGCCGTAATGGAGAGCATGGGTGAGGACATGCACTTTCGCCTTGTCCCAGTCCATCAACTCACCATCGAGCCAGATTTTTTTGCCGGTCAATGCCATAAGATGCCTAACAAAATGCGAATTGTTATTTCAGCTATTGTACCCATATCGAAACCAAATAAAAAGGGCCGCCACTGCGCGTGGCGGCCCTGAAGACGATAGACCCCGGGTTTACAAGCCGCGCTTCAAATCCGGCGCCGGTTTGAAGCCTACCGTACGGCTCGCCTTGATGGCGATTTCATCGCCGGTCTGCGGATTTCGCCCTTTTCGCGCTTTGCGCGAGCGCACGGTGAACGTGCCGAACCCCGGGACCTGAAACCGCCTGTCTTTCCTGATGGCGCGCGCAAGGCTGTCAAAGATCGCGTCCACGGCTTCTCCGGCCGTCGACTTGTTGAGCCCCGCCGCCTTCGCCACCGCGTTGACGAGATCCCCTTTCGTCATGGCGTCCCTCCCTTAGCATCCGTGTGCCGATGAGTTAAAAAATGTTTCTCGCTAAAAATTTTTGGAAAAACAGGCGCCATAATTCCGAATTCAGAATGAAATGTCAACTAAAAAATCCGCAAATATTTTGTTCGCGATAGCAGCCGGACGCGCCGGCTCGCAATGGTGATTTTTTTATTGCCGCCGTGAACGATTCGCGATTTTTTCGTACAGCAGTCCGTAGCGGATGCCCTGGTCGCTGACGATCGCTTCGTCGACAGCGAACAGATTTAAGATCCTCTCGGTCAAAAGCGCTCCGGCAAGAATGACATCCGCCCGCATCGGCTCGAGACCGGCGATTTGCTTGCGCTCGGCGACGGTTTTCGACTGATACAGCGCCGCCTGCCGCTCGATTTCCGCGCGGCGCAAGCGGAAGCCGTGCACTTCGCTGTGCGAATAATGACGCAGGCCTTTTTGCACGGCGGCCATCGTAGTGAATGTTCCGGCGATGCCGACCATCACCGGCGCGGAAATCTTTCCGCCCCAGTCGGCGCGGAGCTTGCCGAGCGACTGATCGACGGCGGCGATGAGCCGCGCGCATTCCTCTGGCAACACCGGATCGCTGCGCACATGGCGCTCGGTCAGGCGCACCGAGCCGACGTCGATGCTCGCCCAGCCCTGGAGCTTTCCGTCTCGCGCCCAGATGAATTCCGTGCTGCCGCCGCCTATATCGACGACGAGCATCTCGGGCGCGTCAATCTTCAGCCCTTTACGTACGGACAGGTAGGAATACGCCGCCTCCTCCGCTCCGGACAGAACTCGAAGGTCGAGGTTGAGCTCCCGTTTCAGCCGCTCGGTGAAGGTTTTAGCGTTAACCGCATCGCGCAGCGCGCTGGTGCCGACCGCCGCGATTTCTTTGATGCCGGACTGCCGGCATGCGCGCATGTAATCGCGCAGAACCGCGAGCGCGCGCTCCATCCCCGCGCTCGACAGGGAGCGCGTTTGGTCGACGCCTTGTCCCAGCCGCGCGATTTCGCTGCGGTCGCTGACCACGGTGAACGTGCCGTCGGCGGCAACGTCGGCGACCAGCATCAGGATCGTATTGGTTCCGATGTCGATGGCGGCGAACCTGGACATAGCGAGAAACAGTCTCCTGTTTCACATGTCCGGATGCAAGTCGAGGAAATACCTAGGGACTCTGAACTCGAAGCTCGGAAGGCGGAACGCGCTTCTCGCCGATCGCCACGAGCCAGATTTCGATGTCGGCGAGCGCCCTCTCGGCCATCACCTCTTTTTTCATCTTCTTCGGAGGCGGCGGCGAGAGCGGCGGCATGATCCCGAAGTTGACATTCATGGGCTGGAAGTCTTTGCGCTCCGGATCGGTAATGTACGCGAGCAGCGAACCAAGAGCGGTGGTCGGCGGCGGCGCGACGACACGCTCGCGGCGCACGAGCCGCGCGGCGTTGATGCCGGTGAGAAGCCCTGAAGCCGCCGACTCGATGTATCCTTCGACGCCGGTGATCTGGCCGGCGAAGAAGATGTCCGGCGAGGCACGCCATTGCAGCGTCGGCCGGAGTTGGCGCGGCGCGTCGATAAACGTGTTGCGGTGCAGGCTGCCGAAGCGGGCAAATTCGGCGCGGGCGAGACCAGGCACGAGCGCGAAGACCCGCTTCTGCTCCGGGTAAGTCATTTTGGTCTGAAAGCCCACCATATTATACAGCGTGCGGTCGCGGTTCTCCTGGCGGAGCTGAACGACCGCATAGGGCCTTTTTCCAGTCCGCGGATCGATGAGTCCGGTCGGGCGCATCGGGCCGAACGCGAGCGTCTCGCGCCCGCGCCGCGCCATCTCCTCGATCGGCAGGCAGCCTTCGAAGTAGCGCAGGTCCTCGAAATCGTGCGCCGGCACTTTTTGTGCCGCGAGCAGGGCGTCGATGAACGCGTAATACTCCTCGCGCGTGAACGGCAGATTAATGTAGTCGTCCCCGCCGCGGTCGTAGCGCGAAGCGGAAAACGCGATCGACGTATCGATCGATTCCGCCGTGACGATCGGCGAGATCGCATCATAGTAGTAAAGCTGGCGCGCCCCGAGCAGTTCTTCGAGAGAGCGGGACAGCGCGGGCGAAGTCAACGGACCCGAAGCGACAATGATGATTCCATCGCGCGGGATCGTTTCCATCTCGGCGCGGACAAGCTTGACTCCGGGCAGCGACTCGACCTCGGCGGTGACGGCGGCGGCGAAGCGCTCGCGATCGACCGCCAGCGCGCTGCCCGCCGGCACGCGGCAGGCTTCCGCGGTTCTAATGATCAGCGAATCGAGGCGCCGCATCTCCTCCTTCAAAAGACCTGCGGCGTTGGTCAGGGCCGCAGAGCGGAGCGAGTTGCTGCATACGAGCTCTGCCAGGTGCGAGGTCGCGTGCGCTTCCGTCGCACGCTGCGGACGCATTTCGTAAAGCTCGACTGCGACGCCGCGGCGGGCGAGCTGCCATGCCGCCTCGCATCCGGCGAGGCCGCCGCCGATGATGCGGACCGGAGAATTCATGGAAGAGAATAAGAGGATACAGAATTCAGTCGGGAAGGCAAAGATGCATGGTTCTGAGTTCTAGGCTCGGGATGCCGGCTTTTGCGCATCGGCCTCGACCGGAGCGTCGAGCTTTAGCTTATAGCCGCATTCTTTTTTGTGGCACTGCCGCACGCGGCCGGCGCGTTTGGTAATCTTCTCGACCGTGATCGGAAAGCCACACTGCGGGCACGCTTCCGCGACCGGCTTGTCCCACACCGCGAACTTGCAGTCCGGGTAGCGTTCGCAGCTGTAGAATAATTTTCCCCGGCGCGATTTGCGCTGCTGGAGGCTCCCCTGCTTGCATTCGGGGCACTGCACGCCGGTGTCGACCGGCTTTTCGAGGCCGCGGATGTTCTTGCACTCCGGATAGCCGCTGCAGCCGAGGAACCGTCCGTACTTGCCCCAGCGCATCATCATCGGCCGGCCGCACTGCTCACAGGTCTCGTTGATCTCTTCTTCCTTGGCGGCCTCGACCTCGCCGTTCTCGCCGCGCGTGAAATTTTTCGTATTCTTGCACTCGGGGTATTGCGGGCAGGCCAGAAACTCGCCGTTGCGGCCCCATTTGATCACCATCATCGAGCCGCATTTCTCGCACGGAATGTCGGTCGGCACCTCTTGGCGCTTGACGTCGCGCATCTCCTTGTCGGCTTTTTTGAGATCGCGCGCGAAAGGCGTGTAGAAATTCTTCATCGCCTTCTGCCAGTCCTGTTTGCCCTCCTCGACCTTGTCGAGGACGTCTTCCATGCCGGCGGTGAACTTGACGTTCAGGATATCGGGGAAGGCGTCGACCAGCAGATCGGTGACGAGAAAGCCGAGCTCGGTCGGCGCCAGCGTGCGGCGCTCGTCGAGCGTCACATACTCGCGGTTCAATATATTCGAGACGATGCTCGCGTACGTCGACGGCCGGCCGATGCCGTCCTCCTCCAGCTCTTTGATGAGCGTCGCCTGCGTGAAGCGCGGCGGCGGCTGGGTGAAGTGCTGGCGCGGCTCGAGGCCGAGAAGCTTGAGCGCATCGCCGCGGCTGAGGTCCGGCAGCGTCGCATCCTGCTCGTCGTCTTCGTCGTCGCGCCCCTCGGTATAGACGCGGATGAAGCCGTCGAATTTGAGCTGCTGTCCGGTGGCGCGAAACAACGCGTCGCCGACCTGGATGTCGAAGCCGGTCTGGTCGTAGACCGCCGGCCCCATCTGGCTCGCGACGAAGCGCGCCCAAATGAGCGAGTAGAGCGCGAAGTCCTCGCGCCGGAGGAAGCGGCGCACGCGCTCCGGCGGATATTCCATCGAGGTCGGGCGGATCGCTTCGTGCGCGTCCTGCGCGCTTTTTTTCGAGCGATAGACATTCGGCTTCTCGGGAAGATACGATTTGCCGAATTGCTTCCCGACGAAGCCGCGCACGTCGTTGATCGCGTCGTTCGAGATGCGCGTGGAATCGGTGCGCATGTAGGTGATGAGGCCGACCGAGCCTTCGTCACCGAGCTCAACGCCTTCGTAGAGCCGCTGCGCGATCTGCATCGTGCGCTGCGGCTGGAAGCCGAGCTTGCGTGAGGCCTCCTGCTGCAGCTTGCTCGTGACGAAAGGCGGCGTCGGGAATCGCCGCCGCTCTTTTTTCTCGACCTCGGTGATCGTCCACGGCAGACCTTCGAGAGCGGCGGTGATCCCGCTCATGCGCGCTTCGCTCTCGATGCGGTTGTCCTTGTTGTCGATTTTCTCGCCGCGCCACTGCGTAAGGCGCGCGGCAAAGGCCGGCGGAACGCGGCCCTCCAGATTCGCCGTGAGCGACCAGTATTCGATCGGCGTGAACGCCTTGATCTCGCGCTCGCGCTCGCAGACGAGACGCACGGCGACCGACTGCACGCGCCCAGCGCTCAAGCCGCGGCGGACTTTCTTCCACAGGATCGGGCTAATCTGATAGCCGACCAGGCGGTCGAGAATGCGCCGCGCAATCTGCGCGTCGAACTTCTGCCGGTCGAGCTTCCGCGGGTTGGCGATCGCTTCCTGCACCGCCTTGCGCGTGATCTCGTTGATCAGCACGCGATGGATCCGGAAGTGGTCTTTGCCGAGCTGATCGGCGATGTGCCACGCGATCGCTTCGCCCTCGCGGTCGGGGTCGGACGCGAGATAAATATTGTCCTTGCCCTTGGCCGCGTGCTTGAGCTCGTCGACAACCTTCTTTTTTCCCTGGATGACGTGGAAATCCGGCTTGAAATCTTTCTTGATGTCGACGCCGAGCTTGCTCTTGGGCAGGTCCACAATGTGGCCGACCGACGCCTTCACCTGGAAGTCGCGGCCCAGATATTTTCCGAGCGTTTTCGCCTTCGCGGGAGATTCGACGATGACTAGATTTTTAGCTGCCATAAAAATTCAATAAATACTCGCGGGACCGCCTTTAAGCCCCGCTCGTTACATTACCTGAAATTTCTTTCCCGGCAATTGCCTGAGCAATCCCCGGATTTCGAGATCGAGCAGGACCTCGGAAGTCTTTCCGGGATTGACGCCGCTCTGCTCGATGATTTCATCGATATGCCGCGGCGCATCGACGACGAGCGCGAAGATTTTTTTTGCCTCCGTGCTCAAATCCGCCGGCAACACCGCCCGGGGCTTCTCCGCAGCGACGGCCCGTGAAACGAGCTGCGGGGCGATTTCTTCGATGATGTCTTCGACGCGCTCGACGAGCTTGGCGCCCTGGCGGATCAAGCGGTGTGGGCCGCGGCTGCGGCTCGATCCCGCCGCGCCCGGAACGGCGAAGACCTCGCGCCCCTGCTCGAGCGCCTGCGCGGCCGTGATCAGCGAGCCGCTCTTCTCCGTCGCCTCGACCACGACCACGCCTACGGCGAAGCCGCTGATGATGCGGTTCCGCGCGGGGAAATGGAACGCAAGCGGCGGCGTCGCGATCGGCAATTCGGACACGACGGCGCCGCGCTCGCAAATACGCCGGTAGAGCTTTTCGTTTTCGCGCGGATAGATTACGTCGACGCCGGAGCCCAGGACGGCGATGGTCCGGCCGCCGGCTTCGAGCGCCGCTTCGTGCGCCGCGGCGTCGATGCCGCGGGCCATGCCGCTCACGATGGTAAATCCCAGCGCCGCGAGACCGCGGCCGAGCTCGCGCGTGAGCCCGAGGCCGTACTCGCTCGCCGCGCGCGTGCCGACGATCGCGACCGCGCGCTCGTCGCTGGTCGCGAGCTCGCCTTTCACGTAGAGGAGCGGCGGCGGATCTGCGATCGCTTTCAAGCGCGCCGGGTACACGGGACTGGCATAAGGAACGATGCTTGCGCCCGCCGCCGCGGCGCGCGTCATTTCTTTTTCGATCTCGTCCCATTCCGAAAAGCGGAGGAGTCCCTCGGCAACCGGCCGGTCGAGGCCCGGAACGCGCGCGAGCGTTTCCGCGGAAGCGGACAGCGCACGAATCGGGTCGTCGAAAAAATCTGCCAGCTTCTTGAACGTCGCCGGCCCGAGACCGCGAACGCGCGCGAGCGCGAGCCACGGCGCAGCTGCGCTGTCATTCGGCGCCGCAGGCGCCGCGATATCGGCGATGGTCTCCATTTTTATTTTGCCCGCGCGTACCGGTCGCCCCGGCCGCAGAGCACAGTCTTATAATGTTATGCGAAAAACGCGCCAAATACCAGCACCGGCCGTACGGGCGGCCGGTTGCGTCTAGTGTGACTACGGTGAATCGCTCAATAAGTCAAGATTTCCGCCGAGATCGGCGGCAATTTTCCGGACGGCCGCGCGCGCTAGGACCGCGTTCGCGATCTTCCGCGACTTTTCGCAGGATTCGATTTTCGTCTCCTGCTTTGCACATTTGTGCCTTCTTCGCGCCGGCCGCGGATCACGAGCCGGAGCGGCGCGCCTTCGAAGCCGAGCGCCTGGCGGAGCTGGTGAACGAGGTAGCGCTCGTACGAGGGGCCGATGCCATGGGCGAAGTTGACGAAGAGCGCGAACGTCGGCGGCCCGACACCGATCTGCGTCGCGTAAAAAAATTTGACCGGCTTGCCGCGCGCGAGCGGCGGGGGATTTTTCGCGAAGATCGCGCGCAGCGACTGGTTGAGCGGCGAGGTGGGAATCTTCAAGCGATAGGCCGCGGCGACGCTTTTGACCGACGCCATCATTTTACCCACGCCCTGACCGGTAGCGGCGGAGATGAATTTGACGGGCGCGAAATCGACGAACGGGAGCTTGTAATAGACTTCCTGCCGGTAGGCGCGCGGATCTTTTTTATCGGGCGCGACGGCGTCCCACTTGTTGACGGCGAGCACGAGACCTTTGCCGCGTTCCGCCGCGTAGGCGAGGATCTGCGCGTCTTGGCTCGTCACGCCTTCGGTCGCGTCGATGATATAGACGATGACGTCGCCACGGTCGATCGAGCCGAGCGAGCGCACGACGCTGTACTGCTCGAGGCGGTCGGCGATACGCGCCTTGCGCCGAATCCCGGCGGTGTCGATGAGCGTATACGACCGGCCCGCGAACTCGAGCGGCGTATCGATCGCATCGCGCGTCGTGCCCGGCGTTGCATCGACCACCGACCGCTCGTAGCCGAGGAGACGATTCGCCAGCGTGGATTTGCCGACGTTCGGCCGGCCGACGACGGCGAGCGCGAGCGGCGACGTCGCGGTCTCGCTCCCTGTGTCCGTCTCCTCCGGAAACGTTTTCACGACCCGGTCGAGAATCTCGGCGACGCCAAGGCCGTGCTCGGCGGAGACGGGCAGGATTTCGTCGACGCCCAGCGCGTAGAACTCGTAGAGCCCGTTCGCGCGGGCCTGGCTGTCGATCTTGTTGGCGGCGAAGAATACCGGCTTCGGCACTTTGCGCAGCAGATCGGCCGCTTCGCGGTCGATCGGATGAAGGCCGGCTTTGCCGTCGAAGAGAAACACAATCGCGTCCGCTTCTTCGATCGCTAGCCGCGTCTGCTCCTGCACCTGTTTTTTGAGCGCCGTCTCGGCTTCGGGCTCGAAGCCGCCGGTGTCGATCACAAGAAACTTTCTCCCGTCCCATTCGGCGGTGCCGTAATTGCGGTCGCGCGTGACGCCGGGAAGATCGTGGACGATCGCCTTGCGCTCGCGCGTGAGGCGGTTGAAGAGCGTCGATTTGCCGACGTTCGGCCGCCCGACGAGTGCGAGCACCGGCAGCCGCCGCGGCAACACTGCGCCCGCGGGAATATTTTCGATGGCTTCGGCCATCACAACCCCATTTCGTTGAGGGCGTTCGGATCCTGCGTCCAGCCGGGATCGACCCGGATGAACAGCTCGAGAAATATCTTGCAGCCGAGAATCTTTTCCAGCTCCTCGCGCGCTTCCGTGCCGATCTCCTTCAGCATCGCGCCGCGCCTGCCGATGAGAATCGGCTTGTGCGTCTCGCGCTCGACGTGGATCGTCGCCTTTACGACGACGAGATTCTTTTCTTCTTTTTCCGTGAACTCGTCGATCGTCACCGCGGTGCCGTAGGGAATCTCCTCGCGCGTGCGGAGAAAGACTTTCTCCCGCACGATCTCGGCGGCGAGAAAACGCTCCGTCTGGTCGGTGATCTCGCCTTCGGTGTAGTAGCGCGGCCCTTCGGGCAGAAGCTTTTCGATGCGATCGAGGACGAGATCGACGCCGTCGCCTTTGAGCGCGGTGATCGGAATGATCTCTCGTCCAGGTAAAAGCTCAGATAAGCGCTGGATCAGCGGCAGCAGCTTTCCCTTGGCGATGGCATCGATTTTGTTCAGTAGAACGATAACCGGCGCCGACAACGACTTCAACCGCTCGGCGATCTCTTCGTCGTCCTTGCGCAGGCCGTCGCGCGCGTCGACGAGCCACAAAATGCCGTCCACTTCTCCCAGCGTATTGAGCGCGACGTCGACCATGCGCCGGTTGATGAGCGAGCGCGCCCGGTGGATTCCGGGCGTGTCGAGAAAAACCGTCTGCGAAGCATCGGTCGTGAGGATGCCGGCGATGCGATTGCGCGTCGTCTGCGGTTTGGGCGAGACGATCGCGATCTTCTGCCCGAGCAGGCGGTTCAGCAGTGTCGACTTGCCGACGTTCGGCCGCCCAACAATCGCGATGTAGCCCGAGCGATGGCCGGGCGGCGTCTTTGCCGCGTCTTCAGCTGTCATGGTTTGCTATCCGCGAAATATAAAATACGCCGCGCCGACGAGACACAGCGCGGCCCACAGATAATCGAGCTTGATCGGCTGCCGCATGTAAAAGACGGCGAACGGCGCGAACACCGACAGCGTGATGATTTCCTGCAAAATCTTCAGCCGCGAAAGGCTGAGCTCGGTGTAGCCGATCCGGTTCGCCGGCACCTGAAGCAAATACTCGAACAGCGCGATGCCCCAGCTGACGAGCGCGGCGATGTACCACTTCTTGTCGTTCAAATTTTTCAGATGCGCGTACCACGCGAAAGTCATGAAGATATTCGAGCAGACGAGCAGCAGCGAGGTTTGCACGATCGCGGGCATCTTTACCTCAATTTATTTTTTGAACGCGTTCAGGTTGACGCCGAGCTTGGTGCCGAGCCAGAGCGAGCGGTCGAGGTGATCGCCCTTGCCTTCGCCGGTCTCGGGATGCACGAGCACGTCGAGACCCTCGCGGTTGAGCATGAGCCACGGCACGACTTTTTCGAATTCTTCGGGCGCGAACAGCGCCTGGTACATCGGCTTCAAATGCGGGCCGACGAGTTCGTCGTGCCAGCTCCCGAGCTTGACGTCGAATTGGCTCAAGCCTTCGCGCACGCGCGCCGCGGCGGCTTTGGTCTCCGGCGTATAATAAATGTGCGCGTGATACCCGTGGATATCCGAAATCGGCCGCGCCATAACCACCTCCGCGATTCAGAAATAATGCTAAGTTCGATCCCGGCAAGAAGCAAGGTCTATATTTCATCGCGCCGAAAGCAGCCGACCAGATGATCGTTGACCATGCCGGTCGCCTGCATGTGCGCGTAACAGATCGTCGAGCCGACGAAGGTAAAGCCGCGGCGCTTGAGCTCGCGGCTCATCGCGTCGGACTCCTCGGTGCTAGCCGGAATCTCCTTTGGCGCGCGAAACCGATTTCGCTTAGGCTTGCCGCCGGTGAACTGCCAGATGAAGCGGTCGAAGCTGCCGAATTCCTTTTGTACGGCGAGAAACGCGCGCGCGTTCTTGATCGCCGACTCGATCTTCAAGCGGTTGCGGATGATGCCGGGATCGGCGAGCAGCTTTTTTATTTTCGCCGCGTCGTAGCGCGCGACCTTGGCCGCGTCGAGATTGTCGAACGCGCGCCGATAATTTTCGCGCTTGCGAAGCACCGTCTCCCAGCTCAAACCCGCCTGCGCGCCTTCGAGCACGAGAAATTCGAACAGCGCTCGGTCGTCGTGAAGCGGCACGCCCCATTCCTCGTCGTGATAGGCGATCATGAGGTCGGACTTCGCCCAGAAGCAGCGGCGCGCTTTATCGAGGGGCTTCAAAGCGGGCCCTGGCGCAGAAGCACGACCCAGCGGACGAGCGCGTCGAGCAGCATCTTGATGCGCTCGCGGAGCTTCTCGTCCGTGATATTCCCTTCGGCGTCGAAGCTCTTCGCCGCATGCGAGACATAAATATCGGGCTTCGGGAGCACCAGCGTTTCGGTGAAAACGAACGACTGCCGGAGCGCCAGCTGCGCGCGCGCCGTCCCCATCTGTCCGCCCGAGGCGCCCATGAGCGCAGCGGGTTTTTTCTGCAGCGGCGACTGGTTCGACGGGCGCGAAGCCCAGTCGATTGCGTTCTTCAAGACGCCTGTGACGGAATAATTGTATTCCGGGGTCGCGATCAAAAGAGCGTCGGCCGCGCGGATTTTCTCCTTGAAGTGCGCGACCGCCGGCGGCAGCCCCTGCTCCTCGACATCGGCGTTGTAGAGCGGGATGGGAGCGAGATCGAACGTCTCGATCGCCATGCCCTCCGGCGCGGCCTGAACCGCGGCGCGGATGAGCCCGCGGTTGTACGAATTCCGCCGCAAGCTGCCGGCGAAGGCGAGAACGCGCAATTTGTCGGCCGCCATGGACATCTCGCTTTAGCCGGCCTTCTGTCTGGTCGCGTCTTCGAACAGCGGGCGGCCGACACCGCAATTCCAGCATTCGCTGAACTGGCCGTCGACTTCGCTGCGGCATTTCTTGCAGCGCCACGGCTTCGCCGCGGGTCTGAGCGGCGCGAGCACCCGCTTCAGGACTCTTCTCGCCTCCGGGTACCGCTGATCGTCGAGCACCCACAGCTCCGGCCAGCATTCGATCGGCGGGAGCTCGCCCATAGCGGCGGCGAGATACAGATTCTTCACTGTGCAGCGGACGCCGCCGCTTTCGAGCAGGTTCTTCAAATGACTGATGACGAGCGGGTTTTGCGCCGTGTAGAGCTTTCTCATGATCGCAGCGCCTGCTTCGCCCAGTTGAGGATGATTTCTTTGTCGCGCGGCTCTAGCTTCGCCTCCGGATGGAGAAGAACGTAGTACCACTGCGGCATCTTGTTCTCTTCCACCTGCTCGACGATCTCCTTGAATTTCCGCGCGCGGCGCCCGCCGGTGAACCGGCTCCAGGCGGAGAAATTGACTTCGCGCCGGCCCTCCGCGACATCGCTCGATATCAGCCACGACACCGGCGCGACGCGCGCGTACCACGGCCAGCGCGTCTCGTTGGAATGGCAGTCGTAGCACGAACGGCGGAGAATCTTTTTCACATCGTCGGGCGCCGCGAGGTCGCTTTCCACCGGCGGATTGACGCGCTCCACCGGAACGAATTGAATCGCCGCCAAAGCCGCAGCGAAGAGCACACCCGCCCTCATGAGCCACTTCTTCATCGTAATAGAAAATTCCTTTCTATGAATCGGCAAAAAACCGCCGTCCGATGATTCTATGTGATCGGAGCGGCTTCTGCAAAGCGTGCATGTCTCGAAATCGCGGTTCTCGGCCAGCGCCGCGCCGCGAGATCGGCGAGAAACAGAAAGAGGCCGAGACCCGCGAGCGGCTGCCAGATCGCGCGCGCCGCCGTCGCCTTCGCGGGATGCGGCGTCATCAGCCGCTTGATGCCCTGTTCCCATTGGTCGGCGCGCAGCATCTCGCCGCCGGTCTCCTCCGCGAGACGGCTCAGCAGCG
>DATDFN010000170.1:0-4812 GCA_036522615.1 Binatia bacterium | reverse complement strand
CCGTCGGGAAAGGGAATGTGCAGGAGACGGTCGAAAAGTCCGTAGAAAAAGAGCCATGCAATCAGGGCTAGGCCCCCGGACAGCAGCCAGCTCTCGCGCGACTGAACTTTGAGATAAAGGAATACGATCAGCGGCACGCAGTAGCCGAAGCCGAAGAGCCAGACGCCGAGCAGGTAGCCGATGATCCAGGAAAAGATGTTGAAAGTGCGCCGGCGCGCGAGCGCGGGGTCGGTGCGCGCGGAAAGCTGCATATCGACCGGCGCGGCGTTCACCGTTTCCTTCGCCACGACGCCTTTGAGATCAAGGATGACCTGAACGATCGCGAGCACCAGCATCGGGATGCCGATGGCCCACGGATAAAGCCGGGCCTGAAGCCGCCAGTCCTTCGCCTGGTAAGCGAAGACGATGAAGAAAATCGCCACGACGACGCTCAAGATCAGCTGCGGACGGAGCTTCATGGCTGGTTCGCTTATCACAGGCGGTTGGGGTGGTCAATCCGACGGCCGATCCGGTCGGTCGACCCTTTTCACGTCGGCGTCGGGCATGATAAGAGACCGGCTAATGAGCGTCGCTGCGCATCACGGGACGACAATGAAACGCGCCTGCCTAATCTTTTTTGCGCTTCTCGCCATTCATTCGACAGCGGACGCGCGCGCGGGCGAAGCGCCGGCGCTTCGACGCGTGGGGGTCGTCTCCTCATCCGGCGATCCGCGCGCGCCGGGACCGCTGATCGACGCGTTTCGCCGGCATCTGCGCGAGCTCGGCTATGTCGAGGGACAAAACATCGCGCTGGAACTGCGCTTCGCCGAAGGCAAGCTGGAGCGCATTCCCGCTTTCGTCGAAGAGCTGGCGCGAAAGAAGGTCGATGCGCTCGTCGTCTCTTCCGTCCCGGCGATCCGCGCCGCGAAGCGAACGACAAGCGACGTTCCTGTCGTCATGCTGATCACGGTCGATCCGGTCGCGACCGGCATCGTGACGAGCCTCACGCGACCCGGCGGCAACATCACCGGCATCACGGCGCTTGCGCGCGATCTCCGCCGCGATGGAATCGACCTGCTCAAAGCCGCCGCCCCTGCGATATCGCGCGTCGGCGTCCTCTGGAATGTCGAAGGGCGCGCCTCGGCCGCCGCGCTGAAGGATTACGAGAGCCTTGGGTTCGGGCGCAAGCTGCAGTTTCAGTCGCTCGAAGTACGCAGCGACGCGCCCGATCTCCGGGGCGCGCTTCAGGCGGCGGTCAAGGGCGGCGCGGACGCCCTCATCGCTGTCGGCAACCCGGCGCTCGCGCGCCATTTAAAACAGATCGCGGAACTGGCGCTGCAAAATCGCCTGCCGTCGCTCTCGGAGCGCGGCGGCTACGCCGAGCTCGGCGGGCTGATGGACTACTCCGCCGACTACGCCGAAAATTTCCGCCGCTTGGCAGGATTCGTGGATAGAATTCTGAAAGGCGAAAAACCCGGCGATCTGCCGATCGAGAAGAGCAAGTTACATCTCGCTCTGAACCTCAAAACCGCGCAGCAGCTCGGTCTCACTTTCCCGCCGACTGTCGTCAAGCGCGCCGACAAGGTCGTCCGGTAAATTGCGATGCGTTTCGCGGTTATCCTCGTCTTTCTCGTCGCCGCATTCGAAACGTGCGGCGCGGCCGAAGACAGGGTGAAGGTGCCGCTCAGCGCTTCGTCGAAGACGCTCGGCTATAGTCCGCTATGGGTAGCGGCGAGGCAGGGATTTTTCGAGCGGCAGGGGCTCGACATCCAGCCGGTATTGATCCAGGGGGCCGACAAATCGCTGATGGCGCTGGTCGGCGGTTCGGTGGCGATCTCCGGCGCGGCCGCCGACGCGCCCATCAACGCCGTCGAGCGCGGCGTCGATCTGGTCAGCTTCGGCGGCGTCATCAACGGTCTCACGCACATGATCATGGGCGGGAAAAACTACAAGACCTACGAAGACCTCCGCGGCGCGACCATCGGCTCTTCGGGGCTGACGTCCGGCACGGCGCTCGTCTTGCGCCGCGTGCTCAAGGCGAAGGGCCTCGAATATCCAAAAGACTACAAGCTCATCAATGTCGGCGGCTCGGCCCCTTCCTTCGCCGCGCTCGCGTCAGGCCAGATCGCCGCGTCGATCATCGCCGTCCCGCTCAGCTTCGAGGCGGTCGAGCTCGGCTTCAACGTGATCGGTCGAGTGGTCGACGTGATTCCTAATTTCCAGTTGACCGTTTTGACCGCCCGCCGCACCTGGGCGGAGGCGAACCGGCCGCTCGTCGTCCGCTTCATGAAGGCGATGGCGCTCTCGATGCGCTGGCTCTACGACAACAAGCGGCCGGCGATCGAGTTTCTCACGCGCGAGATGAAGCTCAAGCCGGCGCACGCGGAGAAGGGCTGGGAATACTACATCGAGAACCGCATCTGGAATCCGGACGCCGACATCAATCTCGAAGGCATGAAGGTCGTCATCCAGATCCAGGCGGAGCAGGGGCAGATCCACGGCGCGCCGCCGAGTCCGGCGAAGTATGTCGACCAGAGCTATTTGAGAGAAGCGTTGAAGGAATTAGGCAGCAAGAGTTAACGATAACCAGGAGGCGGACGATGAAAGTCATCGCGGCGTTTCTGGCGCTGAGCTTGTACCTGTGCTCGGCGCTCGTCGTCTTCGCGCAGCCGAGCCCGGCGGTGCTCGAGGCGGCGAAGAAAGAGGGGAGGCTCACCTGGTACACGTCGATGGCGATCGATACGTCGAAGCCGCTGCTCGACGCCTTTCTCGCCGAATACCCGTTCATCAAGGCCGAGCTTGCGCGCCTCGGCGAGGAGCAGCTGCTGAATCGCATCCTCGCCGAGGCGCGGGCGGGGAAGGTGCTCTTCGACGTCGTCTCGTCGAGCGGCATCCAGCTGCTCGCGGAAAAAAAATTTCTCGCCCCTTACGCCTCGCCCGAGGCGCAGGCTTACGCGCCCGAGCTGAAGGATGCGGGACACCGCTGGACGGCCGTGTATAACAACAATCTCGTGGTCATGTACAACACGCGCATGCTCGCCGAGCGCGACGCGCCGCGCGATTATCCCGATCTCCTCGATCCGAAGTGGAAAGGCAAGATGCTGATGGACTCGACCGACTACGACTGGTACGGCACGCTCATGCAGGCGTGGGGCAAGGAGGCGGGCCAGCGATATTTCCAGCGGCTCGCGCAGCAGCAGCCGGCGTGGCGCCGCGGCCACGGATTGGTCGCGCAGCTCGTCGCCGCCGGCGAGGTGCCGATCGGCTGGGCCTACAGCTTTCGCGTCGAGCGCATGAAAATGGAAAAGGCACCGGTCGAGTGGATCACTTCGTTCAATCCCATCGTCACTACGGTCAGCGGGATGGGCCTGAGCGCGAAGTCGACGGCGCCGAACGCTTCCAAGCTCTTTATCGATTTTGTGCTCTCGAAGAAGGCGCAGGAGATGATTCGCGAGATGCGGCGCATCCCGTCGCGCGGCGACGTGAAGCCCTTCGCACCCAAGATGGATCAGGCGAAGCTCAAGCTGCGGCTAGTGCCGGCGGAAGTCGCGGAGCATTCCGACCGCTACGCAGAGGAGTTCCGGAAGATATTCGGGCTGTGAGGCGAAGCCGGGGGCTTATTTTACCGCCGTCCCCTGATGGAAGATGATCCGCCATCTGTCGCCGTCCTTTCGCCATAGAGAACTTCTAAGGGACAAACCGGGTTTGCCCGAAGCAGACGATTTGTAAGTGACGAGACAAAGCGATGGGCTTAGATCGCGTACACGGAAATCATCGACAATTCGTTCGGTCGCATCCCACTCAGACATGGCGGCGATTATCTCTGCTCTGGACCAGATTCTTCCGGAAGAGCCGAATTCGACAAAGTCCTCTGCGATAAGGACTGACGCCTCGTCTGCGGACAGCTTCTTGCCGACCTGAGCCAGGCGCTGCTCCAGTTCGAAGAGCTTGTCGTCGCGAGCCTTGCGCATCTGAAGTCCCGTCGAAGAAATCGATCCTAGTTCCATTTCGGATGGAGGAGGATCAGGAGCAGAAAAAAAAGTCCGGTGAGGACGCTCGGGACCGCCAGCGCGATCGCGAGCGCGTTCGCGAAGCGCGGCCGGCCGACGCGCTGTAGCGAAATGCTTCCGATAAGCACGGCGGCGAGGATCCCAAGGATGAGAAGCCACAACATGATGTTGAACGACGATACGGTGCCGTCGCCGATGCCGATGATGAAGAAGACGACGAAGACGAGCGCCGTCAGCGCATCGATGCTCCAGAGGATTTTGAAGATCATATGAAGTTCTCCCCGCAGCTACTCGCGAAGGTACATCACTGCGCGCTCAGCGCCACCGCGCCGTTTTTCTTCGCGCCCGAGATAATGCGCGCGGCGTCCTCGGGCAATAAGAATCTCTCTTCGATCAACGTGCGCGCTGCGGACGCGAGCTTCTCGACATAATCGGCGCTGTCCTTGTAGCGCTCTTCGAGCGACAGCCGCGGGTCGCCGGTTTTCATCCGCTCTTCCTTGGTCTTCGCGAACGGAATATAAGAGCCGACGAGATAGCACAGCTCGTCTTCCATGTAGCCCTTCGCGCGCAGGTTCCAGCCGGAATAGGTTGCGATGGGCACCTGCACATCGACCGAGCGCACACCGGCGATCTCGTTGCCGTCGGCGTCCACTTTGGGGACGTAGACGCGGTGCTCGGTGCCGGCGATGTGCTCGGGCGGCATCGCGCGGCGGTTCTGCAGGAAAAGATCGTTCACCTTGCCGAGATATTTGACGCCCGGAATCGCCGGGAAGCCCTGCTTCTCGCGCGCCGTTGCCGCAAGCGTGCCGTCGCTGAGGCGCGG
>DATDFN010000169.1:0-16246 GCA_036522615.1 Binatia bacterium | reverse complement strand
GCCGGCGTGGGGCTGTCGAAAAATCCCGCCACCGAGCGGGCGGCGGAAGACGCCGCGGCGCGGGCGATGGAGCGCGCGGGCGTCGATCGCGCCGACCTGGCGCTCGTTTTCTTCACCGCCGATCACGCGCCCGCGGCCGATCGGCTCGCTTGCGCGCTCCGGCGCGCGACGAAAACCGACGCGGTCGTCGGGTCGAGCGGCGCGGGGGTCCTCACCGGGGAAGGCGAGGTCGAGGGCCGCTCCGGCCTGGCCGCTCTCGTCGTCGCGTCGGACGGTCTCGAATTCCATCCGTTTCTGCACCGGCCGCTGCGCGCCCACGAAGGACGCATCGGCATGGAGATCGCGCGCGCCCGTCCCGCCGGCAAGGAATCGCTGCTGGTCGCGTTTCCCGACGCGTACAACGTCGAGCCGCGCGCGTTTTTTCGCGGCGCCGCAGAGGCGGGCTTCGTGCCGATGGTGGGCGCCGGCTCGGCGGAGAACGGCACGTTCGGCAAGACCTTCCAGCTCTGCGGCGACACGGTCGCGAGCAACGCCGTCGCCGGCTTCTCGATGAGCGGCGCCTTTTCCGCGACGATCGACATCACGCAAGGCTGCCGCCCGATCACGCCGCCGATGACGATCACCAAGACCGAAGGCAACCTGATTCTCGAGATCGATCACCGGCCGGCGTTCGAGGCGTTCGCCGGCGTCGTCAAAGGGCCGCTGCTGGAGAATCTCGGCCGCGCGCTCGCCTATATTTTCGTCGGCCTCCCCGCCGACCGGGCGAAGAACGAGCTCGCGCCGGGGGAATACGTCGTGCGCAACATCATCGGACTCGACCCGGCGCGCGGCATCATCGCCGTCGCGGAAGAAATCTTCGAAGGCGAGCGGCTGTGGTTCACGCTGCGCGACGGCGAGCGGGCGCGCGAGGACCTGGAGCAGATGCTCGAGCGGCGGGCCGCCGGCCTCGGCAGGCCGCCGGCGTTCGGGCTTTACTTCAACTGCTGCGCGCGTGGCCGGTCGCTCTACGGCCTGGACGACATCGATACCGCGTACATCCATCGGGCGCTCGGCGATTTTCCGCTCATCGGCATCTTCGGCGGCTTCGAGATCGGGCCGCTCGGGCGCGAAAATCATCTGTTCGCCTACACGGGCGTGCTCGCGCTCATCGACGAAAAGTAAAATGCCGCTCGCGCTCTCTCCGGCCGACCTCTTGCTGCTCGGGGGCGGGGCGTTTCTGGCGTCGACGCTCGCGGCGGTCGCGGGCTTCGGCGGCGCGGCCGTGCTGCTGCCGCCGCTCGTCGTGCTTTTCGGCATTCGCGACGCGATCCCGATTCTCACGGTCGCGCAGCTGCTCGGCAATTTGAGCCGCGTCGCGTTCAACCGGCGCGAGGTTGACTTGAAGGTCGTCGGCTGGTTCGCGCTCGGCGGCGTTCCCGCCGCGATAGCGGGCGGGTTGCTGTTCGCGTCCGCGCCGCTGTCGTTCCTCACGCGCCTGCTCGGCGTTTTCTTGATCGCCGTGGTGCTTTACCGCCATCTCGGCAGCGCCGCGGCGCTGCGCGTCCCGCTCCGCGGCTTCGCCGGCCTCGGCGCGGTGTTCAGCTTTCTCTCCGCGCTGCTCGGCAGCGTCGGGCCGATCATGATTCCGTTCTTTCTCGCCTACGGACTCGTGAAAGGCGCTCTCATCGGCACCGAGGCGCTGGCGACCGTCGTGATGCACGTGACCAAAATCGCCGTGTACGGCAGCACGGCGGTTTTGACCGCGCGCGGACTCGCCGTCGGACTCATCCTCGGCTCGGTGATGATCGTCGGCTCCTACGTCGGTAAAAGGCTCCTGGATCGGCTGCCCGAAGCCGTCTTCCTCCTCCTGATCGAGGCCGCGCTCGTGATCGCGGGCCTCAATTTTCTCCTCCGCGGGTGACAACTTTTTAATATTAATTTAATTCCGGCAACGGTTGACTTCGCGCCCGAAGCCTTTAACCTGAAAACATGCTCGCCAAACGACCGGTCGCCGCGCTCGCCGTGCTGCTTTTCTTCGGCGTCGCACTTCTCGGCGCTCAGACCGCACGCGCCGGTCTCGTCACGTACCCTGCCATCGCGGCGCGCCCGGCCGACCATGGGCGCGCGCCGGTCGGCCATCGTAAAGCCTTCAAGTGCAGCGTCTACACGGAAGGCGGCGCCGCATCGTCGGACGGGGTTCGTCTTCCCGCGCGCTACCTCACGCCCAGGGAGCGGAGAATCGACATCCGCCTGAGCGAGTTTTCACCTTTGCCATGCGACGGTATCGTGCCGGCGCAGAAAGTCTCCACGAATTTATTCCTCTCGGTGCTGAATCTCTGATCCGCCCGCCGGATCGCTCGTTACTTTTCCGCGGAACTTATTAACCCGATGGGTCCGTGCGCGCGCGCACGCGCCCGTCAAAGATTGCTTAGGAGAAATTCAATGAGCCTTTACAAAGACACGAAGATGCTTTACGCCGCGGCGGCGTTCGCCGCCGTGGTGGCCCTGCAGGCCGCGCCGCTCGCGGCCGCGGACGTGGGCGTTTGGACCCCGGCGGACGAACACCAAACTCCCACGGTCGTGCCGGACAATTACTGCAACATCAAAATACCCGCGCCCGACAACGACAAGTCTTCCGGCAACAACGAGGATCAGATGACGGCGCAGTGGGACGACTGGGTCGATTACTCCGGCCCGTGCGATCAGGCGGACGAGGCGCACGCCGTGCAGCAGATGAGGGAGGAGACCTCCCCCGACGATTAAGCGGCGCGACCCGCGTCGAGGGGAATAATCCGTTGGCGGTAAATATACGAAGGGGAGGGGCAATGCCCCTCCCCTTCGTGTTTATTCCGGCTGAGGAACGAAATTACGGCCGGCCGATGCGCTTGCGCTTGTTGGCGATATAGTCGACGACGATGTAGTTGCCGATCTGATCGGGCGAGGTATAGAAAACGCGGCCCGTATTGAGGCGCGAGAGCTGGTCGATGAAGCCGCGGCGGTAGAAATCCGTGCCGAGCATGAAGGTGTTGATCTTGATGCCGCTCTGCGTGCAGCGCCGGACCTCTTTCAGCGTCTCCTGCACGATGCGCTCGTGCAGCAGCGCCGAGCCCCAGCCGCTGTGCAGCCGGCCGCCCCGGTCGAGCGTCACGGCGGTGGGCTCGCCGTCGGTGATGAGGATGATCTGCCGGTTGCTCGCCTTCTGCGCGCCGAGGATCTGCCGCGAGAAGCGCAGCGCCTCCTTGATATCGGTGCCGTGCTCCATGAAGTATGTGATCGCGACGATCGAAGGCAGATCCTGCGCGCGGATGACCTTCGCGTTCGAGCGAAAGGCGACGAGATGGAGAACGTCCTGCGGATATTTCGTCTCGATCAGACGGTGCAGCGCCAGCGCCACTTTCTTTCCCGCGTGGAGCGCGTCGTTCATGAGCATCGAATAGCTCACGTCGATCAGCAGCACCGTCTCGCAGTCGGTGGAAAATTCCTGGCGATGGACGGCGAAGTCGTGCGGGCCGACTCTCAGCGGCACGCTGCGCCCGCCGTTTTCGAGCGCGTTCATGAGCGTCTCGCCGATGTTGACGTTCATCGGGTCGCCGTACTCGTATTTCTTCGTCTCCTCGAGCGTCTCGCCGTGCAGGCCTTTAACGACCGTGTTGTGCTCGCCCCAGCGGTTGCGGTTGAGCATCTGGAAAATTTCGCGCAGCGCCTTATCGCCGATCTTGCGCATCCCCTTGGGGCTCAAGCGCAGCCCCTGGCCGGTGCGGACGAGATAGCCGTCCTCTTCGAGCATGCGCTCGATGCCTTTCAAGTACTTGAGCTGCTCGAACGCTTCGTCGCCGAGGAGGTCGCGGATCTCGTCGAGGTTGAGATCGGCGATGTCCGCCATGCCGCGCTGGCCCCAGCGGATGAATTGCTCGAGGCGCCGGAGCTGTCCCAGCACCTGGCCCGCTTCGCCCATGCCCATGCGCTGCGAGCCCTGGAACGGATACTGGTTCAGCAGCTCCTGGAGCTGCTCCATCTGGCTCAGCGCGTCGCTCAGCTGGCCGAGCTGCTCCTCGCTCATCGAGCTTAAATTCTCGAGCAGATTGTCGATGTCATCGACGGCGGCGTCCAGCATGTTCGGCAGGTTCTTGAGAAAATTCTCGTCCTCGAGCAGGCGGTTCATGCGCTCGAGCATCTCCATCAGGTTTTGATGGCCCTGGCCGGTGAGATCCTGCGGGCGCTTCATCTTGCGCTGCGCGATCTGGTCTTTCAGGCGGTCGCGCAGCTCCTGATAGCGTTGGAAGCTCTCCTGCATCTTGCGCGCGAGCTCGTCCATGTTCTGCGCGTAGCGGCCGGAGAGGCGCTCCATGAAATTGCGCATTTTCTCTTGGTACGCTTCGAGCTTTTCCGCGAGGCTGTTGAGCTTGTCGCTGAGCGCTTTCGCTTCTTCGGGCGTCAGCTTGAAGGATTCGGGAGAATACTTTTCCAGGAGCTCTTTCTTCTTGTCTTCGGCGTCGCGCAGAAAATCGCGCAGCCCTTTGACCGAGCGAAGGCCGTCTTCGGACGAGACGCCGCGGCGCATCAAGTCGCGGAGCGCGCGCCGCACGCCTTCTTCTTCGAGAAAATTGTCGGAGAGATGTTTGAGAAGGTCCTCGGAAGTGGGAAAGCGAATCTGTTGCGTGCCGTCCCACTGCGTGTAGCGGTGGACTCTCATCAGTGCCACTATAGCGCAGTTGATCCTGGATGCAAAGAGAGTGAATCGCAAGGCTGTCGCGCGCTGCGGCTGCGGACTGGCCGAAATGGCCCGAATAGGATAGAAAAAATAAGAACAGGAGGAGCCATGAAGATCACGGTGGTGCGCGAGAAATGCGAAGGATACGGAAAATGTGTGCAAGCGGCGCCTAAGGTTTTCCAGCTCGACGAGAAATTCATCTCCGTCGTGGCCGATCCCAGGGGCGACAGCGACGAAAAGATCGTTCTGGCCGCGAAGGTATGTCCCACCAAAGCGATCGTCTTGGAAGAAGAGGGCACGGGCAAAAGGATCTTCCCTCCGGCGTAGATGTTCTCATGGCGAATGTGACCACCGCCGACTGCGTCGTCATCGGCGCCGGCTTCGCCGGCGCGGCGACGGCGTATCATCTGACGCGAAACGGCGCGCGCAACGTCGTCGTCCTCGAGCAGGAGGCGGTCCCCGGCGTGCACTCGTCGGGCCGAAACGCCTCGATGGTGCGCCAGGTCGTGGCCGACGCGGCGCTCGCCAAACTCACGGAAGAGGGCGCGGCGTTTTTGCGCTCGCCGCCGCCGGATTTCCCCGAGCCGCCGCGCTTCGAGCAGAACGGGTCGATGCTGCTCGGCTCCGGAGAGGGGTGGCGGCGGCTCGCGCGCGATGCGGAGATGGCGCGCGGCCTGGGAATGTCGGTCGAGTGCTGGACGCGCGACCGCGCCGTCGCCTACGTGCCGGCGCTCGAAGGCGCGGAGTTCGAAGGCGCGGTGTGGTGCGCGACCGACGGCGTCGTCGATATCCACGCGCTGCTCACCGGATATCTCAAAGGCGCGCGCGCGGCGGGCGCGGAGATCCGCTATCGCTCGCGCGTGCGCTCGATCGACGTCCACGCCGGACGAGTCGCCGGAGTCGCCACCGACGACGGGACGATCAAGACCGACCGCATCGTCGACGCCGCGGGTCCGTGGGCGCTGACCGTTGCGGGTCTCGCCGGAGCGGTCGAGGCGCCGCTCCAGCCGTGCCGCCGCCATCTTTATGTGACGAGTCCTATGACATGGGTCGACCGGAAATGGCCGTTCGTCTGGGACGTCACGCACGAATTTTATTTCCGGCCGGATTCGGGCGGGCTGCTGCTCTGCCCGTGCGATCAGGAGGAGATGGCGCCGTGCGACGCCCAGACCGACGAGGCCGTCGCCGAGATTCTATTCGAGAAGATCCGCCGGTATCTGCCGGCGCTTTCGGACGTCGCCATCCGTAAACATTGGGCGGGGCTGAGGACGCTGTCCGCCGACGGCCGCTTCATCATCGGGCCCGACCCGAAAGTGAAAGGTTTCTTTTGGGTGGCCGGCCTCGGCGGTCACGGCGTGACGACGAGCTCCGCGGTGGGTGCGCTCGCGGCGCGCATCATTCTAGGATCTGGCTCCGCCGCCGCTGCCGAATCCTTTTCTCCCGCGCGCTTCGCCGCCTGAAAATCGTTCAGACGGCGGCTTGGACATCCGGTTCAGGTGCCGCGCCGTGCTTCAACCGAAGCTCCTTCCGGCGAGCTTGCCACGCTAGAAAAATCATCGTGCCGACCCACAGAAGCGTCATCGGCCGCGCGACGATGAAATGGTAATGGGCGGAGTTCAGCAACCTGACGGGCACAAGCCAGGTCGCGATAGTCACCGCCAGCAGCACCCCGGCGAAAACGTCGATTCCGCCATCCGCGCGCTTCGCCACGCGAAGCAGCGCGATCGCGGGCAGCAGGATGAGAACATCATCGTAGTCCCGGTGGTACGTCCAGAATCGGGCGAAGATCGCCGCGACCCCGAGAAGCAGCCAGAGATCGGCGTTGCGGTTGCGATAGGTCCAGTAGCCTAAGACGGCGAGAGCCGTAAACGAGAGCGGCAGCAGCCAGCGGTCCAGTGCGAAACGCGCCATGGTGCGGTGTAGATTGGCCGTCCCCGCCGTCGTAGCGAGCGCCTCGCTGCGCGCTTGCCATTCGCGAAAGAGCGTCGCGAAGTCCATCGGTTGAAAGGCTAACGCGAGCAGCGTGAGCGCGAGATAACCGAACGCGGCCAGCAACATGGGGCGAAGCCCGCCGGGAAGAAAAAGCGCGATCCACATGAACGGCGCGGCGAACGTGGGTTTAACGAGTGCGAACAAGAGCAGCGTTGCCGCCGCCGCGTCTCGCTTCCACGAAGGCGCGTGGTGCTTCAGGATCGTCAAGGCGCCCACCAGCAGCGGCAGGAGCAGGATTCCGAACTGTCCCGAGCGCACCGTGAAGAACGTCGCGTACATGCAAACAGGCATGAGCGCCGCAAACAGCCGCTCGCCGGCCGAGTCGGCGAGGCTTTCGCGCACGGAAATAATAACGAGCGCGCCGATCGCGGCGAGGGATAGCGCGATCCACAGCGCTCGCGCCGTATCGATATCGAGCGGACCGAACACAGGCCACAGGAGCGCGTAGGTCGCCGGCGGATGGACGGCCAGATACGAATAAGCATAGACCGGAAGTCCGACGAACCAGCGCGGCACGAGATCGTGAAAGATATTCGGTACGTCGCCGTAGAATCCCGCTCGCGCCAGAATTGCGAACGCCCGCGGCAGGCGCAGCGCGGTCATGATGCCCATCAGGACGATCGCGAGGACGAGGATTTTGCCGCCGCGGCGCGACCAAAACGATCGGATAAAAGCGAGATGCCGCTGTTCCGCGCTCACGGCGTTCGCAAGAGAAAAGTCTGGCCGGTAATGTGTCGCGCCGGCTCCGACAGGAGGTAGCGTACGAGGCCGACGATCTCGTCTTTCTCCGTCAAGCCGCCCAGCATCGGCGGCACGGCCGCGCGCTTATTCCATTCCTCCTCCGTCGAGCCGGAGCGCGACATCGCCGTATCCGTGGCGCCCGGCGCGATCGCGTTGACGGCGACGTTTTGCGGCGCGAGCTCCGCGGCGAGCGACTTGACGAACGCGATCACGCCGCCTTTCGAGGCGGCGTAGTGCGCCGCGCGCCGCTGTCCCGCGATGCCGCGGCCGGAGGCGAGGCAGACGATCCTGCCGGAGCCGCGCTCGGCCATATGGCGCGCGACGGCCTGCGAGCATAGGAACGTGCCTTTGAGATTGATGCCGAGCACGCGGTCCCATTCTTCTTCGGGCATTTCCAGCACGGGCATGCGCGAGATGACGCCGGCGGCGTTGACGAGGACGTCGATCTGTCCGAAGCGCTTCAGCGTGTCGGCCGCGAGCTGCGCGGCGCTTGCTTTATCGCGGACATCGAGCCGCTGGAAGACGGCCTTGCCGCCGTTGCGGACGATCTCGTCGGCGAGCGCATTGCCCGCGTCCTCCGCGAAATCCGCGACGACCACGCTGTAGCCGTCTTCGGCCAGCGCGCGGCATAGCGGCGCGCCGATCCCGCCGGCGCCGCCGGTAACGATTGCGATGGGTGGCATATAGAAAGCTCCTTTATTGATTCGTGACGAGGGCGATTTCGTCGACGGTCGAGAGCCGCTTCGGCTCTCTGCCCACGTTGGCGGCAAGCTTGGGAAGTTTCTTTTCTTCCACAAAGACGAACAGCCGCGCCGGTGAATGATCCCACACCTCGGCGAATTTGTCGAAGCTCATAACGGCGTCCCCTGAGCCGCGTGCGGGCCGCGGCTTCTTTTCCGCCATGTAGAAGCTTCCCATAACCGCGCCGCCGCCATCGGAGACGACGACCCAGAGAGGCTTTTCCGCGCGGAGGTAAAACGGCAGGCTGGACATGTAATTGCTGTAGACGACCACCTGGTCGCCCGGCCGGATGAGCGGCATTACTTTTTCCGCCAGCTCCTTGGACGAGCGTTTATTGGAAATACGGTCGAATATACCTGAAGCGAAGAGATGCAATGCACAGAAAGCGATGCAGCTTGCGACATAGTACTTCGGCGGGCTTGCCCACAAGCTTGCGCCCGTAACAACAAGCAGCAAAAGGAAAACCGTGGGAATAAACAGCCATGTGGGCTGCGTTAGGAACGGCGAAATCACGTCGGTTGCGCCGGGGGGCAGGAGCGACGGAAAAAACAGCGCGGCAGCGAAATACCCCATAGGTATAAGAAGCACGATCCACGGAACCGCAAGCGGACGGCGCGTCCGCGGCGCCGCCGACTGAAGCACGCTCGCGATCGCGGTTCCGGTCAGCAATGCCAGCGGTGGAAACGCAGGCAGAATATATCCCGGCTGCTTGGCCGCCGAGAAGCTGAAGAAGAAAAACGGCACCACCGCCCAGAGAACGATAAAAAGCCTATCGGCGTCCTTCAAGGCAGCCGCGCGCGTAAATGGAAGCTGGAGCAGGGTGGTCCAGGGCAAAAACCCCACGGCTAATACTTCGAAATAGAAGTACCACGGCTGTCCGCGGTTGAAGCGTGGCGTGAGATACCGCAAGAAATTTTCTTCGATGAAAAAATAGCGCAGGTAGTCTGGATTGCGCGCCTCGGCCCACAAGTACCACGGCGCGGCAATCAGCAGAAAAAGCGCGGCGCCGAGGAGCGGCTTTATGGCGCGAAGCGTCGGCTTGCGGCGGACGAGCAGGTAAGGCCCGATTACCAGCGCCGGAACGGCAAGTCCGATAGGTCCCTTCGTAAGAGCCGCGGCCGCCGCCGCCGCGTACATGACGAGGTAAAACTTGCCGGCGGCGTTTGCGTCGGCAGTTTTGCCGCGTGCGAAGGCCCACAGCGCGAGCGTGATGAAAAATGCCAGCGGCATGTCGAAGATGACGGCGCGGGAGAACGCCATGACCATCGGACAGGTCACCAGAACGAGGGCGCTCCACAGCGCGGACCACGGTCCTACGAATCTCCGGCCGAAGTCGTAGACGAGCAGCACGCACCCGAGCGCGGCGAGCGCCGCCGGGAGACGAGCGGAGAATTCGGAGATTCCGAATAACTTGTAAGCTCCGGCGGCGAGCCAGAAGAAAAACATCGGTTTGTCGAGGTAGGGAATAAAATCGTAGTGCGGCGTCACCCAATCGCCGAGCAGTAGGATCTCGCGCGCGACTTCCGCATTTCGTCCCTCGTCGGGCTCGACGAGCGCGGGCCCGCCGAGGTCGTTGAAAAGCACGAACCAGCAGAGGACGGCCAGGGCGGCAACCCCGACGATCCACGCGCGGCTCTTCGGCTCAGCGGGAGGCTTCGACATATCTCTCGTGCCAGATCTGGAAAATCAGCAGGGTCCACAGCGGCTTGCGGTTGTCCTTCTTTTTTTTCAGATGATCGTCGATGAGGCCCTTGATGTACGAATAATTGAAATAACCCTGGCTCTTGATCCGCCGCTCGGCCAGATGGTCGAGCATAAAATCCTTGAGCTCGCCGCCGAGCCATTTCGAGATCGGAATTCCAAAGCCTTTTTTTCTGCGCCGGATAATCGCCTCCGGCAACAGGCCGGCGGCGGCCTTCTTAAGCAGGTACTTGGTCGTGAGGCCGCGGAGCTTATACTGCATCGGCAGACGGCAGGCGAACTCGACGACCTCCTGATCCAACAGCGGACATCTCACTTCGAGGCCGTTCGCCATAGAGGCGCGATCGACCTTTACCAGGATATCGTCCTGGAGATACAGCTTGGTCGAGAGATAAAGTATGCGCTCGAGATCTTTATTGAGGCCGCTCTCCCGCACGTAGGCGAAAATGTCCTCATAGGTCTTGTCGCTCTGGATCGCGGCCTTGAAGCCGTCCGTCAAGAGCGCATGTCTCTCCGCCTCGTTAAAAGTGCCCATCCAGATGAAAAAACGGATCTCGGACGAGACTCCGGCGCCGCGCAAGAATTGTTTGATCTTGAAATCGGCGCTGATGTCGTGATGCGAGACGGGCAGCCGTCCGGCGAGGAACTTGATCAACCGCTTCAGCGGCTCGGGCAGAGAGTCGTAATACGTGATGAGCCGGTGCGCCTGATAGGTCGGGTAGCCTGCGAAGAGCTCGTCGCCGCCGTCGCCGCTAAGCGCTACCTTGACGTTTTGCGACGCGACCTTCGCGAGCAGGTACGACGGCAGGATCGACGCGTCGGCGAGCGGCTCGTCGAGAAACTCCGGCAGGTGGTCGAGATTCGCGAGCATTTCCGGCGTCGTGAACACTCGGTGGGACAATTTGACGTCGAGAGCGGCGGCGACGGCGGCGGCGTGGCGGCTTTCGTCGAAGGACTTTTCGTCGAAGCCGATCGAAAAACACTCGATCCGTTTTACCGCCCGCGCCGCAAATGCCGCGACGAGGCCGGAGTCGATGCCGCCGCTCAGGAATACGCCGACGGGAACATCGGCCATGAGACGCGCGCGCACCGCCCGGTCTAGAATTACCCGGAGTTCCTCGGCGTATTCTCCTTCTGTTTTGTAGCCGATCGGATAATCGGTCAATGGCAGGTCCCAATATTTGCGCACTGTGCAGGCGCCGTTTTGATACCAGAGGTAATGGCCAGGCTCGAGCTTCCGGATCGAGGCATAGATCGAATGCGGGGCGGGAACGTATTCCAGCGCCAGATATTTGTTGAGCGAGCTTAAGTCGAGCGATCGGTTGACCGCCGGGTGCTTGAGAAGCGCTTTGATCTCGGATGCGAAGGCGATGCCGCCGTCGTAGGAGGCGTAATGCAGCGGCTTTTTTCCCATCCGGTCACGCACGAGAAGCAGCGCGTTTTTCGAGCGGTCCCACAGGGCGAAGGCGAACATGCCTTTCAGCCGCTCCAGACAGTCGATGCCGATCTCCTCGTAGAGATGGACGATGACCTCGTTATCGGAGCTCGAGCGAAACATATGGCCCTTTTCCAGGAGCTCGGTCCTGAGTTCGCGAAAATTGTAGATCTCGCCATTGCAGGTGAGCCACACGGTACCGTCCTCATTCGACATCGGCTGGCGCGCGGCGGCGGAAAGGTCGACGATGCTGAGCCTCTTATGCCCGAGGCCGACCGAGCTGCCGGCTTGGCCTTCGATGTGCTCGTCCTCGTCGTCCGGTCCTCTGCGAACAAGAGTCTCGCCCATGCGGCGCAAGAGCTCGGCATCGACCGGCTCCCGGCGCGAAAGATATCCATATATGCCGCACATGTCCTAGATCCTTGTGGCGGCGCGCGTGGGAGCGCGCCGCGTCGATTTCCATCACCAGGGCGAACTCAGCCGGCGAAGCTGCTGGTCGCCATCCGACTTTGTGGATGATTCCCGCCAAGCGGGGATGCGTCGTGCTCGATGCGGGACGGGAATTCCTCGAAGAACCCGCGGACGGATCAGAGCAGAAGGACGGTGCTGCGTTCGCGGAAGTGATTCGTAGGCCCGGCCGCCGGCGAAGCGCGCGAGAGCGCGGTCGGTAAAGTTTCGTTCGTGAGGAATGGAGCCGGAAGCAGCGCGGGCTGCGCCGCGCGAAAGTCATCGCGCGCGGCGACCCATGCGGCCGCGTGAGAATGAGCGGAGATGTCTACCGCCTGGCCGAGATCGGCCAAAGCGACGTCCAGAGCCTGATCAACCGCGTTGTTGTCGTCGTCGAAGAGTCCGAGATCGTCGCAAAAATCACCGGCGATGAGGACGAGCCACACGCCGAGAAACGCCGCCGCTATGATCCGGCACTGCACGCAGCAAGTATAGGAACGAAATTTCAGTAGTGTCAACACGAACCGGCCGAAGCTCTGTACGGTCAATGAAGCGAGGGAAAGCGCGTCGCCCATCGTCCAGCGAGGAACCGCCATAGATTTGTTGCCAAACGCCATGCCATGAGGAGGCTCAAGCCGATCCAGACGCCGCGCAGTCCCCAGCCTTCGCGCAGCGACAGCCAGGCGATCGGCACGAAGATGCCGAGGGCGCCGACGAGCATCGCGCGCATGAGATAGCGCGTGTCGTTGGCGCCGAGGAGAAAGCCGTCCGAGGCGAATACGGCGCCGTTGATCGGCTGGAAGACCGCGAGCAGGATGAAGATCACGCCGGCGAGCGTCGCTTCGACTTCGGCGCTGCGGGTGAAAAAAGCGACGATGGCCTCGTGGAACGAGAAGTACGCGGCTCCGAAAACGACTCCGGTCGCGAGGCCGCAGAGAATCAGGACGCGGCCCATACGGTAGGCGCGCTCGGCGCGGCCTGCGCCGAGATGGCCGGCGGCGAGCGTTTGGCCCGCGACGGCGATGCCGTCGGTCGTGTCGGATGAGAGCAGAAACAATTGCAGCGCGATCTCGTGGCTCGACAGCGCGACCGCGCCCATGCGCGCGACCGTGCCCGTCGCGAAGACGAGCGAGAAGCGCAGCGCGCCGGTGCGGAGCGCGAGATCGCCGCCGATGCGGGAGAGCGACACAAGCCTCCGCGCGTCGAGCCGCCAGCGGTCGAGGCGGTACGCCGCCGTATACGACGAAAAAAATACGACGGCGAGGCAGAGCGAGCCGGCGAGCATCTGCGAGACGAGCCGCGCCGTTGCGGCGCCGCCGAGTCCCAGCGCCGGCAAGCCGAGGCCGCCGTAGATCAGGAGAAAGTCGAGGACGATGTTGAGGCCGTTGGCGGCGAAGGCGATCAGCATCGGCGTGCGCGTGTCCTCGATCCCGCGGAGAAAGCCGATCGCGGCGAAATACAAAAACGTGAAGGGCGTGCCGAGGATGACGACGCGAAAGTAGGCCGCGCCCGGCACGAGCACGCCGGGCTCGGCGCCCATCCACAGGTACAAACGCTCGGCGAAAAAATATCCCAGCAGCGCGACCGCGGCGCCGCCGCCGAGCGCGATAAACAGCGCGTGCACGAAGAGCTCGCCGCAGGCGTCGGGCTCGTTGCGCCCGCGGTGGAAGCCTACCAGCGTCGTCGTGCCGAAGATGAGAAACGCGAAGATCCAGTAGATGCCGCCGATGAGCGACGATGCGATCGAGCGCGCGGCGAGCGGATCGACGCCGAGGCGTCCGATCATCGCTGTGTCGGCGAGCACGAAGACAGGCTCGCTCGCGATCGCGAGCATCGCGGGAAGAGCGAGGCGCCAGATTTCCTTGAGATCGGAGCTCCCTGTCGCGTTCTCGGTGAGCGCCGCTTGAGCTTCCACCGTCAAGCGAGCCGCCGCGCCGCGTCGGCGGGCGCGGGAGGGAAAATCTCGGGATGGAGGAGCGCGGCCAGGATCTCGACGCCGTCGACGAGCCGCGGCCCGGGGCGGTTGAAATAGGCGGAGCCGTCGACGGCGAAGACGCGGCGCGCTTTTACCGCCGGCACCTCGCGCCAGCCGTCGAGGCGTTCGAGCCGCGGCGCTTCCGCCGCCGCTCGCTCGAGGCCGAAGCCGCACGGCATGAGCACGACGACTTCCGGCGCGTACGCGCGCAGCGTCTCCCACGCGGCGGCCTGCGCCGGCGCGCCCTTACGGCCGAGGCCGTCGGCGCCGCCGGCGAGCTCGACCATCTCCGGCACCCAGTGGCCGGCGGGGTAAATTGGATCGGTCCACTCGACGCACGCGACGCGCGGGCGTCGGTCCGAGCGCGACGCGCTCTCGCGCACGCGGTCGATGCGTGCGCGCAACTCCGCCACGAGCGCGGTCGCCGCGGAATCTTTTCCCGCGGCGGCGCCGACGCGCGCGATGTCGTCGAGCACGTCGCCGAGCGTCGACGGGGCGAGCGAAACGATCTTCGGCTTGTGCGGCAGAGTGTCGGCCGCCCGCGCGACTTCATTTAAATCCAGCGCGCAGACTTCGCAGAGGTCTTGTGTGATGATGAAATCCGGCTCGACGGCGCGAAAGCCGTCGAGGTCGAGCGCGTAGAGGCCGCGCCCGGCCTGGACGCGCTCGCGCACGGCGCGGTCGATCTCCGCGCTGTTCTCGGCGGCGTCGACGGCGCTCTTCACCACCACGCGGCGCCGCCGCGCCTCGGGCGGGTAATCGCATTCGTGCGTCACGGCGACGACCTCGTCGCCGAGGCCCAGCGCGAAGGCGATCTCGGTCGCGCTCGGCAGCAGCGAGCAGATGCGCATGCGCGAATCATTAGCGTAAAAACCCGCGTTATGCTACTGAAAAGCGGCGGCCAAGCACACTAGCCTGAAACTTCGCGATCCCAACGCGAAACCTGAACTTGAAACCAGAAACTTTTTCGAATCCCGTCCGGCCCTGGACAGTCCTCGCGGAGAAAAATTTCGCGCTCTTCTGGGCGAGCCTGCTCGTCTCCTCGATCGGCAGCCAGCTCACCACCGTCGCGGTCGCGTGGCAGGTCTACGAGATGACCGACTCGGCCGCGCAGCTCGGCCTCACCGGCCTTTTTCGCGCCGTGCCGCTGATCGCCTTCGCGTTCACCGGCGGCTGGCTCGCCGACCGCGTCGAGCGCCGCCGCCTGCTCATCGCCGCCCAGGCGCTCGGCCTCGTCCTCTCGCTCGCGCTCGGCTTCTTGACCGACGCCGGCCGAGTCCAGGTGTGGCACATCTACGCGATCCTCTTCGCCGAGAGCGCGCTCATGAGCTTCGACAACCCGACGCGCTACGCGCTCATCCCGAGCCTGGTGAAGCCCGCGCACCTCACGACCGGATTCGCGCTCAGCGTGACGCTGCGCCAGACCGCGTTTCTCGCCGGGCCGTTCATCGCCGGCGCGATCATCGCCTTCGGAGGCGTCGTCTGGTGCTACTACCTCGACGCCGCCTCTTTCCTCGCCGCGATCGTCTGCCTCAGGCTGCTCAAAATCCGGGTCGCGCCGGCGCCCAGCCGCGAGCGCGGCCTCAAGAGCATGATGCAGGGCCTCGCCTTCATCTTGAAAAACCCCATCGTCCTCGCATTGCTCGTCATGGACGCGAGCGTGAATTTCTTCGGCGCCTACCGCGGCCTCATGCCGATCTTCGCGCGCGATATCCTCGGCGTCGGCCCCACGGGTCTGGGCGCGCTGCTGGGCGCGCCGGCCTTCGGCGCGCTCGCCGGCTCCGGCGTCGCCATGATGATGGGCGATCCCAAGCGCAAGACGCGCCTCATCGTCGCGGTCACGCTGCTCTACGCCGCCGCGCTGGTCGCCTTCGCGCTCTCGGGCTCTTTTATGCTCTCGCTCGCGATCTGCTTCGCTCTCGGCGTGCTCGACGCCGTCGGCGAGACGCTGCGCATGACGGTCATCCAGCTCGCCACGCCCGACGAGCTCCGCGGCCGCGTCCAGGCGGTGGCCTTCGTCTTCCTCATCGGCGGGCCGTTCCTCGGCCAGGCCGAGGTCGGCCTCGTCGCGGCGCTTCTCGGCGCGCCCGGCGCGGTCGTGCTCGGCGGCGTGGTCGCGACCGCGATCGTCGTCGCGATGGCGCGCACGGTCTTCCGCGCGGACGCGGCGTCTTCTTGACACCGCCCGCCCTTTCTTTTAGTCCTCAGCCATGAGCCGCATCGACGACTTCAACCAGAAGCTCGACAAGCTGAACCTCGTCGGCTACTGGGGTATCCCGCGGAGCGAGAGCTTCGAGCCCAAGGCGTCGTTCCAGCCGACGATGTGGCGCTGGGACGACGTCTACGGCGCGCTCATGGAAGCGGGCGACGTCCTCGGCATGGACGATTCGCTCAGGCGCTTCATCGCGTTCAAATCCATCGGCAAGGTGCGCACCACGCACACGCTCGCGCTCGGCGTCCAGCTCGTCAAGCCGGGCGAGGTCGCGCGCGCGCACCGCCACACGATGGGCGCGATCCGCTTCGT
>DATDFN010000168.1:0-48936 GCA_036522615.1 Binatia bacterium | reverse complement strand
TGCGCAACGAGGACAACCGGCTCGTGACGATGGCCGACATCGACGCGCTCGCCGGCTGGAACCCGAAGGTCAGGAAGGAAAAAGAGATCGCCTTCATGCCCGCGCGCGTGCTGACGCAGGATTTGACCGGCGTGCCGTCGGTCGTCGACCTCGCCGCGATGCGCGAGGCGATGAAGCGCATGGGCGGCGACCCCAAGAAGATCAACCCGCTTGCGCCGGTCGATCTCGTCATCGACCACTCCGTCCAGGTCGACTCCTTCGGCTCGTCCGAGGCGTTTCATTTGAACTCCAAGATCGAATACGAGCGCAACGTGGAGCGCTACGCGTTTCTCCGCTGGGGCGCGAAAGCCTTCAGCAACTTCCGCGTCGTCCCGCCCGACACCGGCATCTGCCACCAGGTGAACCTCGAATATTTGGGCCAGGTCGTCTTCCGCGCGAGCGAGAACGGCGCGACGCTCGCCTATCCCGACACGGTCGTGGGCATGGACTCGCACACGCCGATGATCAACGGCCTCGGCGTGGTCGGCTGGGGCGTCGGCGGCATCGAGGCCGAGGCGGCCGTGCTAGGCCAACCGCTGATCATGCTGATTCCCGACGTGATCGGCTTCAAGCTCCACGGGCGGCTGCCCGAGGGCGCGACGTCGACCGACCTCGTGCTCACGGTCACGCAGATGCTGCGCAAGAAAGGCGTGGTCGAGAAGTTCGTCGAGTTCTACGGCCCCGGCCTCTCCGCGCTCGGCGTCGCCGACCGCGCGACCATCGGCAACATGGCGCCGGAGTACGGCGCGACGATCGGCTTTTTCCCCGTCGACGCCGAGACGCTCAAATATCTGGAGCTCACCGGCCGCGATCCCGAATTGATCCGCCTGGTCGAATCCTATTCCAAGGAACAAGGCATGTTCCGCACCGACTCCTCGCCCGATCCGGTTTTCACCGACACGCTCGAGCTCGATCTCGCCAGCGTCGAGCCGAGCCTCGCCGGACCGCGCCGGCCGCAGGACCGCGTCGCGCTCGGCGAAGCGAAAAAGAATTTCAAAGAGGTGCTGCCCGCGCTCATCAAGACCGGCACGCCGGACAACAAGGCGGTCGCGCGCATGAACGGCGACAGCGCCACGCTCGAGCACGGCACCGTTGTCATCTCCGCGATCACGAGCTGCACGAACACCTCGAACCCGTCGGTCTTGATGGCCGCCGGCCTGCTGGCGAAGAAAGCGAACGAGAAAGGGCTCAAGACGAAGCCGTGGGTGAAGACGAGCCTCGCGCCGGGATCCAAAGTCGTCACGGACTATTTAAAAGAAAGCGGCCTGCTGCCGGAGCTGGAGAAGCTGGGCTTCTTCCTCGTCGGCTACGGCTGCACAACCTGCATCGGCAACACCGGGCCGCTGCCCGAGCCCGTTTCGGCGGCGATCCAGGAGGGCGATCTCGTCGCCTGCGCGGTGCTCTCCGGCAACCGCAACTTCGAAGGTCGTATTCACCCGCAGGTGCGCGCGAACTATCTCGCCTCGCCGCCGCTCGTCGTCGCGTACGCGCTCGCCGGCAGCATGAACGTCGACCTCCGCACCGAGCCGCTCGGCGCCGATCGCAAAGGCGCGCCGGTTTATCTGAAAGACATCTGGCCCGCGCCCGAAGAGGTGCGGAGCGAGATGCAGCGCTACGTCAAGCCCGAGATGTTCAAGAAAGAATACGGCGAGGTCTTCGCCGGCGACGAGCGCTGGCAGAAGATGCCGACGCCCGAGGGCGAGCTGTTCGCCTGGGATCCGAACTCGACCTACGTCCGCGAGGCGCCCTACTTCGTCGGCATGACCAAGACGCCGCTCGCGCCGAAGGACATCGCCGGCGCGCGCGCGCTGGCGCTGCTCGGCGACTCGCTCACGACCGACCACATCTCGCCGGCCGGCTCGATCGAGAAGAACGGCCCGGCGGCGAAATATCTGACCGAGCACGGCGTCCAGCCGAAGGACTTCAACCAGTACGGCGCGCGCCGCGGCAACCACGAAGTCATGATGCGCGGCACGTTCGCCAACGTGCGGCTGAAAAACATGCTCGCGCCGGGCACCGAAGGCGGCTGGACCGTGCACCTGCCGGACAAGACGCAGATGTCGATCTACGACGCCGCGATGCAATACCAGAAGGAAGGCGTGCCGCTCGTCGTCATCGCCGGCAAGGAATACGGCACCGGCTCGTCGCGCGACTGGGCGGCGAAGGGGCCGCGGTTGTTGGGTATCAAGGCCGCGATCGCCGAGAGCTTCGAGCGCATCCACCGGAGCAACCTGATCGGCATGGGCGTCCTGCCGCTCCAGTTCAAGCCCGGCGAGAGCGCGAAGTATCTCGGTATCACCGGCTTCGAGACGTTCGACATCGCCGGCATCGCCGCCGGCCTCAAGCTCAAGCAGGAGCTTACGGTCATCGCCAAGCGCGACGACGGCAATACGACCGAATTCAAAGTGATCTGCCGCATCGACACACCGGCGGAGTTGGATTACTACCGGCACGGCGGGATTCTGGAATATGTGCTGCGGCAGCTGCTGAACGAAAAATAGTGCTGAGGATTGAGTGCTGAGAGCACTGGCTCTCAGCACCCAGAACTCAGCACTGCTAGTGCTTCTGCGCCACTTCCCAGACGGGCCTTAAATCTTCCGAGAACTGATATCGTATTCCGAAATCTTTCAGCAGGTCTTCGGTCGCCGCGATCGTCGCGCGGCGGTTGAAGACCATGTTTTCGCGGTTGCGGTTCGTCATCCTGGCGAACTTGAACGTGACCTCAGGGCTCTTCCCGTCGCGCAGCACCTCGACCATTTGCTTTAGATTCTTGATCTGCACGCCGTCCACTTCGCTCACGACGTAGTTATTGGGGTCGTCGTAGCCCTTCGTGATCGGGTGCGGCAGCATGGGCGAACACACGATCACCATCTCCTCGCCGGGAAACGCGGGCTTGTCGAATCGCCTCAGGATCAGCGGGTTGCCCGCGCGCGTGTGAAACAGCTCCCACTGGCTCCCGAGCTTCTCGATGTATTCCTGCGTCGCGGGGCAGAAGACCAGCGGGCCGTAGATGAAATAGCGCGGGCTCTTGTTCCTGAGATACGGCACGACGAGCTCGCGCTGGCGCGCGACGGGAATGCGTATCTGAAGCGGCGCGCCGCCACGCTCGATCGTGACGTCGAGCATGCCGTCCTTCGCGTATTTCTGCACTAAGTAGAGCGCCGACAGGCGCAGATCGTAGCGCACGCTCACCTTGCCGTCGCTGTCGATCGTCTTGCCGCCGATCGCCGTGATCACGTCCCATTCCTTCAACGCGTAGTTGGGATCGCTGCGGTACGGCTCGGCCACCATCAGGCCGCCGACGCCCTTCGGCAGCCCGAGCCGTTTTCTCAGCGCGTCGTTTTCGACGGTCTGGAAGCGGTCGTGAAGCTGCGGCTTGCCGTCGTACGAGCCGTCGGCGATGTCGTCGAGAAAAAGCCGGACCTCCTCGATCGGGATGACGTAGCCGATGCTCTGCGCATTCGGAATATTGCTGAAGACGATGCCGACGAGCTTGCCGCGCGAGACCACAGGGCCGCCGCTGTTGCCGGGGTTGAGCGCCGCGTCCACCTGGATGCGGAGCCCCTGCGTGAACTGATAGAAGCCGGTGAACTCGATGCGCGAGACGATGCCTTCGGTCACCGACAGCTCGGTGCCGCCGGTCGGAAAGCCGTAGACGCTGACCGCGTCCTTCACGCGCGGCAGGTCGTCGCCGAATTCGAGGAACGCGCGCTTGTCGAAAAAAGCCTCGTCGTCGACGCTGAGGATGGCGAGATCGACCGGCTCGGCGATGGCGACGACGCGCGCGAGGTACTTCTCCGCCGACTGGTTCGGCTGCACGTAAATCTGGCTTGCGTTCTGCACCATGTGGGCGTTGGTGAGAATGCGCTTGCCGTCGATGACGATGCCCGAACCGCTGACATTGACGGGATTCTGCCTCGTCCACGGCCGCACGAGATCGGGCTCGCGGCGCGTCGTGTGAATCTTCACGACGAGATCGCGGACGGAATCCTGCGCCTCCGCCGCCGTGGCAATAAACAGCAGCGCCATGAGCGCCGCGAAGACAAAAGCTCTCGCGTCAGACAACATGGTGAAAGACAGTATCAGCAAGCCCGTCACTTGTCATTACTGCACAAAGAGAAGTGTAAAGCATTTCGCGCTAGAGCGGCTTTTTCAGCTCCGCTTCCGAAGGCCGAAGATAGATCGGCGCGAGCGGACCGACCGCATCGTAGTCGCCGCGCCTGAGCTTCTCCTCGGCGATGCGGGCGACGGCGGCCGCCGTCGACGGATAACCGGCGCCGAGCGTCGAAAGCGCCTGCGCTCCCAGCGCCTGCTTCACGATAGCTTCATAGGTTACGATCGCGTCGCCGATGAAGAGGCAGCGCGCGGAGCCGATCCGACGCCGCGCGGCGTCGAGAACCGCCACAGGCGCCGCGACGACATCGTCGCTCACGCGCTCGAGGCGAGATCCCTCGCGGCGAAACAACGCGGCGTAGACCTCTTTCTTCCGCGCGTCGAGAAACGGGCAGACGAAGCCCTCGTGGTCGTCGACGCGCGCCGCGACGGCGTGGAGCGTCGGCACGCCGATGACCGGCGCGTTCGATCCGTAGACGAGCCCCTTGACGGTCGCGAGCCCGATGCGAAGCCCGGTGAAGGAGCCCGGTCCGAGCGCGACCGCGAAAGCGCCGACGTCGGACAGGGCGATATTCGCTTCGCGCAGCAAATCGTCGATCAGCGGCAGCAGGATCGCGGCGTGATTGCCGCGCGCGGCGCCGGCGCCGTTGCCGCCGGCGCCGCCCGTGGCCTCGCGCACGATCCTACTCTCTTCAACGAGCGCGGCGCTCGCGGCGGTGGTCGCCGTGTCGATACCGAGAATAAGCATAAAGAAAGGCGATAGCGGAAGGCGTTAGCGCGTTCTACCGCCCACTACATGACGCCGACGCCTGCTAGCCTTCGAAGAATCTGGCGATGTCGTTGTAGAACGCGTAGGCCATGACGAGGATCAGCAGCACGACGCCGACCTGCTGCGCGCGCTCGCGCTGCTTCTCACCCACCGGCCGGCCGAGAACACCCTCGATCAGGAAGAAAAAGAGATGCCCGCCGTCGAGGACCGGAATCGGCAGCAGGTTCAATACGCCGAGATTGATGCTGAGAAGCGCGACGAAAAGAAAAAACGTGACGACGCCTTCGCGCGCCTGCTGGCCGGCCACCTGGGCGATCAGGAGCGGACCGCCGAGCGTCTTAGGCGAGATATCGCCCTTGACCATTTTATAGAGCGCTACAAGTGTGAAGAGCGAGAGGTCGCGCGTCTGAACGAACGCCTGGCCGATCGCGGCGACCGGCGTCACCTTTGTCACCGAGTCTTGCGGCTGGATACCGATGAACCAGACCTCGCGCTTATCGCCGAAGGCGTCGCGCTCCTCCTTCTTGACGGGATTGACGGTGACTTCGACGGTTTTGTTGTCCCGCACCAGCGTGATGTGAAGGGGGCCGCCGTCGCTGTCCTTGATACGGCGCGCGAAGTCGGTCCAGCCCTCGACCGAACGCCCGTTGATGGCCGTGATCCTGTCGCCCTTCTGGATGCCGGCTTGCGCCGCCGGGTTATTCGCCACCACGTCGGCGATCGTGGTGGTCGCGGTGCGTACGCCCGAAAACACCATGACGCAGGCGAAAATGAAGAACGCGAGCAAAAGATTGGAAACTGGGCCGGCAGCGACGATCGCCGCGCGCTTCCACAGCGGCTGGTGCGAGAAGGCTGTTTCACGCTCCGCGGGGCTCACCTCTTCGGCGGGATCCTCGCCCACCATCTTGACGTAGCCGCCGAAAGGAATGGCGCTGAGCGCGTATTCCGTCTCGCCTACCTTTCTGCGCAAAATCTTCGGTCCGAAACCGATCGAAAACGTGAGCACGCCGACGCCGCTCTTTTTCGCGACCAGAAAATGGCCCAGTTCGTGGATGACGATGAGAATGCCCAGCCCGACGACCGCCGAGAGGACCGATTGGATGACATTCAACATGCAGCGCTCTCCTATTCTACGCGACCCCGCGGTCGAGCCGCGGCGCACCCCGTAGTTTACCATACCGGCTGCGGGTGTTGCGAGCGACGAGCCGCCCCGCCCGCTCGCGCGCCCACCGGTCGGTCTCGAGGATCTCCCGCACGTCTGCGGCGTGGAAAGGCGCGTGCGCCTCCATCGTCGCGGCGATCACGCGGTGGATGTCGCGGAAGCCGATGCGCTTGTCCAGGAAAGCGGCGACCGCGACCTCGTTGGCGGCGTTCAGCACGGCCGGCATCGTGCCGCCCGCCGCGAGCGCCTCGAAGGCGAGCGCGAGCGCGGGGTAGCGCTTTTTCTCGACCGGCAGAAAATTGAGCTCGCTCAGCTCGGTCAACTCGAGGCGCGGCCAAGTCGCCTGGAGCCGGCGCGGATACGCGAGCGCGTAAGCGATCGGGATCCGCATATCGGGAATGCCGAGTTGCGCGATCACCGATCCGTCGCGGTAACGGACCATCGAATGGACGACGCTTTGCGGATGAATAACGACGTCGACCCGCGGCGGTTCGAGGCCGAAAAGCCAGCGCGCCTCGACGACTTCGAGCCCTTTGTTCATCATGGTCGCCGAATCGACGGTGATCTTCGGCCCCATTTTCCAGTTCGGGTGTTTGAGCGCCTGCTTGACCGTGACCCGGTCGAGGCTTTTGAGCGATGCTCGCAGGAACGGCCCGCCCGAGGCGGTGAGGATGATCTGCTCGACGTCTTCGGTCCGGTTGCCCTGCAGGCACTGAAAGATCGCGCTGTGCTCGCTGTCTACTGGAAGAAGCCGCACGCCGCGCTCGTGCGCCTCGCGGATGAAGATCTCGCCGGCCATCACAAGGGATTCTTTGTTCGCGAGCGCGAGCTCTTTGCCGGCGCGGAGGCCGGCAAGCGTCGGCACGAGGCCCGCGCCGCCGACGATGGCCGCGAGAACGACGTCCGCGCCGCTGGAAGCTGCCACCGCGGACGCGCCGTGCTCGCCCCAGAGAATTTCGGTCGTCGTTTTTCCGACGAGCTTTTTCAGCTCGAGCGCGGAGACTTCATCGGCCACGCTGGCGCACGGCGGGGCGAACTGTTTGATCTGCGCCGCCAGGAGCTTGACGTTCCTCCCCGCGGCGAGGCCGCTCACGCGGAAGTCATCCGGAAAGCTCCGCGCGATATCGAGCGTGCTCACGCCGACCGATCCGGTGGAGCCCAGGATGGCGACCCGCCTCATCGGGGAAGGAACCTCGCGTAATAGGTAATAAACACCAGAGGAAATATAAGACTATCGAGACGGTCGAGCAACCCACCGTGGCCCGGCAGGATCGAGCCGGAATCCTTTACGGTGAAAACGCGCTTGATCCACGACTCGAAGAGATCGCCGACCTGACCGAGCACGCTCATGACCAACGCGATGCCGGCGAGCTCGAACCGTGAATACGCCGGCAGTAGAAAATATCCCGTAACGACGCCCGCCGTGAGACTAGCGACGGTCGAGGCGACGGCGCCTTCGACCGTCTTGTTCGGGCTCACTTCGGGATAGAGCTTGATCTTCCCGATCCCCTTGCCGACGACGTAGGCGGCGGTGTCGCCGAGCATAACGACGATGAGCGTGAAAAAAATCCATTGAGGTCCGTCGCCCAAGCGATAGACGAGCGCGGCGTGCGGCAGGAGAAAGCCGATATACAGCGTTCCGACGACGATCCAGCCGAGGCGATGGAAGCGGTCCGGAAGCGGCCCCGCGCCGAAGACGGAAACAAGAAAGAGAAAGAGAACGGCGAGCGCCAGCGTCGGCATCGCGTGGTCCTGGATCACGCCGGCCGCGACCGCCAGACCGACGACGGTCGCCGCGCCCCGCTGCCACGGCGAAGCAAAGATCATCCGATAATATTCCCAGAACGAAACGGCGGCGGCGAGGAGGACGAGCCACGAGAACAGGCGCGGGCCGCCCCAGCCGATCGCCCAGATGAGCGCCGGCACGGCGATAACCGCCGTCACGAGCCTGGCGCCCAGTTGCGAACTCACCCGGCGTCCGCCTCTAGGCCGTCGGAGCCGTTGCCGTTGCCTATCTGTTCGTCGGTGCGGCCGAAGCGCCTTTGCCGCCGCTGAAAGTCGAGCAGCGCCTGAAGATACTGCGGCTCGCGAAAATCCGGCCACAGCGTAGGCGTTACGTAGAGCTCCGTGTAGGCGATCTGCCAGAGGAAAAAATTGCTCACGCGCATCTCGCCGCTGGTCCGGATGAGAAGATCGGGATCGGGCACGGCCCCGGTCGCCACGCGGCGCGCGACCAGCCGCTCGTCGATATCGGCGACGGAGTATTTGCCGTCCTTCACCTCGCGGGCGACCTGGCGCACCATCGACACGATGTCGTCGCGTCCGCTGTAGCTGAGCGCGAGCAGCACGGTCATGCCCTGGTTCTTGCGCGTCAGGCATTCGACGCGCGCGAGAATGCGGCGCACGCTCGGCGGCAACCGCCGGCGGTCGCCGATCGCCTTCAGGCGGATGCCGTGGCGCATCATCTTGGGCTGCTCGGCCACGAGGTAATGCTCGAGCATGCCCATCAGCGCGCTCACTTCATCCTGCGGCCGGAACCAGTTCTCCGTCGAGAAGGCGTAGAGCGAGAGATACGGGATGCCCAGTTTGCGGCTCATCTCGACGACCGCGCGCACCGACGCCGTGCCGCGTCGGTGCCCCTCGGTGCGGCTCTTGCCGCGGAGCTTCGCCCAACGCCCGTTGCCGTCCATAATAACGGCCACATGGCGGGGCAGCCGGCTCTTGTCGAGGCCGCTCAGGTTCATCTTTTCGGGGATGTTATGCCGGTCGACGGTTCACGGTAGGAGGGAGTTCGATCAGACTTCCATGATCTCGTTTTCTTTGACCTTGAGCACCTGGTCGACCTTGTCGATAAAGTCCTTGGTGATCTTCTCGACCCGGTCCTTGCCGTGCTTATGCACGTCTTCGGTGATCTCTTTTTTCTTTTCGGCTTCCTTCATTTTTTCGAGCGCCGCGTGGCGGTGGTTGCGGACGGAGACGCGGAACTCTTCGGCGATTTTCTTCACGTGCTTGACGAGTTCCTGCCGCCGCTCCTGCGTGAGCGCGGGGATCGGAATACGGATGACCTTGCCGTCGTTGTTCGGCGTGAGCCCGAGGTCGGACTTCTGGATCGCCTTCTCGATGTTCGCCATCGCCGAGCGGTCGTACGGCTGGATCACCAGCAGGCGCGGCTCGGGCGCGTTCAGCGTCGCCACCTGGTTGAGCGGCGTCTGTGTGCCGTAGTAGTCGACCATGATGCCTTCGAGGAGCGCGGTCGATGCCCTGCCGGTGCGGAGCTTCGAAAGCTCCTTGCGGAAGGCCACGATCACCCGGTCCATTTCCTTCTGCAGCTCGGAATAAAAGCCTTCATTCATAGGTTCACCGCGCAACCAGCGTCCCGATCTCCTCCCCGCACACCACCCGCTTGATGTTGCCTTTCTCCATGAGATTGAAGACGACGATCGGAAGATGGTTGTCCATGCAGAGCGAGATCGCCGTCGAGTCCATCACCTTGAGTTCTTTATTGAGAACTTCGATGTAGCTCAAGCGGCCGTATTTCTTCGCTTCGCTGTTTTTCATCGGGTCGGAGTCGAAGACGCCCGAGACTTTGGTCGCCTTGAGGATCACCTCGGCGCCGATCTCCATCGCGCGGAGGCTCGCGGTCGTGTCTGTGGTGAAATAGGGGTTGCCGGTGCCGCCGGCGAAGATGACGACGCGCCCTTTCTCCAGATGGCGCGTGGCGCGCCGCCGGATGTAGGGTTCGGCCACCTGGCGCATCTCGATCGCCGACATGACCCGTGTCGAAACGCCGATCTTTTCCAGCGCGTCCTGCAGCGCGAGGCTATTGATCACCGTCGCCAGCATGCCCATATAATCGGCCGTGGCGCGCTCCATGCCGCCCTCGCTCAGCTGCGCGCCGCGAAAGATGTTTCCGCCGCCGATGACGATCGCCATCTCGCAGCCGAGAGCTTTGACTTCTTTGATTTCTTCAGCGAACGACCGGACGGTCGCGCTGTCGATGCCGTATTTTTCTTCGCCGCCGAGGGCTTCGCCGGTGACTTTGAGGATGACCCGCTTGTACTTGAGGACGTTGTTCACCGGCCGTCGTCCACTACTTTTCGACCCCTTCGCCAACCTGGTACCGCATGAAGCGCCGGACCTGGATGTTCTCTCCCATGCGCGCGACCGCGTCCCGCAGCAGGTCGCCGACCTTGCGGTCGGGGTCCTTGATGAAGGCCTGCTCGATCAGACAGATTTCCGAATAGAAGCGGTCCAATTTGCCCTCGACGATCTTATCGATGATCTTTTCCGGCTTGCCCTGCTCCAACACCTGAGTGCGATAGATGGCGCGCTCGCGCTCGATCTCTTCGGGCGGCACGTCTTCGCGCCGAACATAGCGCGGGCTCGCCGCCGCGACCTGCATGGCGATGTCTTTCAGCAGCGCCTGGTATTCCGGCGTGCGCGCGACGAAATCGGTCTCGCAATTGAGCTCGACCATGACGCCGATCTTGCCGCCGGCGTGAATATAGGCTCCGACGAGGCCCTCGGCGGCGACGCGGCTCATTTTTTTCGCCGCTGCCGCAAGGCCCTTCTGACGCAGATAATCGACGGCTTTTTCAAGATTGCCGGCACACTCGGCGAGCGCCTTCTTACAGTCCATCACGCCAGCGCCGGTCTTTTCCCTTAGTTCTTTAACCGTGGATGCGTTGACTTCCATGGATGTGTACTTCTCCGAAATTTAGGACCCGGCGGCGACGGAGGTCGGCGCCTCCTCGATCGGGAGCGGCGCCTCCGAAGCGGTGTCGCCGGCGGGCCGAGTCAGCGCCTGCTCGTGGAGGGTTTTTCCCTCGATGATGGCGTCGGCGACCGCGGCGCAGAAAAGACGGATCGCGCGGATCGCGTCGTCATTGCCGGGGATTTTGTGATCGACCATGTCGGGATCGCAGTTGGTGTCGACGACGGCTACGACCGGAATGCCCAGCTTGCGCGCTTCCTTGACCGCGATCTCTTCCTGCTTGGGATCGATGACGAAGATGGCGTCCGGAAGTTTGCGCATGCCCTTGATGCCGCCGAGCGACTGCTCGAGCTTATCTTTCTCGCGCTTGAGGCCGAGCATTTCTTTCTTGGTGAGCGCGTCGACGATCTTGGGATCGTTTTCCATCTCCTCGAGCTTGCGCAGCCTCTCGATGCTCTGGCGGATCGTCGCGAAGTTCGTGAGCGTGCCGCCGAGCCAGCGGTTCTGAACGTGGAACATGCCGCAGCGCTCGGCCTCTTCCTTGATGGCTTCCTGCGCTTGTTTTTTCGTGCCGACAAAGAGCAGATTCCCGCCGCCGGCCGCGAGGTCGCGGACGTACCCGGCCGCCGTCTTGAACATCGTCACGGTCTGCTGGAGATCGATGATGTGAATGCCGTTGCGCGCGCCGAAAATATAGGCGCGCATCTTGGGGTTCCAGCGGCTCGTCTGGTGGCCGAAGTGGACCCCCGCTTCTAAAAGCTGCTTCATCGAAATTTCGGTCATAAATCGTCCTTTGGTTTTCTCCTCCCCTTTCCTCATCTGCCCGCCCGACCCGCGAAGGCACCCGGGGGAGCATCGGAAAAGGTGTGTAATTTTTGGAAAAATCTACAATACGCGCGCCGTCCAAATCGCCGAAGGACCGCGCGGACGCACGACTACCGCTCAAGCGGTAACTTACGATTTTTAACAGAGATCAACCGCCTGCGCAAGCCGGGGCGGATCAGGCGTTCATCGAGTCCAGGAACTCTTTGTTGCCCTTGGTCCCGCGCATCTTGTCGAGCAGAAATTCCATCGCCTCGACCGCGTTCAGCTGGGAGAGCACTTTGCGCAGGATCCAGATGCGGTTCAGGTCTTCCTTGGGGATCAGGAGCTCCTCTTTGCGCGTGCCCGACTTGTTCATGTCGATGGCCGGGAAGACGCGCTTGTCCATCAGGCGCCTATCCAGGTGCACCTCCATGTTGCCGGTTCCCTTGAACTCTTCGAAGATGACTTCGTCCATGCGGCTGCCGGTATCGATCAGCGCGGTGGCGATGATCGTCAAGCTGCCGCCGTCCTCGATATTGCGCGCCGCGCCGAAGAACTTCTTCGGCTTGTGCAGCGCGTTGGAGTCGACGCCTCCGGATAGTATCTTGCCGCTCGGCGGAACGACGGTGTTGTACGCGCGCGCGAGCCGCGTAATGCTGTCGAGCAGGATGACGACGTCTTTGCCGTGCTCTACCAGACGCTTGGCTTTCTCGATCACCATCTCCGCTACCTGAACGTGGCGCGTCGCAGGCTCGTCAAACGTCGAGCTCACGACCTCGCCGTCGACCGAGCGCTGCATATCGGTGACCTCTTCCGGCCGCTCGTCGATCAGGAGCACGATCAGCACGGTCTCCTTGTGGTTCTGCGCGATCGCCTTGGCGATGTGCTGCAGCATCATGGTCTTGCCGGTGCGCGGCGCGGCGACGATCAGCCCGCGCTGCCCCTTGCCGATCGGCGTCATCAGGTCGACGATGCGCGTCGTGTAGTCCTCGGGCTGGTATTCCAGCCGCAGGCGCTCGTTCGGATAGAGCGGGGTCAGGTTGTCGAAGAGAATCTTGTCGCGGGCCTTTTCCGGGTCTTCGTAGTTGATCGTCTCCACCTTGAGCAGCGCGAAGTAGCGCTCGCCCTCTTTCGGCGGGCGAATCTGACCCGAAATGACATCGCCGGTACGTAGGTTGAAGCGGCGGATCTGGCTCGGCGAGACGTAGATGTCGTCCGGTCCGGGAAGGTAGTTGTAGTCCGGGGCGCGCAGAAAGCCGAAGCCGTCGGGCAGTGTCTCCAAAACGCCTTCACCGTAAATGAAGCCGTTCTGCTCGGTCTGCGCCTGCAGGATCGCGAAAATCAACTCCTGCTTGCGCATATTGGCGGCGCCTTCGATGTTGAAATTTTTGCCGATCAGCGCGAGGTCGCTGATCTTCTTTTCTTTGAGAGCCTTGAGATTGAGCTTGCCGTCTTCCACGGCCTCGGGCTCAGTTCTCTCGGCCCGGGGACTGCCTCGGACCATAAAACTTTCCTCTCCTTTCGTGTGCGCTAAAGTGAACCGGCTTCCGCCGACGGAATACTAAACTTCGTTTCCCACTCGTGGGGTCCGGCGTGAACGCCTCGCCCGTCGTTTTCAACGCGCAACGGCGCAGCGTTCGGCGAACTTCGTGCCCAAGCGATTCGAGACGCGATCGACGACGCAATTTAGGCTGGCCATACAGTCCGCCATCATGTCGCGGTGCCGGCAGGGCAATCAGGCTTTTCGATACGAACGTGAATATTTCGCTCGCGATCCAAAATCAACTTGGCCGGGACTCAGTGAACCTTAACGTATAAAAATGTGGGATTTGGTTTAATGAATAACTTCGTGATGAAGCCTCAGGTACCCTTTATAATAGGGAACCCCCGCCACCTTGTCAACCCCTTTTCTTTTCGGACCCGTCGGCAGCCGCGCGGAGCGCGCGCAGCCGGAGCAAAAGGCCCTGCATGTCCGGCGGCGGCTGCGCGGAAAATTCCATAACCGCTCCGGTCATGGGATGGGCGAAGCGCAGGCTGGCGGCGTGCAGCGCCTGGCGCGGAAAACCGCTGAGCGCCGGATCGGCGCCGTGCTGAGCGATCGTCGCCGGCGCCGGCCCGTAAACTTGATCGCCGACGATCGGGTGTCCGTCGTCCGCCAAATGGACGCGCAGCTGATGCGTCCTCCCGCTCTGCGGCCTCAGCCGCAGCAAGCTCACGTGGGCGAAGCGACCGGCTTTCGCGCCGGAAGGAAACATTTTCTCGACATGCCAGTTCGTCAAAGCCTCGCGGACGCGCGCGAGCGCGTGCACGCTCGACATTTTTTTTCGCTGGCTGCGATGGCGGCCGATCGACCGATCGATCGCGCCGTCGGACTTCGCCATGATGCCCCACGCGAGCGCGACGTATTCCTTCTCGACGCGCCGCGCCTTGAAGTCGGCAGCGAGCCGCTGAAACGCGGCATCATGTTTAGCGACGACCATGACGCCCGACGTATCTTTGTCGAGCCGGTGAACGATGCCTGGCCGGCGCTCGCCGCCGATGCCAGGAAGATCGGGGCAGTGATGCAACAGCGCGTTTACGAGCGTTCCCGCTCTCCATCCCGCCGCGGGATGGACCACCATCCCCGGAGCTTTATTGACCACGATGCAGTCGGCGTCTTCGTAGAGGATATCCAGCGCAAGCGGCTCGGCCACAAGCGCGGTCTCCGCGACCGTCGGCGCCGTCAGGTCAATTCGATCGCCCACTTTTAGCCTCGCGCCGGGCTTGGTCCTTCGGCCGTTCAGCGTGACGGCGCCTTCGGCGATCATTTTCTGAACGGCGGAGCGCGTCCAGGCTGCCGCGGGCGCAAACCGGCGCGTCAGAAAGAGATCGAGACGCATACCGGCGTCCGACGCCTCGATCAGCGCCTGATGGGTGCCCGTCCCCGGCGCCGGCGTTTCATGCATCGCTTGCCTGTTCCAGCCGCCGCTGCGCAGCGCAGCCGCTCTATGCTGTGGATCCGGAATTCGGCGGGATCGCGGCAAAATTGGTGCCGCTGAGGATCTCGCGCACATTGGCGACGTCCTGCTCGATCTGCTCCGCCAGAGATTCCGAAGAAGAGAACTTTTTTTCCTCGCGAATCCGCTCGATAAAATAAAGCTTCACGTCGCGGCCGTAGAGATCGCCGTCAAAGTCGAAGACATAGCTTTCAATTGTGCGCGGACCCGCGCCGAACGTCGGATTGACGCCGATACTGGTGGCCGATTGCAGGCGGCGGCCGCCGACATCCAGCATCGTCGCGTAAATTCCATCGAGCGGCACCGCCTCCGTCGCGGATTCGATGTTCGCGGTCGGGAAGCCCATGTCGCGACCGCGGCCGTGTCCCGGGACGACACGCCCGGAAATGAAATGAAAGCGTCCGAGATATTGCCCGGCCTGCCTCACCTGCCCACGCTCGATCAGTGTGCGTATCCGGCTGCTGCTCACGCGGTGGCCGTCGATTTCGATCGGACCGACGACGCCGACGCCGAAGCCACGCTGCTGGCCCCCGCGAATCAGGTCCTCGACCCGCCCCTTTCTCCCCTTGCCGAAGCGAAGATCCTTACCCACCCACACCTTGCGCACCCCGATGCGCCGGACGAGATACTCGTCGACGAATTTTTCCGCCTCGATGTGTGCGAAGTCCATGTCGAATTTTTGGATGATGACGGTTTCCGCGCCGTAGAATTCGAGCAGCGCCATCTTGTCGGCGTGCGTGAGAATCAGCCGCGGTGCGCGCTCCGGCGCGAGCACCTTCAAAGGATGCGGCTCGAAAGTAAAGACCACGGCGCGTCCGCCGGACTCTTTCGCGTCGGCAACGGCGCTCCCGATCAACGCCTGATGGCCCAGGTGAACGCCGTCGAAGTTTCCAAGCATCAAGACCGGCTGCGGGATCGAGAGCGGTCTGTCGAGGTGTCTGAGAATCTCCATATTTTATTGATGTGGAACGGCGGTCGCGGAATTGCGGCTGACGTTTTTGAATGCCGATGCGAACGCAATACGGTGGTTCGTACGCGACCGTCGATCGCGCGCGATCATCTACCGGCAGCCGGCCGCGGCGGCGGGCTTTCCAGCGTTTTGAGTCTCTGTTTCGCTTTTGCCGCTTCGTCGGACTGCGGAAAGCGGGTGACCAGGTCTTGCAGCATCAATCGCGCCTGCGCCTTATCGCCCAACTCGGCGAAGGCGAAGCCCTGCTTCAGCAGCGCTGCGGGAACCTTATCACCCTTGGGCCATTTCCGGCTGACGTCGTCGAACGCGAGAATCGCCTGCTCGTAGTCCTTGATCGCGTAGTAGCACTCGCCGAGCCAGTATTGCGCGTTGTCGGACAGTTCGCCGTTAGGATTTTTTTTCAGGAATTCCCTAAACTTCGGAATCGCCCCGGCGTAGTCTTTGCGGTCCACCAGCCTCAGCGCGTCGTCGTAGTCTCTGCGCGCGGACGCGCTCTCGGCGGCCGCTTTTTCGCGCGCTTCGTTCGCCGCGCGGACGGAAGCCGTCTCGGCGGCCATCGATTCGCGCATTTTCCGCAGTTCTTCGTCGCGGGCCTTTAGCTGGGCGGCCTGCGATTTGAGCTCTTCGGTTACTTTGGCGAGACGAGTTTCGAGGTCTTTCAGACGCTGATCGCCGTCGCGGCTCGATTGCCCGACTTGGCCGAGGCGCCGGTCGAACTGGTACCGGACCTCCTCGACCTTCTCCTTCAGCGCGTTCACTTCGCGATGCAGCTGGTCGAGATTCGCGCGCGTATCGGCGAGATTCGCGCGGACCGCGTCGACGTCGCTCCGGCTCGCAAGCGTTTGGCTCTTGAGCGTCCTCTGCTCACGCTCGATGCTGCTGATTTGTTCGGGAATCGAGCAAGCCGGCAAAAGCAGCGCGGCCGAGACGATCGCAGCGTAGAATCGCTTCATGAAACTAGGAAAGCGAAGTCTCGATCCCCGAGTGTCTCATCGGGATTCGTTGCCGACTTAAGAAGAGGGTCGGCCGGTCGCAACGACAAAGCGATCGCGGCGGTTCTTCTGCCAGCAATCCTCCGTCTGCTCGCGGCAGACCGGCAGCTCTTCGCCGTAGCTGATGGTCGACAGCCGATCGGCGGATATGCCGAGGCTGACGAGATAATCTTTCGACGCCTGCGCGCGTTTTGCGCCGAGCGCGAGATTGTATTCGTTCGTGCCGCGGTCGTCGCAGTGCCCTTCGATCTCGACGCGCACGGATTGATTGGCCTTCAGCCAATCGGCGTTTCTTTTGAGCGTGGCGCGCGCGTCGTTGGAGAGATCGAAGCTATCGAAACCGAAGTAGACTTCTTGAAGCGGGCTGGAACGCGGGGTCTCTGTACTCTGACCTTTGCCCGCCTCGCTCAGGCTACCGCCCCCTGTACCCAGGTCGTTTGAGCCGGTCTTATCATTCGGGCTAGTTTGCCCGCCCGGCCGACCGCCCGGACCCGTTCCTGCACCAGGACCATTGGGTGTTGCCGTTTTGGAGCAGGCTACGAAACTGAGTGCGATAACGATGATAACCGCGTACCAAAAATCGTTTAACTTAGCCATTTTTCTCCCCATTTTCCTAAGTTATTCCAGGCGCGGGGACCATGATGGATTAGTATCATCTCCCCCAGAAGCTGTCAATCTTTGCTGATTTTCTCCGGTATCACGCATCATGTAAAGGTGGTAGCGGCCTCCGCCTCGATTGGACGAAAACGCGATAAACCGGCTATCCGGCGCCCACGACGGGTCTTCATTGTCGCCGGACCCGGAGGTGAGCTGCTGGGGCTCGCCACCTTGGGCCGGAATGGTGAATATCTGGAAGCGGCCGGAGACGCGGCCGGTGTAAGCGATCTTATCCCCCTTAGGCGACCAATCTGGTGAGGTGTTGTAGGATCCGGAAAAAGTGAGCCGGCGCGCGTTGCCGGTCGCGACATCGAGAAGATAGATCTGCGGGTTGCCGCTGCGATTGGATACGAATGCGAGACGGTTACCGTCCGGCGACCACGAAGGCGAAACGTCGATGCCGCGGTCCTCCGTCAGACGCCGTATCGTTCTGCCGCCGCGGTCGAGAATGTAGACATCGGTATTTCCGCCGCGCTCGAACGACACCGCGACGCGCTGGCCGTCGGGCGACCACCTGCCGCCGATGCTCGAGCCGTTCTGCTCGCCGATGGGAGTATGGCGTCCGGTCGTCAAATCGTACAAGTAAAGGCTCCGCTGTCCTGCGCCGTAGGAAGTATAAAGCAGCATCCTGCCGTCGGGGCTCCAGGCCGGAGAGAGATTGATCGACTTGTTGGTCGTCACCTGGAATTTGTCCGTGCCGTCCAAATGCGAAAAGTAGACTTCTTTGAGCCCGCCGCCGCCGTTCGATACGTAGGCGATGCGGGTGTTGAACGGACCCGGCGTGCCGGTGAATTGATTGATGATCTCGTCGGAGAAGCGGTGCGCGATGCGGCGGAAATCGCGCACCTTGCCGCTGTATCTTTTTCCGACGAGCTGCTTCCCCTGATAAACGTCGAACAGGCGCAGCTCGACAGTGAGATCGTCCCCTTGCAAGCTGAAGCCGCCCTTCACGAGACTCTCGGCGTTGATGGTCGTCCAGTTTTTGAAATTAATAGTATCGGCGGTGATGCCGCTTTGCGAACCTTCGATGTAAGCCGAGCGATCGAGGACGCGAAACCAGCCGGACAGTCGCATGTCGTTGGCGATCGCGTCGGCGACGCCTTCGCCCACCCCGCGCGAATCATCAACGGAACCCAAGTTTCTGAGCGGCGCGATGGCGATCGGCACGCGGCGGCCGCCGGTCAGGTCGATCGTCCCGGTGTTGACCTGAGCGTAGAAATGGCCTCTGATCAAGGTCACGAACGCAAAGGTCAGCAGTCCGGTCAAAACGATTTTTTTCAACAGCGGCTTCATCCTCTCAGCTTCGCAGCGTTAAAGCCGTACTCCCATTCTCGAAGTTCATTCTTCAAATTGTCCGGCAGTGGAGGCAACGGGCTCGCCTTCTTGATGGCGCGAATAACCGCATCGTCAAAGGAACGATCGCCCGACGATTTCGTGATTCTGACAGACGTTATTTCTCCGCTGTCCTGAATGCTGTATCGAACCAGAACCGTAAGATCGTTTCTCAAACCCGGCCACGTAAAACTATCCTGAATGCGGTGCTCCATTTCATTGCGGTAGCGGATGTATTCTGGGCTTTTTTGAATTCCCCCTCCCATTCCTACGCCGGGCCCGGAAGTCGCGGCGCCAGGATTATTCCCCGAGATCGTGCTCGTCGCCTGCTGCTGCGCGCGCTGTTGTTCCGCCCTTTGTTGTTCCTGCAACTTCTGCTGCTGCATCTTTTCTTCGAGCGCCTGCTGCCGCTGACGCTCTTCGAGCTTCGCGCGAAGATCGGCCAGCGCCGCCTCTTTGCGCTTTTTGTTCAGATCTTCTAGCCTCGCGCGTCGCTCGGCCACCGCCTTTTCGTCGGCGAGCCGTTTCTCATCCGCTTCTTTCCTGCGCTTTTCCTCCGCCTCTTTTTTCGCTTTGACTTTTTCGACCATCTCGGCGCGCGCATCGGCCGCGGCCTTGGCCTTCGCTTCTTTTATCTCCTGCGCCGTGGGCTTCGGCGGCTCTTTGGCTTTTTTCGTTTCTTGCACCGGCGGCGCGCTCTTTTCTTCCGGCGCCATCGGCTCCGGCTTCGGCGCCGGCATGGGTTTAAGCGACGTGCCGGCGCCGGCGCCGAGTTTCTCGCCCCCCATCAGGTCGACCGTATATACGGGCGGCGGCGGTGCGTCTTTAGGACCGAATATCGGAGCGATCAGAAGCACGGTGACAACGACGACGTGCGCGATGCCGGAGAGGATGATCCACTTCCATGCCCGCGGCAGGCCCTCGGACGGACCCTCCGGGCGTCCGAGATACGGCAAAGGTTTAAGCTGGCTTTTCGCCATCAGCCTTCCTCTTGCTGCGGTGGGCGCGTCACCATACCCACCTTTTGAATCCCCGCTTCCTTGATTTCCGCGATCGCGCGCATGACGATGCCGTAGCGGACGTCCTGGTCCGCGCGCAAAATGACTTCTTTGTCCGGCTCGAGCTTGCGGATCGCGCGCAGCTTCTGCCCCAACTCCGTCGGCGACATTTGCGTATCGTTCAGGTAGATGCGTCCGTTCTTGTTGACGGAGACGACGAGCTGCTCCTCTTTGCCGGCGATCGCCCCGGCGCGAGCCTGCGGCAGATTGACCTGCACGCCCTGCTGGATGATCGGCGCGGTGACCATGAAGATCACCAGCAGCACCAGCATAACGTCGACGAGCGGCGTCACGTTGATCTGCGAGATCGTCGTTCCGCTTTGTTGTGACGAGGTATCGACAGCCATTTTATACTCCTAAAGACTAGCGATTAGATCGCGCGGCGGGAAGTGTTTCTTACAATCTTTTGACGCACCTCGCCTCTATCGCTTCATTTTAGAAAGTGACGCTCGGCGATATTCAAAAATTCATGCGAAAAGTTGTCCATGTCGGCTGCCAGCTCTTTGATGCGCTGGACAAAGAAATTATACGCCATGAGCGCCGGTATCGCCGCCGCGAGGCCGGCGGCCGTGGCGATCAACGCCTCCGCGATGCCGGGGGCGACGGCCTGGATGCTGGAAGAGTGCGTCGCGCTCAGCCCGCGAAACGCGTTCATGATACCCCACACCGTGCCGAAAAGCCCGATGAAAGGCGTCGCGCTGGCGGTCGTGCCGAGGAAGGTGAGCGACTTTTCCAGCTTCGTAATTTCGACGCTGGTCGCGCGCTTCATGGCGCGCGTCACGTTGTCGACGCCGCCGAGCTCCGTCGAGAGCGGCTCGCCGGCGGCCGCGAGGATTTCCTTTTTGCCGCGCGGAACGCGCAGCAGCTCTTCGTAGCCCGCGCGAAAAACCTGCGCGACCGGCCCCGCTTTCAAATCGCGGCTCGCATCGTGAATCGAGGCGAGATTGCGGCTGTCCCAAAAAATCTCGATGAATTTCTCCGATTCGCGCTTGGCGCGCCGCACCTGGTTCGATTTGTAGAAGATGATGCCCCAGCTCAGCACCGAAAAAAGAATGAGCAGGTAGAGCACGCCCTGAACGAGCGGACTGGACCCTTGAACGAGATCCAAAATGCCGTGCTGTTGAGGCACCGTGATGTCGCTCTGGGCCATGAGCTGGAGAAGTGAGAGGTGGGATATCACGTGTCCAGACATTCGTTGAAAAAGGATTATAACCGCTGTAATGAATCAAATAAAGTCCCGGCGTCGTTTTTCTAGCGCGGGCGCGAGATGATATGATCCGCGACGTCAAACAGCTCGATATCGACGGCAAGCGCGTTTTCGTGCGCGCCGATTTCAACGTGCCGATTGAAAACGGCGCGATCACCGAGATGCATCGGATCGAGAGCACGCTGCCGACGCTGCGCTATATTTTGTCCAAAGCCAAAAAGTTGATCGTCGCCTCCCACCTCGGCCGTCCGGGCGGGAAAAAAAGTCCCGAGTGGAGCCTCGCCCCGGTGCGTGCGGCGCTGGAGAAGCTGCTCGGAAGTCCCGTCGTCCTCGCCCCGGACTGCATCGGGCCGGAGGTCGAGGCGCTGGTTCGCGAAGCCGGTTCCAAGGTCGTGATGCTGGAGAATCTCCGCTTCCACAAAGAGGAGGAGAAAAACGACCCCGAGTTCGCGAAGCGGCTCGCGGCGCTCGCCGACGTGTACGTCAACGACGCCTTCGGGGCGGCGCATCGCGCCCACGCTTCGACCGCCGGCATGGCGAAGTTTTTTACCGAGAAAGGCGCCGGGCTGCTGCTTAAGAAAGAGCTCGACTATTTGGGACGGCTGCTCGGCAAGCCCGAGCGGCCGTTCGCGGCGATCCTCGGCGGGGCGAAGGTTTCCGATAAGATCGGCGTGATCAACAATCTCATGCCCAAGATCGACAGCTTGCTGATCGGCGGCGGCATGGCTTATACGTTCTTGAAAGCCAAAGGCGTGTCGATCGGCCGCTCGCTCGTTGAAGAAGACCGGGTCGAGCTTGCGCGCGACCTCATCGCCAAAGCGAAACAATCGAACATCGCGCTGCTGCTTCCGATCGATCATGTCGCCGCGGAAGGGCGCGATAAGGACCCCATCACGATCGGCGAGAACATCCCGCCGAACCTCATGGGCCTCGACATCGGTCCGAAGACGATTCAGCTGTTCAGCGGCGCGATCAAGAAAGCCAAGATGATCCTCTGGAACGGCCCCGTCGGGCTCTTCGAAGTGGAGAAATTCAGCGCCGGAACGAAGGCCGTCGCGCGCGCCGCGGCGGACAGCGGCGCGGTCACCGTCGTCGCCGGGGGCGACACCGTCGCGGCGGTCGAGCAAGCCGGAGTGGGCGAGCGCATTACGCATCTCTCGACCGGCGGCGGCGCGACCCTTGAATTCCTGGAAGGTAAAAAACTCCCGGGCATCGAAGCGCTCGAGGCTGCGGGATGACGCCGCTCGTCGTCGGCAACTGGAAGATGCACGGCACCCTCGCCGAGGCCTCCAAGCTGGCGCGCGGGGTGGTAAACGGCGCGCGGAACATTTCGGACGTCGAACTCGCGCTCGCGCCGCCGTTCACGGCGCTTCCGACGGTCGCCGCGATCACGCGCGACAGCGCGGTCGCGCTTTCGGCGCAGAACGTCCACTGGGAGATGCGCGGCGCCTTTACCGGCGAGGTCAGCCCGGAAATGGTCCGCGAGCTCGGCTGCCGTTACGTCATCCTCGGCCATTCCGAGCGCCGCCATATCTTCATGGAAAACGACGACATGATCGCGAAGAAGGTCGCCGCGGCGACCACGGCCGGCTTGCAGCCGATCCTCTGCGTCGGCGAGACGCTGGACGAGCGGCAGGCGGACAAGACCGATGCGGTGGTCTCGCGGCAGCTCACATCCGCATTGAAGGCCCTGGACAAAGATGTTATAAAAACCGTCTCAGTCGCGTACGAGCCCGTGTGGGCGATCGGCACCGGCCATAACGCCACGCCGCGGCAAATCGAAGACGTGCATCGCGGCTTGCGACGGCTGCTGGCTCAGCTCTGGAACCGCGATCACGCCGGAAACTGCCGCATTCTCTACGGCGGGAGCGTCAAAGCAGAGAACGCGCGCGCGCTTGCGGCGGTCGCGGAGGTCAACGGATTCCTTGTCGGCGGCGCGAGCCTGAACGCCGACGGTTTTTTGAAAATCGCGCGGGCATTTCGAGAGTGATATGATACTAGCAGTAACCATTCTTCACGTAATCGTCAGCATCGGCCTCATCCTGGTCGTGCTGTTGCAAACAGGCAAAGGCGCGGAGATGGGCGCCGTCTTCGGCGGCTCCAGCTCGACGATCTTCGGCAGCAGCGGCGCGGGAAATTTTCTCACGCGGCTCACGACCGGAATGGCGATCGTCTTCATGATCACCTCGCTGACGCTTGGATATTTTTCCGGCCGGCACTCGTCCACGAGCGTCTTCGATACGCGGAGCGAGTCCGCGCCGGCCCGACCGGCGCAGCCGGCGCCCGGTGCGGCGCCGCAAACGCTTCCCTCTCCTTCGGCTCCCGCGCCCGCTCAGCAGACACCGACGCCGGCACCGCAGAAGTAGAGATTTTCATGCCTTCCATCGCGAGGATGGCGGAATTGGTAGACGCGCTAGTTTGAGGGGCTAGTGCCAGAAATGGCGTAGGGGTTCAAATCCCCTTCCTCGCACCATTCTTATTTCTTCCTGGAAAGCCTGCTCGCCGGAAAGTTTCATTTGAACGGCGACGTGTGTATCGGTAGAATTGGCGCGCACACGCCATGCTCAGGGTCGGATATTATCTAAACTCCAACGCTATCGGCGGCCTCGAGCGTCACGTGCTCACCTTGATCGAGCGGCTCCGCGGCGTTCACCACATCGAAGTCTTCTGCGACGACGTTCCCGGCGTCGAATCCTTCCGCGAAGACCTCGCCGCCATCGATATTGCGCCGCGGCTGATGCGCGCGCACACGGGATCGACGCGCGGAGTCGTCGGGCCGATGATGGCGGGCCTACCCGTTGCGCTTGCGACTCGGAACGCTTTGAAGGCTGCGCGCCTCGATCTCATCCATTTTCATGCCGGCCAGCTTGGACTCATGTACGCGCCGGTCGTAGCGGCTTGCGCCGCAGGCATTGCTACGCGGATTTTGACGCTGCACAATCCGATCTTCCGCCATTCCGGGTTCCGCCGGCGCGTCGACGCCTGGATGCTCCGGCGCTTCAGCCGGATCGTCACGGTTTCCGGCTACATGAAGCGAGAGCTGATGCAGAAAAAAGGCGTCTCGCCGGAGCGAATCTCCGTCATTCCCAACGGCATCGAACCTGGAGAGTTCGAATCCCTTTTAACCCGGCGTCAAGCGCTTGCGGAACTCGGCTTTCCGGAGAGCACGACGGCCGTCGGCCTCGTCGGCCGCTTACACTACCTTAAAGGCGCGGATCTTTTAATCGACGCGATTCCTCGCGTCCTCGCCGCCAAGCCCGACGTAAAATTCATCTTGATCGGCGTCGGGCCCGAAGAGCAGTCGCTGCGGGAGCTCGCCGAAAAAAGACGCGTGTCGAGCGCGGTCCGTTTCGCCGGATACCGCCGCGATGCGCGCCGGCTGATGCCCGCGTTCGACGTCGTCGTTCTGCCGTCGCGGGACGAGGCGCAATCGATCAGCCTGCTGGAGGCGATGGCTTGCCGCAAGCCGGTCGTCGCCGCAGACGTGGGCGGCGTACCGGAAGTCGTCGCCGACGGCGTCACAGGCTTGCTCTATCCGGGAGGGAATGTCGATGCGCTCGCCGCAGCTCTGCTGGCACTGTTAGACGACGACGCGAGAAGAGAAGCGATGGGCGCAGCCGGACGGCAGCGGGTGGCCGAACGGTTTTCACGGCAAGCGATGCTGCGCGAAACCGCCGCGCTTTACGAAGCCCCCGCTCGCCCGACCGCGCTCGAGGCAATCTCGGGAACCGACGCATGAACCTGCACGGCTACGCCCACGGGCACAATAGCATCCCCGCCGTCGTCCTCGGCGGCGGCCACAACGCCCTCGGAGTCTTCAGAAGTCTCGGTCGGAAGGGCATCCAAGTCACAGCCATCCACACGAACAAAAGAGATGTCGCGTTGAGGTCGAAATTTTGCACGGCGCTTATCGCTCCGTGTGATCCGCGCGACGAATCAGAACGGTACGCCGATTTTTTGCTCAGCCTCCCGTCCTCATCCAGGCCGGCACTGATTGCGACAGGCGACGCGGAAGTGTTCGTTACGTCGCGCTATCGCGAGCGGCTACTCACGCGATATCGCTACGTCATGCCATCGCACGATGTCATCGAGGCGCTCATCGACAAACGGCTTTTCTCCAAACTGGCAGAGCGCCACGGGTTCCTGGTACCGCGGTCCTATGAAATTGAGAGCGACGATGATGTCGCGGCAGCGGCCGGCGAGATCGTTTACCCGTGCGTGATCAAGCCGGCGCGCTCCCACGCGTGGGCCAATGCCGAATTTCAGAGCCGCTTCGGAAAAAATCGAGGCGGTTGGATCAAGCGCCTCGTCGTCGGCTCGCGCGAAGATTTCCTGACATTGTACCCTCAAGTCACGGCCTTCGAGCGGAGATTGATCGTGCAGGAATACATCGAGGGCGGCGACGACGCGCTGTACGACTTCTACTCTTATCTGGACGAAAACTCTGAGCCGCTCGGCTGCTTGATGCTGCAGAAGATCCGTACGTTGCCGATCGACGGCGACGGCATCGGGACGTGTGTAAAAACCGTCTGGGACGACGCGCTGGCTCAAAGCGCCTTGCGTTTTTTGAAGGCCATCGGCTATCGCGGAAATTCTGCGGTCTGTTTCAAGCGCTGCGCACGGAGCGGCCGGTTTTATCTGATCGAGGTGAACGCCAGGCTCGCGCTGCACCACAGCCTCGCCGAATATTGCGGAGTGGATTTCTCGTACATGGCTTACCTGGACGCGGCCGGGATACGACCCCCGGCGGCCTCTCCTTCGCGGCGGAATGTCCGCTGGCTTTCGTTGTGGGACGATGTGGCAGCGTTTCGGCGCTATCGCAGGCGCGGTGACTTAAGCCTTATAGCTTGGCTTGCCTCACTCAAAGGCGAAAAAACCCACTGCTTCTTCGCATGGGACGATTTCCGTCCGTCCGCGCTGAAGACCGTCGAAACGCTGGCGGTCGAGACCTTCGGCCGCGATCGTATCCGATCCTTTCTCCGCGCAGCGCGACGGTGCGCAGGCGCAGCCGGTCATTACAGCCGGATTCCATGGACGTTTGTCCACCGTAAATCGCGGCACAAATCGGCCTCCGCGTGATTGACAACCGCATGCCCGCTGTGACGGTAATCGCCGGCTAAGATGCATCGACGGGCGCTTTTTCCACGGCTATTGATTGTCATCGACGCGCTGACGGTGACCGCCGCCTTCGTCGCATCGTATTATCTCCGGCGGCTGATTCCTCACATGGGATTCCGGCCGCTCGGGCCCATCGATCACTATCTCTGGATCCTTCTCGCGACGATTCCGATCTGGTGGTTCCTGCTTTTTATCAACGGCGCCTACCAGGCGAAGGTGGAAAGCCCGCTGCGGATCATTCGCGTTTCACTGGCCGTGGGCCTCGGCGGTCTTCTGGCGCTCGCACTGCTCTTGTTTCTCATAAAATTCGAAACGTTCAACCGCAGTCTGCTGGTGCTCTTCGTCGGCGTCGAGACGGCGATGCTCGCCGTTACACGCATCGCCTTCACCGCTTGGCTCGCGCTCTCCCGCCGCACGGGAAGAACCGGGCAACGCGCGCTCGTCGTAACCGCAGACGGAGCGGACTCGCGCCGGGAGACCACGCGTCTACTCGAGCGCATGCGCCAGAACCCGAGCGACGGCGTCGCGCCCATCGGCGTTTTGACGTTCGGCAAGCCGGCCGAAAGAGAGCTCGGCGGTCTGCCGATTCACGGAAGTGTGGAGAATCTGGCCGACCTGCTCCATCAGCAGGTTGTCGACGAAGTTTATTTCGTCGTGCCGCCGGCGATGCTCGAGGAGGTGAGCGACTATTTGAAATTGTGCGAGGAGATGGGCGTGGAGGGCAAAGTGCTGGCCCAGCTCTACCGGCCCGCGCTCGCGCGCCCGTACCTGGAAGTCTCCTACGACATGCCGTTCTTTTCCTTCGCGCCGACGCCGCTCTACGTCGGCCAGCGCTACGCGAAATCGGTGCTCGACTTTTTCGGCGCGCTGGCCCTGCTCGCCGTGTTCGCCGTACCGATGATGCTCATCGCGACGGTCGTCAAGCTCTCTTCGCGCGGGCCGGTGCTTTTCCGGCAGGAGCGCGGCGGCTTGCACGGCCGTCGCTTCTGCATGAATAAATTCCGCACCATGGTCGCCGGCGCGGAGAACCTCAAGGCGGGGTTGACCGAGCGGAATCAGATGTCGGGGCCCGTCTTCAAGCTGGCGCAAGACCCGCGCGTCACGCCGATCGGCAAATGGCTCCGGCGCACGAGCCTCGACGAGCTGCCGCAGCTCATCAATGTGCTTAAAGGCGACATGAGCCTGGTCGGTCCGAGGCCGCTTCCCCTGGCGGAAAGCGCCGCGATTCAAGGGCCGCTCAGGCGCCGCTTCTCGATGAAGCCGGGCATGACGGGACTGTGGCAGGCGAGCGGCAGAAGCAGCGTCGACTTCGAGGAGTGGATGCGCCTCGACCTCGACTACGTGGATAATTGGTCGCTGCGTCTGGACGCGCAGATTTTGCTGCGCACCGTCGTCGCCGTGCTGTCAGGCAAAGGCGCGCATTAGGCGCGCGGGGCGAGTTTTTCCAAATAGCCGACGATATTGTCGACCGACGCGGTGATGCGCGCCAGCGGCGCGTCCTCGGGAATCGCGATCCGAAACTCGTTCTCCAGCGCCACGACGACCTCGAGCATTTTGAGCGACTCGAGATTCAAACGCGTGCGATCGAGGTCCGCGCCGGGTCCGAGCATGCGCCGGAGAATTTGCACGACCCGATCTCTCGTCGAGGCCGCCATTCAATTCTCCACGCGGCCGCGGCGAGGTTTGCCGGTCGCCGTCTTCGGAATATCGCTCACGAACGAGACGCCGCGCAGCATGAAAAAGACGGACAGCCGGTCGTTGGCGAAGTCGAGAATCTCTTTTTCGGTCGCTTTCATGCCGCTCCGCACCTTTACTTTCGCGCGCGGCGATTCGCCGAAGCGCGCGTCAGGCGCGCCGTAGACAACCGCCTCCTCCACCGCCGGGTGTCGAAGGAGAATTTCTTCGAGGCGCTGGGGATGGACCTTTACGCCCGCGACATTGATGATGTCCGTCGTGCGGCCGACGATCCAGTAGTAGCCGTCGGCGTCGCGTCGCGCGAGGTCGCCGGTCCTGAACCATCCTTTTTCCAGGACCTCGTCCTTCAGCCGCCACGGCTTATAATACGCGTCGAAAAGCCCCGGCCCGCGCACCAGGAGTTCTCCTACGGACTCGGGGCCGCTGGCCTCATCCGGCACTCCTTCGAGCTTGAACTCGTAGCCGCCCGTAGGCCGGCCGACCGAGCCGCGCTTGGAGATGTCCTCGTTCCAATTCGAGCTCGCGCGCGCGCATTCGCCGGAGCCGTAGTATTGAACGATCTCTCTCCCGAAGCGGCGGCGAAACGCCTCGGCGGTCGACGGCGGCAGCGCGGCGCTCGTGCTGACGAAATGCTTCACATCGCGCAAATCGCCCGCGGACAGCGATTCTTCCGTGACCATCATGCGATATGTGAGCGGCGCGGCGTAAACCTGCGCGATGCGGTGCCGGCGCAAGAGGTCGGCCAACAAGTATGTATCGGTGGCTCCCGCGAGGATCATGCACGACCCCATGGAGACAAAAAGCACCGGGCTGACAAAATTCATCGTGAGCGGCTGCAGCCACAATACGGTCTCGCGATCCGCGATCGGCAGATCGGAGCGCTGTGCGCGCACGCGCTGCAAGAGCGTGCGATGGGATATGACGATGCCTTTCGCCGTCGCCGTCGTGCCGGAGCTGAAGCGAATGATCGCCGGGTCGAGCTTCAGCAGTCGCTCCCGCTCGGCGGCCGAAGTCGCCGGATGAGCGCAAACGCCCAAGCCGGAGCGGCCGATGGCGCTCAAGGACCGCCGGTCGTAGCCCAACGGCAGCGACGTTTCGAGTCTCGCATCGAAGCAGAAGGCATCGACCTCGATGTCCTCGGCCAAGCGCGCAACCTCGGCGCCGCTGAGCGCCGCCGGCATGGGCACGGCGATCGCCCGCAATCGATGCGCGGCGAAAAAAGCGACGACGAATTCCGCGCAGTTGGGAAAAAGTAGGCCCAGTTTATCCCCGGGCTTCACGCCGGCCGACTGAAATTCGGCCGCGACGGCTTCGACGGCCGCGTGGAGCTCGCCGTAGCGGAGGCTGCGATCGCCGTCGGCGATGACGATTGTTTCAGGCCATTGCGTCGCGGCTTCGACGACGACGGAATAGACGTTCATGAGATCGCGCTGCGAGAATTTCAGACAACGTTACAAGAATCGCGCCGATTTGCAAATTAACGCGACGCTTGATAACGGCTGGTGAATTCATGGAGCTTTCCTCGAGCCGTCTGCGAGCGAAGCTAAGCTTCTACCGAGACCGCGGTATAGCGATTTTTCGATCTCTCGCGGGACATAGACTCACCATCGACGATCTTAGAGTTGCGCGCGAGCCGGCGCTCGTCGAGCGCGGGAAAAACGACGAAGGATTGATCATCGCGTTTACCGGCCTCGACGACCGGCTCTTCCTCCGGGTCTATGAATTCTTCGACACGACGAAATCGCTGGGATACAGCCGGATTCTGCTGCGCGACAAGTACCGTCTCTGGTACCAGCACGGCATCGACGCGCAGCGGCCCGATTTTCCCGCTTTGATCGCCTATCTCGAAAACGCAATCGCCGCGCTGCGGCCGCAAAAAGTCATGTGCGTTGGCACCTCCAGCGGCGGCTTGGTGGCTATTGCCGCCGGCCACGCGCTCGCCGCGGACTACGTCCATGCGTTCGCGCCCCAGACGTTCGTCGACACAAGCCTCGCCGCCATTCGCAAGAGCCGCTACAAGCGCTCGCATCTGCGCCTGCTCTTTTCGCGCCGCGCAAAGGCAGAAGCTTTGGATGTCGTCCCGCGTTTGGAAACGTCCAATGGAAAAACGAAATATTATCTTCACTATTGCGCCGGGTTCAAACGGGACGCCGAGCACGCGCGGCGCCTCGCCGGCCTTCCCGGCGTCGTTTTGCTCGCCTATCCATGCTCGGCGCACGCGATCGGCATCTTTCTCGCGAAACGGAATTTTCTGAAACAGACGCTGGATTTCGCGAATCAGGAGAAGCTCATAAAAATGGCGATGGCATCCTTTCACGACGGCATCGAAGTCGGCGAGGAAGCCCCTTGCAGGCCGATTGTATGACCGTGCCGTTGATCGATGTCGTTGTGCCGACCTATAATCGCCACGCGATGCTCGATCGATTGATCGCATCGCTTGTCCACCAGAGCTACGCTGCCGATCGCTACCGCATCATCGTCGTCGACGACGGGTCGTCCGACGCAACGTGGGCGGCGCTCGGCGAATGGGCCCTTCGCGATCGTCGAATCGAGCCGCTTCAAATATCGCATGCCGGCGCCAGCGCCGCTCGTAATCGCGGCTGGCGCCACGGCACAGGCGAGATCATCGCGTTCACCGACGACGATTGTATAGCCGATCACGATTGGATATCGGAACTGGCGCGCGGATTCGGCGAACGGCCCGGCGCGCTCGGATTGTACGGAAAAACCGTTACCGAGCGTGATCGAGTCACACCTTTGACCCATCAAATCACGGCGGTTCGGCGAAATTCCAATTACCGCGCCTGTAACATAGCGTATCGCAGGCAGGCGCTCGTCGCGGCAAACGGCTTCGACGAACAATCCGCCTATGGCGAGGACACCCAATTAGCCGCCGCCGTCCTGCAGCAAGGACCCATCGTGTTCTGGCCGCAGGCGACCATCGTTCATCCCCCGCGTCCGCGAATCTTTTCAGACGGATATTTGTGGGAAGAGCAGCTCGAAGGGCTATTTCGTCTCTACCGTCGACAGCCGGAGTTCTTTCGGCGCCACTGGGGCCGCAGCTTCCCTACGGCGGTCGCTTGGCGCTTGGGGATCGGCTCGACGGCGAAGCAAGCGCTCGTGCTAAGCCCCTGGATGCTGCGCGATCCAAGGCTGTATTTTCGCTTTTTGGGATTGCTTCTTCGCGAGCGGGCCGCCCTATTTACTTTGCTTCCAGCTTTCTGGCGCGCGCGGGGGCGACAGGCATGCACCGTCAAAGACGGGGACAAAGCATCTTTGAAAGGTCGCCGCTGATGCCGGGCGGCTTACCTATGCGCGCGAGCGATTCCACGCCGGCGGTCGCGCCGCTCCGTCTCCTTGGCGTGACGGTTCATCCGCTCACGTGGGACGATTTGAGAGAGGTCATTATCGAAGCGGTCGAACAGAAGCGGTGCTCGGTAATTTCGAATCATAATCTCCACAGCATTTATATGTTTCATCGCGACGCCGCTGTGCGCGAATTCTATGGGCGTTCCACGTGGACGCATGTCGACGGCATGAGTCTGGTTTTTTTCGGGAAGCTCCTCGGATTAAAGATCGATCGCGCTCAGCGGCTCACGCATTTGGATTGGATCCGGCCGCTGCTGGCGCACGCGCAACAGAAGAGCTGGCGTGTTTTCTTCCTCGGGTCGCGCCCCGGCGTCGCGGAAAAAGGCGCGGCGATTTTGAAGACGGAATTCCCGGGACTTTCTCTGGAAACGGCGCACGGCTATTTCGACGCGCAGCGTGAAAGCGCGGAGAACCGCGCCGTCGTAGAGACGATCAACCGCTTCGCACCGGATTTGCTTCTCGTCGGCATGGGCATGCCGCGGCAGGAGCGCTGGATCTACGAAAATCGCGGGGCTCTCGACGCGAGCGCGATTTTCAATGTCGGCGGGTTGATGGATTACGTCGCCGGTGAAACGCCGACGCCGCCGCGCTGGATGGGGCGCGTCGGCATCGAGTGGCTTTTTCGCCTGTCCTCGGACCCTGTGCGTTTATGGCGGCGCTATCTGGTGGAGCCGTGGTTCGTCATGAAAATATTCTTCTTCGAGCTGCTGCGGCGCGGGCGGCATTCATGATGAAAAAATTCCTCGTGCCGGCAAAAACGCGAGGGGGCATGGCGGCGCGGCGCCTCGCGCTCAAGGCGGCGTATTACACCGGCGCTCTGCATGCGTACGGCGTTGCAAAGCGCGGAGAAATTCCCGGCATCGCGATTTTGATGTATCACAGCATCGGCGGATCGGATTTTCTCGGCCCCGGCATCGCCGTGTCGGAGAAAAATTTCGCCCGGCAGCTTGAATACCTCGCGCGCAATTTCAACCTAATATCGCTGGACGACGCCGTCGCCAAGCTGCGCGGCGGCGCGCCGATCCCGAATAATACGATCGCGATAACTTTCGACGACGGCTTCCGCGACAACTACGAGGCCGCCTTTCCGCTGCTGAAAAAATACGGCGCGCCCGCCGCGGTGTTCGTCGCAACGCAGCCGCTGACGGACGGAATCTCGCTGTGGCCGTACCGACTCCGCTTCTTGTTCAAACAGACCCAAGCCCGCGAGCTTCGGCTCAACTGGACTGACTCGCCGCTAGGCCGGGCCGCGTTCAATCTCACGAGCAAACGAAACCGTCGCCGCGCCGTCGATGCGCTCGAACCGGCGCTGATCGCCGCAGCGCCGAGCGAGCGCGAGCGCATGCTCGCCGGGATCGCGCACGACCTCGGGGTTGAAGCCGATAGCGATCCGGCGGAGGAGGCGCCGACATTGACGACGGAGCAGCTTAAAAAAATGTCCGACGCCGGCATAGAGATCGGCAGCCACACCGTGACGCACCCCGCCCTTTCGTCGGTAAGCCCCACGGATGCCGCCGAAGAGCTGACCGCCTCCAAAAAGACGCTCGAATCGATACTGAACCGGCGAGTCAGATTTCTGGCTTATCCGTTCGGCGGACCGCAGCATTTCAACCACGCGACCGAAGAACTCACCCAGGCCGCCGGCTACGACGCCGCGGTGAGCACGATTCGAGGGGTCAACGTGGGCGGCACCGATCGTTTCGCCGTCAAGCGCCTCGGCGTGTTCGACGATCCGCCCGCGATCTTCGCGTTCAAGCTCTCGCGCTGGTTCGCCTAAGATGGCGCGTCGTCTGCGCATCGCTTATTACATGGCGCCGAATTCCGAAGGCGGCATGGCGCGCCATGCGCTCGCGCTTATCGATTACATGCGCGAGCGGCATGAACTCGCCGTTTTCTGCGACCCCCGCAGCAAGACATTTTGCGCGGCGCTCCGGGAGCGAGGGATCTCGCCGCGGGAGATTTTGGCCTATCCGAGAAAAGACCCCGGCTTCGTGCGGCCCGCGATGGGCAGCTGGCGGCCGTTCCTGGCCGCGCGCGCGGCGCTGCGCGCGGAGCATCCGGACATCGTTCACTTCCATGCCGGGAGACTCAGCGCGGTTTACCCCGCGATTCTCGCCAGCCGTGCGGCGGGAGTTCCAACAAGAATTTTGACGGTGCACAACGCGATCTTCGGCCGCCCTGCGCTGCAAAGGTTTTTCGAGGCGCTCGTCCTCGACACGCTCGATCGCATCATCGCGGTGTGCGGTACGGTCAAGGACGATCTTGTCGAGAAGAAGAATGTCGCGCCGGAGAAAATCGCCGTGATCGCGAACGGCGTCGACGCGGCCGAGTTCGACGCGGCCGGCGATGCAGCCGGTATCCGACGCGAGCTCGGCGTCGGGGAAGCGGCCCTCGTGATCGGCGCCGTCGGCAGGCTGGAGTACGAGAAGGGCACAGACTTATTGATTCGCGCGGCGGCGCACCTGCGCCCGCGCTGGCCGGCGCTTCGCGTCGTGCTCATCGGCTCCGGACCGCATGAACGCGAGCTCAAAGAACTCGCCGAAAACGAAGGCGTGGGCGATGTCGTCCGCTTCGTCGGCTACCGCGCCGACGCGCGACGGCTGATGCACGCGATCGATGTCATTGCGATGCCTTCGCGTTACGAGGCGCAGCCGTTCACGGTGCTCGAGGCGATGGCGGCGCGGAAGCCCGTCGCCGCCGCCGCTGTCGGCGGGATTCCCGCAACTATGGCCGACGGCGAGACAGGACTCCTATTTCCGTGCGGGGATGTCGATGCGCTGACTCGGGCGCTGGAAAGACTCTTAGATGATGCGGACGCCAGGACCGCGATGGGGAGCGCCGCGCGCGAGCGCGTCGAGCGGGAATTTTCCCAGGCCGCGATGCTCGAAAAACTCCAAAAACTTTACACTCAGGCGTCGTCTAAAGAAGCTTAGGACGCGCTGCGGCGGCGCTATTTTCGCCCGGCGCGCGCTTTGGCGCGATCGCTCGGCGCGGCGTCCGTCGATTTGAAGCCGTACGCTTCCCACTTGCTCAGCACGCGCGCGCGCACATCTTCCGGCCAGAGATTTTCAAAGCTCGCTTTGATCGGTATCGACTCCGCGGGCCAGTCCTTCGGCCAGGTGCAGTCGAAAATCACTCCCGCCGCGTCGCCGAGCAGGCGCTCCTTCGGGGGCAGGAACGGCAGCAGCACGGGAAAGCCGGGAATATGATCGACGGGGTGAATGCCGTTCACCGGATGGCATTTGGTCGCGATCGCGTGCAGCACCTCGTCGGTATTCGTCGGATCGACGTCGCTGTCCACAATCACGATGTAATAGGTGAAAAGCCCCGGCTTGGTCGCCCACACGGCGTGCGCGACGCGGCGCGCGAAATTGATGAACGGCACCTCGGTCGACACGACCGCGAGATGGCCGACGGCGAACGGCGGGTAGTAAACGCCCTTGACGGGGAGGCCGAGCCTCTTTAGCTCCGAATAAACTTCCGCGCCTTTGATGAACGCGGTGACGATCTGCGATTCGTGGACGGGCATGCCCATGTTGGAGAACGTGAGAATCGGATCGTTCCGGTGCGTGATCGCATTGACCTTGAAGATCGGCTTGGGCGAGGATTTTCCCGCCTCGTAGCCCATATATTCGCCGAAAGGCCCCTCGTTCTTCCGCTCGTGCGGCAGCACCTCGCCTTCGAGGATGATCTCGGCGCCCGCCGGGACTTCGAGATCGAGCGTCTCGCATTTCACGAGCTCGATCGGCGCGCGCGCGAGACCGCCGGCGATGTCGACTTCGTTGACGTAGGGCGGAAGCTGAACGCAGCTCACGATCGGCGCAAGCGGCTGCGCGCCGATCGCGACGGCGGCCGGCATCGGCTTATTCATCGCCTCGTACTTCTGATACATCTGGCCGATGTGCTGCTGGAGCGGGAAAAGACAGCCCATCGTATTGCGGTCGTGGATCATCAGACGGTACATGCCCCAGTTGACCCACGAGCTTTCGGGATCTTTCGTGACGACCGTGTGCCAGGTGCCGACGTAGCGACCGCCGTCGCCGCCGTGGATGAGCGGCGCGGGAAAGTTCAACAGATCGACGTCCATTCCTAATCGAATATTTTCTTTGCACGGGCCGGTCTTCACCGTCACGGGCTTGATCGGCTTTTCCTTGTGCTCGAGATAATAATTCATGATTGCCTGCGGCGCGGCGTCCGGCGCGAGGCCGAACGCGAGCGCGATCCGCGCGTACAGGGAATGGCCGGGCTGGCGGCTCGGTCCGAGCGATGCGCCGAGCGCGCGGAAGCCCTTCGGATGATCTTTGATCTTCTCGAACAGCGCCGCCGGCGCGCCGATGTCGTAGCAATGCCGGATGATCGCGCCCATCTCGAGATTCCAGTCGACCTCTTCGCGGACGCGCTGGAGCTCGCCGTGCGATTCAAGGACGCGAATAAAATCCCGCAAATCTTTCAGCGCCATATCGGAATCTTGTGACAGAAGCGCCCTACCTTGTCAACGAAAGCAGGCCCTGTGAACCGCCGGCGTCGAACGCGACGCACGCGCGGGCCGAAAACGGCCCATTTCGCGCCTCTGGACAATCGGCTCGACCTGGATTATACGGGGCGAAATCGCAGGGGGTGCCTTATGTCGGAAAACAGCAGAGCGGCCGCCGCGCGCGGGGCCGATTCGGGCGCATATCTCGGACCGGGCAGCAAGGCGAGCGGCCGGCTGGTCTTCGAGGGGCCGACTACCATCGAAGGTGAAATCGACGGCGAAATTTCGGTCCACGGCACGCTCACGATAGGCGAGAACGCGATCATCAAGGGAAAGATCAACGCCACCTCCGTTGTCGTCCGCGGCAAGGTCACCGCCGATATCCAGGCCGACAAGAAAATCGATCTGCAGCCGCCGGCCGTCGTCGTCGGCGACGTCACGACGCAGGCGCTCGTCATCGGCGACGGCGCGATTCTCGAAGGCCACTGCGCGATGCGAAAAGAAAAAGAAGGCAAGGTCCTGCCGCTGCTCCGGCAGGAGCCGGCCGCGCGGAAAGTCGACGAGACGGCGCTAGATCAGTAAGGGAACGATCTTCCTCTCCTTCGCGTTCACCAAGCCGCGCGCGGTGATCCTCAGCGCGGGCAGCGTCACAAAGGTTAGAAAAGCGAGCGCATAAAGCGGCTTCGGAAAAGGCGAGCCGCGCTCGCGCAGCCGGCGGTGAACGCGGTCGAGCCTTCGCCCGATCTCGCTCCACGGCCCGGGCGAAAAAATCCCTCCGACGGGAAACTCCATCTTCTCCAAAATCTCGCTGCGGTCCACGACGGCGATCCCTCCCCCGGATTCGATCAGCGAATTGGCGCAGCGCGCCATATCTTCGTCGCTGTAGCCCGCCACCATCAGCGTATTCTCGTCGAGATTCGTCGTCGCGCCGACGGCGCCGACGCGCGCGCCGAAGCCCTGGAGGAAACCGAGCGCCACGCCGCCGCCCGGCTTGTGCCGCTCGAAAACGGCGATCTTCATGATGTCTTCGGCGGCATTTGCTTGCAGCGCGCCGTCGCGCGCGCCGAACTCGACGACGCCCTCGGCCGTGATCGTCTGGCCGACGAGCTGCATGACGCGCGCCTTCGCGCGCCCGGACGAGCAAGCAATGCGGAACGCGGCGGGCTGCACGCCCGGCGCGATGCTGAGCGAGTGAAACGTATCTTTTGGCCAGGCGATCGGCTTCGCGTCGACGAGCGACGCGCCGTCCTGCGCCACGACTTTGCCATCGACAAGCGTCGCGCGGACGCGCACGCTCTGTAAATCTTCGAGCAGCGCGAAATCCGCGCGCCGGCCGGGCGCGATGCCGCCGATCTCCATCTCCAGTCCCGAATACACCGCTGGATTCAACGTCGCGGCTCGAATCGCCTGCAGCGGCGGCAGGCCGATCTCGATCGCGCGGCGCACGACGAAATCCATGTGGCCGTCCGTGAGCACGTCGTCGGGCGACATGCCGTCGGTCACAAGGATGAGCCGCTGCGTGCTGAGACCGCGCGCGACGATCGGCCTGAGCGTCGCTTCGAGGTCGCGCCGGAACGAGCCTTCGCGCAGCATCGTCCAGTAGCCCGAGCGCAGCCGCTGGAGCGCCTCGGCCTCGTTGATCGGCTCGTGGCACGACGAGACGCCGGCCGCGGCGAGCGCCGAGAGCTTCTGGTCGCGCGCGCCGGCGGTGTGGCCGTGGATGATTTTCCCGCGCCGCCGCGCCAGCGCGATGCGCTCGAGCAGCTCGCCGTCGCCCTGGAGCAGCCGCAGCCACGAGACGATCTCGCCGAGGCCGATGACGCGCGGATCGTCGAGCGCTTCGGCGACTTCGGCCTGCGTGAGCGATTTCGTGCTGCAAAGGAGCGGGTCCTGCGGCGCGACCATCGACAGCACCGTGTAGACGCGCAGCGGATGCGCCGCGACTTCGTCGAGAAAAAGTTTTACGCCGCGGAAGCCGAAGACGGTCGCCTGCTCGTCGCAGGACGCGACGAGCCCGGTCGTGCCGTGCGGCAGATACGCCTGGAGATATTCGAAAGGCCGGCAGTAGTGGCCGATGTGCGTGTGCCCGTCGATGAAGCCGGGCGAGATATATAAGCCCGAGGCATCAAGAATTTCCGTATTGTCGCCGCGCGCGTGCGCCGCGCTCGGCCCGACGTGCACCACGCGCCCGTCGAGCACGGCGATTTCCATGCCGTCGAGAATCTCGCCCGAGTAGACGTTGACGAGCTTGCCGCCGGTGACGATGAGATCGGCATTGATCTCGCCCAGCGCGCCGCGCATCAGGCGCTGGATTTCCATTGCGGAGAGCGGCATGAAAAAATCTCTAGCATAGGCGCACCCACTTTACACGCACGCGGACAATTGACATTAGTGTACCCAAGCGCATATTTTTAGCGAAGAAGGAAGCATTCATTCATGATCATCGACTGCCATTCCCATCTCGTCCCGCAGAGCTGGCACAACGCGAAATCGCCGCCCGCGATCTTCGACATCCCGCGCCTGCTGAACGAGCAGGACGAGGCCGGCGTCAATCTCACGGTGTTCGGCAACAACTGGATCCGCACGCCCGAGCGCGCGAACGCGCTCGAAGTCGTCAAGCAGTTCAACGAATTCGCCGCGGAGGCGACCAACAAACATCCCGGCCGGCTGCTCGGCCTCGCCTCTTCCGTGGCGTTCGGCGACGAGCGCATGCTGAAGGAGACCGAGCGCGCGGTGCGCGAGTACGGCCTCAAGGGCATCATGGTGAACTCCAGCGTCGAAGGCGAATACCTCGATTCGCCGCGCGCGACGCCGTTTTTCGAGCTGGTGACGGAGCTGGACGTGCCGCTCTTCGTCCACCCGCCGCGCGTCACGATCGGCAACGAAAAGATGGAAATCTTCCGCCTGCCCGAGCTGCTCGGGCGCCCCTTCGACACGACGCTCTCGCTCACGCGTTTCATTCTCACCGGCGGGCTGGAAAAATTTCCCAATTTGAAGATCGTCGCCGCGCACGTGGGCGGCGCGTTGCCGCTGCTGCCGGGGCGCATCGGCATGGGCTACGAGATGCGCAAGGACATGAGCTTCGGCCCGTGGGAGTCCGACGCGCTCACCAAGCACCCGGCGGAATACATTAAGCAGCTCTACATGGACACGGTGAGCCTGCATACGCCCGCGGTGTTCTGCACGGTCGAGACCGTCGGCGTCGACCACGTCGTCTTCGGCAGCGACTTCCCGCCGGTGCCAATGCCGCTCAAGCGCTCGGTTAAGGTCGTCAACGATCTGGCGCTGCCGGAGGAAGATAAAAAGAAGATTCTCGGCGGCAACGCGGCGAAGCTCTTGGGGCTGAGCGGCTAGGAAAGGAAACGAAATGCCCAGAGGACATCACGATATCGGCGGCACCGAGCGCGACTCGGGACCGATCGAGCGGAAAGACCATGCGCTCGAAGACTGGGAGATCCTCGCCGACGCGGTCAATCAGGCGCTCGGCGCCGTCGGCGTCAAGCGCACCGACGAGCTCCGTCGCGCGCGCGAGGAGATGGATTCGGAGCTCTACCGCTCGCTCAAGTATTACGAGCGCTGGATCGCGAGCATGGAGTCGATCCTGATCGAGAAAAAAATTCTCACCAAGGAAGAGATCGACCGGAAGGTCGACGAGTTTGCCAAAAAATGGGGCGAGCCGTGAGCGCGAGGTTCAAGCCGGGCGACCGCGTGCTGGTCAAGATGGAAGACCGGCCCGGCCACATCCGCACGCCGTGGTACGTGCGCGGCAAGCGCGGCTGGATCGAGCGGGTCTACGGCGAATTCCGCAACCCCGAGTCGCTCGCCTACGGCGGCGACGGCCTGCCGAAGCGGCCGCTCTACCTCGTCGGCTTCGAGCAGTCGCAGGTGTGGGACCGATACGAAGCCGCGAAAGACAAGCTCTTCATCGATATTTACGAGCACTGGCTCGAGCCCGCGTGAAAGGAAAACCGGACATGAGCGATACGCACGACAAATCTCAGGAGCACGGCCACGAACACCCGCGCCACGAGCTCGGCCACTACGCGCGGCGCATCTATGCCATCCGCGACCTGCTGCTGGAGAAAAAGGTCCTCACGCAGAAAGACATCCAGGAGCAGATCGATTATCAGGAGCAGCGCTCGCCCGCGAACGGCGCGCGCATCGTCGCGCGCGCGTGGGTCGATCCCGCGTTCAAGGCGCGGCTCATCGAAGATCCCAAAGCCGCGTGCGCCGAGCTGGGCATCGACGCAACCAGCCTGAACGAATTCGTCGTTCTGGAGAACACCGAAAAACTCCGCCACATGGTCGTGTGCACGCTCTGCTCCTGTTATCCGCGGCCGATCCTCGGCCGGCCGCCGGACTGGTACAAGAGCCTCAACTACCGCTCGCGCGCGGTCAACGACCCGCGCGGCGTGATGCGCGAGTTCGGCCAGGCCGTGGGACCCGACGTCGAAGTCCGCGTGCACGACAGCACCGCCGATATACGCTATCTCGTGCTGCCGCTGCGCCCGCGCGGCACCGAAGGCATGAGCGAGGCGCAGCTCGCAAGGCTCGTCACGCGCGACAGCATGATCGGCGTTGTCGACGCGCTGCCGGCGAGCGCCGCGAACGCATAGACAAAGCGGCGGCCGCCGTTTGCCCTGTCCTCCCGCTCCGGGTTAAAATAACCAGGTGAGCGCTGTGCGAAATACGCTCTTTCCGTTCCTTTTAGTCTCGACCGCTCTGCATCTGCTGCTGATGTTCTCGTGGTACGGGCGCGCGCTCCGGCCGCCCGCGATCGAACAGATTCCCATCGAGATTTTCGCCGCGCCGGAGAAAGCCCCGCCGCCGGCCGTACAGAAATCCGCCCCGGCGCGCAGCGCACCGCCGGCGGCGAAAGCGCCGCGGGAAACCACGCGTAACGAAAAAATCGAGCGGGCGGAATTGCCTCCGGGAAAGTCGGCGAAAGTCGATCGTTCGGGTATCGAAGCGGCGCCTAAAAAAATCACAAAGACCGAGCCGCCTCTGAGTGAGACAAATCGCGACGAGGAGGAAACAAAAAGTCCCCGCGTGGAGACCGCTCAGAACGGTCGAGCCGTCATCGAGCAGATGCCCACGCTCAATGAGCTTCTGCCACCCGGCTTCAGAATTCAGGGCAAAGCCGCGGAGGAACAGGCGCCGATACGCCTCGACAGCCGCGACCCGCGTTATTCGGATTATTTAAAGCGCGTCAAGCACGCCTTGGATCTGGCTTGGGCGGATCCGACGATCGCAAGATCCGCTGTGAGGCCTTTCGGAATCGACGGGAAGCTCGTCGTGCGGTTTACGCAGACCGACAGCGGCGAGCTCGACGAGCTTTACATCACGCGGACGTCAGGCTACGACATGCTGGATCAGGAAGCGCTGCGCGTCGTCGCCGCGGCGGCGCCGAACTTCGGCCGCGCGCCGCGAACGTTCGGCAAGCGGCCGATCGACGTTACCTTCATTTACGAGAAAAATACCCTTTCTTTCAGCTTCGCGCCGCGGTAATTCGAGGCGCTCTCAGTTCGCCGCGTTTTTGCCCTTGTATTTTTTCAGCACCCTCACGAACGCCTGAACGAGCGGCGTCTTTTGCCGGCTCTTGTGCACGGCGATGTAGCTGCTGCGCCGGAGCTTCAAATCCGGCACCTTGAGAATCTTTAGGTGCCCCGCCGCGATGTCCGAGACGACGTGGCATCTGGTCGTAAAGCCGATGCCGAGGCCGCCGGCTACGGCGCTGCGGATCGCGTCGCGCGAGCCGATGCGCGGACTCAGCTCCATGTGCGGCGTAAAAGGCACGCCCAGCTTAGCGAAGCGCTCGTCGAGCATGTCGCGGAGAATGCCCCCTTTTTCCTCGGTGATGATCGACTCGCGCGCGATGCGCGCGAGCGGCACCGGCCCCTTGTTCGCCAGCGGATGGCGCGGCGAGGCGATCGCGACGACGTCCTCCTGATGGCAGATCTCGCCGACGATGAGCGGCGATCTCGGAGCGCGGCCGAGGATCGCGAGATCGAGCTCGCCGTCGAGGAGGCTCTTCTCGAGGCTGAGGCTCGTGTCGATGCGCAGCGTCGTCTCGACCCAGGAGAACTCCCGCTTGAACTGCTCGGCGACGAAAGGAAAAAACGAAGAGGCTGGAACCGGCGCGCCGCCGACGGCGAGGCGGCCCCTTTTGAGGCCCTTCAGCTCGTCCATTCTCTCTTTCAGGCCCTCGGCCTTGGCGAGAATGTCTTCGGCGTCCTGCAGCAGTATTTCGCCCGCCGCGGTCAGGTTGATCTTGTGTCCCAATTTTTCGAAGAGCCGCACCTCGAGGTCCTGCTCGAGGTCCTTGATCACGAGCGAAACGGACGGCTGGCGCACGCCCAGGCGCTCGGCGGCCTGCGTGAAGCTCTTGATCTTGGCGACGGTCGTAAAAACTTTCAGTTGATGGAGAGTCATGGAAATCAGGTTTCTCCTTTCAATGCGATAATCATTGCAAGGAGTCTATAGCATCAACAAAAAATAACGTCAAATCTCAATCGGTTCCGCCCGGTTCCCAGCGGAGCACCGGGCGGCGGGCGGCGCGCGCCTCATCGAGGCGGCCGACGGGCGTCGTGTGCGGAGCGGACTTGACGACGGCGGGCTCTTCCTTCGCCTCGCGCGCGATGGCGAGCATCGCCTCCGCGAAGCCGTCGAGCGTCTCGCGCGTCTCGGTCTCGGTCGGCTCGATCATAAGCGCGCCGGAGACGACGAGAGGGAAATAAATCGTCGGCGGGTGAAACCCGTAGTCCAGCAGGCGCTTGGCGATGTCGAGCGTCGTGACGCCGCCCTTCTGCTGGTTCTTGTCCGTAAAGACGCATTCGTGCATCGACGGCTCGGGGGAAGGCAGGAAGTACGTATTCTCGAGCCGCTTGCGCAGGTAGTTCGCGTTCAGCACCGCCATGCGGCTCGCCTCTTCGAGGCCGTCCGAGCCGAGCGAAATCATGTACGTGTAGGCGCGCACGAGGATGCCGAAGTTGCCGAAGAACGAGCGCACGCGCCCGACGGACTTCGGGAAATCCTCGCGCACCTCGCAGCGCGCGCCGTTCTTAACGATGCGCGGCGTTGGCAGGTAATCCTTCAGATGCGCTTTGACGCCGACCGGTCCGGCGCCCGGGCCGCCGCCGCCGTGCGGCGTCGAGAACGTCTTGTGCAGGTTGATGTGGAGCACGTCCACGCCCATATGGCCGGGCTTGGCGATGCCCATGAGCGCGTTCAAATTCGCGCCGTCGAGATACACGAGCCCGCCGCGGCGGTGCACCGCGTCGGCGATCGCCTGGATGTGGCGCTCGAAGACGCCCAGCGTGTTCGGGTTGGTGATCATCAGCGCGGCGACGTCTTCCGACATCGCGCGCTCGACCGCCTCGGGCTCGATGATGCCCTGCTTGTTCGACGGGATCTGCACGACGCCGTAGCCGCAGAGCGTGGAGCTCGCCGGGTTGGTGCCGTGCGCGGTATCGGGGACCAGAATCTTTTTCCGCGGATTTCCCCGCTCGGTGAGAAACGCGCGGATGACCATCAGTCCGGTGAGCTCGCCCTGCGCGCCGGCCGCGGGCTGGAGCGTCACCGCGTCCATTCCGGCGATCTCGGCGAGCATCGTTTCGAGCTCGGCGAGCAGCTCGAGCGCCCCGGGAATCAATTCCGGCGGAAGCAGCGGATGGAGCAGCGCGAAGCCCGGCAGCCGGGCGGCGACCTCGTTGACCTTGGGATTGTACTTCATCGTGCACGAGCCGAGCGGATAAAACTGGCTCTCGATCGAGAAATTGAGGTTCGAAAGACGCGTGAAATGGCGCAGCACCTCCAGCTCGCCCATCTCGGGAAAGCCGGCGATCTCTGGGCGCAACAGCGCTTGGGGAATTTCGCTCGACCCTTTTTCCTCGGGCCAAAAGAATGCGCTGCGGCCGGGCGAGCCGCTCTCGAAAATCAGCGCTTGTGGACCGCGGCCGTTACCGCGCTGCGAAGGTTCCGACAAGCTCGTCGATCTCCTCTTCTTCGTTCATCTCGGTGACGCACACGAGCAAAGCGTCGCGCATCTCGGGATACCACCGCGACAGCTCGATGCCCGGGACGATGCGCTTCTCAAAGAAACGGCCGCGCCGTTCAGCGAGGCCGCCGGCGTTCACCGCGAACTCGTTGAAGAACGGCCCCGTGAACGCGGGCGCGAGACCGGCTTCTTTGACCAGCCGCTCGCGCACGCGGTGCGCGCGGCGCGCGTTCACCTCGGCCAAGTGCCGCATGCCCTGCTTGCCGAGCAGCGACATGAAAACCGTCGAGGCAAGGACGCAAAGGCTCTGGCTCGTGCAGATGTTCGACGTCGCTTTCTCGCGGCGGATGTGCTGCTCCCGCGTGGAGAGCGTGAGCACGAAGCCGCGCCGCCCCTCGCCGTCCACGGTTTCGCCGACGAGCCGCCCCGGCAGGCTGCGCACGAATTTCTTTTGCGTGGCGAAAAAGCCGTATCCCGGACCGCCCAGCGACATCGGCACGCCGAGGCTCTGCCCCTCGCCGACGGCGATGTCGGCGCCCCAGGCGCCCGGCGGCTGCAACAGCGCGAGCGACAGCGGCTCGGTGGTCACCGTCGCGAGCAGCGCGCCGTGGCGGTCGCAGGCGCTCCGCAGCGGCGCAAGTTCCTCGACGACCCCGAAAAAGTTGGGATATCCGACGACGACGCACATCGTCCGGTCGTCGAGGGCGCGCGCGAGCGCTTCCGCGTCGGTCGCGCCGCTCTCCGTGAACGGAATCTCGACCAGCTCGACGTCGACCAGGTTGCGCACGAAGGTGGCGATGACCTGCCGGTATTGGGGGTGCAGCGCGCAAGAGACGAGCACGCGATGCCGCTCGTCCTGAATCCGGCGCGCCATCAGCACCGCCTCGGCCGTCGCCGACGCCCCGTCGTAGACGCCGGCGTTCGCGACTTCCATGCCGGTCAGCTGGCAGATGAGCGTCTGGAACTCGTACATCGCCTGCAGCGTGCCCTGGCTGACTTCGGGCTGGTACGGCGTGTACGACGTGGCGAACTCGGCGCGCGATATGATCGCGTCGACCGCGCTCGGTATGGCGTGATGATAGATGCCGCCGCCGAGGAAGAAGCTCCAGTCCTGCGCCGAGGCGTTTTGTCGGGCGAGCGCCGCCATGCGGCGCTTGACGGCGACTTCGGTCAGGCCCGGCGGCAGTGAGATTTTGGCGTTTTGTCTAAGCTCGGCGGGAATGTGCCGGATCAGATCCTCGAACGCGGAGACGCCGATGGTCCGGAGCATCCGCTCTTTGTCCGCGGGGGTGTGCGGGGTGTAGCGCATGCAGAGGACCTATTTCTCGTCCTCGTCTTCGTCATCTTCTTCTTCCTCGTCTCCGTTTTCGTCCTCGTCCTCTTCGTCTTCTTCTTTCTGCTGCTCGATGTACTCCGCGTATTCCTCGGCGTTCATGAGATCCTTGAGGTCGTCCATATCGGTCATCTGGACCTTGATCATCCAGCCGTCGCCGTAAGGGTCGTCGTTGATCGTCTCCGGGTTTTCCGGCAGCACGTCGTTGACCTCGAGCACGGCGCCCGACACCGGCGCGAACACGTCGGATACGGCTTTCACCGATTCGACGGCGCCGAACGGATCGTCCTTGACGATTTTCTCGCCGACTTCCGGCAGCTCGACATAGACCACGTCGCCCAGCTCGTGCTGCGCGAATTCGGTGATGCCGATGATCGCGACCTTGTCCTCGACCAGCACCCATTCGTGCTCTTTCGAATATTTCAGTCCGTCGGGGAACTCCATCTGACCCTCCTGGATGGATTTGTTACGGTCTAGTTACCGGTTTCTGGTTTCAAGTATGATTCAGGTAAAAATAAGTCAAGCCCTTTTCGGGTTTTCTTGACGGAAAACTTGACTCCGAAACTTTTTATTGCGGCCGGCGATAGAACGGCAGCGGCACGACGCGACCCCGGGCGCGCCGCTCGCGGATCTCGACCTCGACTTCCGTGCCGGGGGCCGCATGCTCGCTCTGCACGTAGGCCATGGCGATCGCCTTGCCGAGCGTCGGCGATTTGGTGCCGCTCGTCACCTCGCCGGTGCGCTTTCCACCCGCGAAGACGGGATAATGGCCGCGGGCGATGCCGGGATCGACCATCTCGAGGCCGACGAGCTTTCGCGCGACGCCCGTGGCTTTTTGCCCCAGCAGCACGTCGCGCCCGAGAAATTCCGCCTTGGCGAATTTCACGACCCAATCGAGTCCCGCCTCGAGCGGCGTCGTCTTGTCGTCGAGCTCGTGGCCGTAAAGCGGCAAAGCCCGCTCGAGCCTGAGCGTGTCGCGCGCGCCGAGGCCCGCGGGCTTGAGGCCGTCGGCGGCGCCTGCGTCGAGCAGCGCGTTCCACAACTTCTCCGCGTCTTCGGCCTCGCAAAACAGCTCGAAGCCGTCTTCGCCGGTATATCCCGTGCGCGCGACCAGCGAGCGCACCCCGGCGACGTCGCCGAAGAAGAAATAGAACGACTTGACGTCTTTGAGCGGCGTGGGGGTCAGCGCCTGAAGAATTTTTTGCGCCGCCGGCCCCTGCAGCGCGAGCTGCGCGTAGCGCGCGCTGGTATTCTCGACCGGCACATCGGCGGGCGCGTGGCCGCGAATCCAATCGAAGTCTTTGTCCGTGTTCGACGCGTTGACGCAAATAAAAATGGCGCCGGGCTTGAGCGGATAGATGACGATGTCGTCGACCGCCCCGCCGTTATCATTCAGTAATAAATTATATTGCGCCTGACCCGGCTTCGCGCGCGCGAGGTCGTTCGGCGTGAGTTTCTGGCACAAGTCGAAAGCGCCGCTGCCGAGGACTTCGACCTCGCCCATGTGGCTCACGTCGAAAAGCCCGGCGCGCGACCGCACCGCCAGATGCTCGTCGATAACGCCGCTGTATTGTACGGGCATTTCCCAGCCGGCGAACTCGACCATCTTCGCCCCCAGGTGCCGGTGGACGTGATAGAGCGGGGTTCTTTTGAGTTTCGGGGCCTGGGCTGTGGCTGGCGCGCTCACACGATTGATCTAGCCTTCCCGCTGAAGCGATTCTTTCGCCGCGCGCAGCGTGTTGAACAAAAGCATGGCGATCGTCATCGGGCCGACGCCGCCGGGCACCGGCGTGATATAGGAGGCGCGCTCCTTCGCGGCTTCAAATTCCACGTCGCCGGAGAGCTTCCCGGTGGGGAGACGATTGACGCCGACGTCGATCACGACCGCATCGGGCTTGATCCAGTCGCCGCGGACGAGCGCCGCCTTGCCGATGGCGGCGACGACGATGTCGGCGCGGCCGACTTCGTCTTTCAGATGGGCCGTGCGCGAATGGCAGATCGTAACAGTCGCGTGGCGCTCCAGCAGCATCAGCGCAACCGGTTTGCCGACGATGTTGCTGCGGCCGATCACCGTCGCGTTCTTCCCTTTGGGATCGCACTGGACGGAATCGAGGAGCTTCATGATGCCCATCGGCGTGCACGGTCTGAAGCCCTCGCCGCTGGACAAAAGTAGACCCTGGTTGACCGGATGAAAGCCGTCGATGTCTTTCTGCGGCGATACGGCCATCAAAACCTTCTCCGGGCTGATGTGCGCCGGCAGCGGCAGCTGGACGAGAATGCCGTGGATATCGCGGTCGCGGTTGAGCTTGTTGATGAGCGCCAGCAATTCGCGCTCGGAGACCGACGCCGAAAGCAGGTGCTCCTCAGAGCGAATGCCGACTTCTTTGCACGCTTTCTCTTTATTCTTGACGTAGAGGTGAGAAGCTGGGTCGTCGCCGACAAGCACCACGCCGAGGCCGGGCGACATCCCCCATCTGCGTTTCAATCCTTCGACTTCGTCTTTGATTTCTGCTTGCAGCGCGCGCGCAACCGCCTTGCCGTCGATAATTGTGGCCATAATTTCCCCGATTGAATTCAAACTCTATACAGGAAAAAATCCTTTTGTAAAGGGGAAGATTGCAATGCAGCGGCGCGGCGGCTAAGGTTTGCGCAACGCTTGAGCCGAGCCGAAAAAAAATGACTTTGCTGCTGAACAACGAGGAGATCTCGCGGCTGATTTCGATGCGCGAGTGCGTCGAAATCCTGGACGAGGCGTATCGCGAGCACGGCCTCGGACGCGCCGCGCACCGCCGGCGCAGCAATATCATGGTGCCGACCGGCGAAGGCAGGACCTACGTTTTCGCCAACTTCGAGGGAACGGTCATCAAGAGCGGCTACCACGCGATCCGGCTGCGCTCGGACGTGAATGAGTGGCTCGACGAGAAAAGCGGCCGCACGACCAAGTGGGCGTCGCGTCCGGGACTCTATTGCGGACTCGCGCTGCTCTACAACATCCACACCGGCGAGCTCGACGGCATTCTCAACGACGGCTTTCTGCAAGTCATGCGCGTCGGCGCGACGAGCGGCGTCGCGGCGAAATATCTCAGCCGCGAGAACGCGGCGACGCTCGCCGTCATCGGCGCGGGCAACCAGGCGCGCAGCCACGCCGAGGCGATGTGCGCCGTGCGGCCGATCACGAAAATCAAAGTTTACAGCCTGCGCGCGGAGAGCCGCGAGGCCTTCGCGGGAGAGACGGAAAAGAAGCTCGGCGTCGAGACGAGCCCGGTTAAAAGCATCGAAGCGGCGTTCGCGTCGAGCGACATCGTCTGCTGCTGCACGGACGCGTCGAAGCCGTTCGTCCGCTCGGAATGGATCGAGCCCGGAATGTTTCTTTCAAGCGCGCGGCCGTTCGGCGAGGTCGGAAGAGCGCCGCTCGGCGCGTTCGATGTCGCCGTCGTGCACGAGCGCGGCTTCGGCCCGCGCTTTCGCGCGGAAAAAGCCGCCGAGGAATTTTCCACGGCGCCGCAGGCGCTCGGCGGCAAGGACGAGCGCGATCTCCCGAGCGCGATCACGCTCGGCGAGTTATGCGCGGGAGCGGCGCGCGGCAGAAGCGATCCACGGCAGAAAACTTATTTCGCGAACAACGAGGGGCATGGCGTGCAGTTCTCGGCCGCCGGCGCGTTCGTGCTCAAGCGCGCGCGCGAACGCGGTTTAGGCCGCGAATTGCCCACCGAATGGTTTTTGCAGGATATCTCGACCTAGCGAACTCGCTTTAAGAGTTCGAAGCCGCCAGCTCCCACCAGTTTTTGTCGAGGTCGCTGAAGACAAACGAAGTCTGCCCGTTCTTCCGCTCCAGATCCCACGTTTCCGTTATGCCGTATGGATTGGACTGCTGCGAAAAGGCGTGATGCGCCTTCTCGACGTCTTCGGGCGCGCCGAGCTTCAGCGTGAAGCGGTTGACCGGCGCGAGATAATCGCGGTGCGGCATGGGGAGCACAACGATGTACCACGGCGTCGAGGGATGCTTGATGTACGTCGAGTGGCGCCCGCCGCCGACGATGTCGAGGCCGAGAACTTCCTTATAGAAGCGGTCGCTCGCCTCTTTGTTGTCGCACTGGAGCGTCCCGTGCGACATCGCCTGCGGGACGTAGCCGCGGCC
>DATDFN010000167.1:0-11426 GCA_036522615.1 Binatia bacterium | reverse complement strand
GCGGCGGAGGATATCGTCGCGACGAAAGCCAAGGCGCATCTGAGATTGCGAAACGAGACGTTCGGCTATCCGCTCACCGAGGCGCGCATGCAGGAGATCGACGCCGGTATTGGCATCGAGCCGCTGAAGATCGATTACCGGGAGATCACACCCGTTTCGCCTTACACTACCTGAGCCGCTGTCCTACCGAGACGCGGAACGTATGCGCCCATGAATGCTCGGGGGTGATCGTCGGAAAGATAAATGGATCGGAGAAATTCATGAAAATCACCCTGCGCGCGATGTTGTCTTCGATTGTCTGCTTGGCATTGTTGGTTTTGGTAGCCCATTCTTTCGCCGCGGAGTCGAAGCCCGCGTTCAATGAAAAGGCGGTCGCGGATTTCTACAAGGGGAAAACCGTCCGCATCATCGTCGGTTTTTCCGCAGGCGGCGGCTACGACGCTTATTCGCGTCTGGTAGGACGACATCTCAGCAAGTACATTCCCGGCAATCCGAACGTCATCGTCGAGAATATGGCCGGGGCCGGCAGCATCCTCGCGACCAACCATGTTGCCAACGTCGCGCCGAAAGACGGCACGGTCGTCGGCAACATCTCCGGGCCGATTATCCTTGAGCAGCTTTTCGGCACGCCGGCAGTGCAGTTCGACATGGCGAAGCTGCGTTATCTCGCCGTGCCGGTCGAAGAAACGTATCTTTTCATCGTCACGAAAAAGCCCGGCGTCGCGCGCATCGACGAGATTCTCGGGCCGAAGGGCAAGCAGGTCGTCGTCGGCGGCATTCCGGGATCGACGGTGGAGCACGCGCCGATCATCGTCCGCGATGTGCTCGGCGCGAACATCAAGCTGGTGGCGGGCTATAAAGGCACGGCCGATGTACGGCTCGCGATCGACAGCGGCGAGGTCGAGGGATTCTTTAACACCTGGACGTCGAGCAAGATCACCTCGATGGATAAATTCAAGAGCGGCGAATGGAACATTCTCGCTCAGTTGGGCGACGAGCCTCTGCCGGACCTGCCGTTCCCCAATATCCCGACGATTCCGATGCTGGCGAAAAACGACGAGCAGCGGCAGCTGCTGCGGTACGGCACGAGCGTGCCCAATCAGTTCGGCAAGGTTTACCTGCTGGCGCCCGGCGTTGCGCCGGACCGTGCGATGGCATTGGAGGTCGCGTTCGCGCGCGCGTTCGCGGACAAGGATCTGCTCGCGGAGGCCGAGAAGGGCAGGCTCGAAGTCAAGCCGCTTTCGGCGCAGCGAACGCAGAAGCTGGTCTCGGAATTTTTAAGCATGTCGCCGGAGCTCAAAACGAAGCTGCAGAAGCTTATCCATCCGGGCAAATAACTCGCGCCCGCCGCGCATCGCGACGGATTGAACCTCGCCGGACTTTGTAGGAAGATTCCGTATCATGATCGTCGCTGTCGTGCTTTCCGCGGGCGAATCGAGCCGTATGGGCCGGCCGAAGGCGCTGCTGCCCGTCGGGAACACGTTTTTTCTCGATCGTATCGTCGCTTCGCTGCGTCAGACGCGCGTCGAAAGAATCGTTGTCGTGCTCGGCCACAATGCGCCGGCGCTCGAAGAGAAGATCCGCCACCTGCCGGTGACGATTCTCGTGAATCCCGACTATTCGCGCGGACAGCTCTCTTCGCTTCAGGTCGCTCTGCGCGCGCTGGAAAAGGAAGCGGTCGACGGGATCGTGCTTCATTTGGTGGATCACCCGTTCGTCGACGCGAGGCTCGTCGATCGGATGATCGACGAATTTTATGCCGCGCAGCCGTTAATCGTCGTTCCGGTCTGCCGCGGCCGCCGCGGCCATCCGGTGATTTTCTCCAGGAGGTTGTTTCCGGAATTGCTCGCGGCGCCGCTCGACGAGGGCGCGAAGAGCGTCGTACGCGCGCATGCGTCCGAGACGCTCGAGGTAGCTACCGACGAAGAAGGCATTACGTGCGATATCGACACGCCGGAAGAGTACCGGCGCTTTATAGGAGGCAAGTGAATGTCGCGACTCAATCTTACGCTCGCATGCGGCGCCTACGATCTGCTGCGTCCTTTGATGGAAGGCGTCGTGCAGCCTGCGGGAATCGATCTCAACGTGGTTACGATGGCGTCGCCGGAGCGGCACGGGCGCATGCTGCGCCACGAAGAATTCGACATCTGCGAGCTCTCGTTGGTCGCGTACCTCGTCGCGCTCGATCAGGGGCGCACCTTTCGTGCCATCCCGGCTTTCCCGCACCGGCGCTTCCGCCACGGCTATATGGTCAAGCGGACGGACGCGGGCATCGAGCGGCCGTCGGATTTGAACGGCAAGCGCGTCGGTCTCGATACGCTGCAGAACTCGGCCGGGCTTTGGATGCGCGGCATTTTGCAGGACCATTACGGCGTCGACTTGAAAACGGTCGAATGGTGGTGCCAGGAAGAAGAAGACGTCGCGTTCGAGCCGGCGAAGTGGATGAAGCTCAAGCGCGTGCCGAAAGGAAGGGACATCGATCAGATGCTCCTCGACGGCGAGCTGGAAGGCGCGCTTTATCCTGAGACGCTGCCGTCGATCAAAAAAGGCTCGCCGCGGGTCGCGCTATTGTTTCCCGACCCGAAGGCGGCCGAGATCGAGTATTACAAAAAAAGCGGCATCTATCCGATCATGCACACCGTGGTCGTCAAAGGACACATCCTCGAAAATAATCCCTGGGTCGCTGTCAGCCTGCTGCAGGCGCTGCAGCGCTCGAAGGAGCTTTGCTACGAGCGCTATCAGGATCCGCGCAATTCCATAATCGTATGGTTCAAGGAGTCGCTGCAGGAGCAGACGAAGATTTTCGGCCGCGACCCGTGGCCGTATAACCTCGAAGGAAATCGCAAAGCGCTGGAGGCGGCGGTTCGATACGAGCACGAGCAGGGGATGATCAGAAAAAAGGTCGCGATCGAAGAACTGTTCTTCCCGGCAAGCCTGCAGGAGATCCAGAGCTACCTCTGACGCCGCTCGTTACGGAAAACTGAATTCTTCGCATTCCGCCCCGGAGAGTCCGGACTGGATCAGCGCGGGAATATCGAGCTGCGATTCGGCATGCTCGACGTCGACGAGGCGAGATTTCGTCGCCGGATGTTTCGGCACGAAAAGCTGGCAGCAGTCCTGGTCCGGCATCGAGGAAATCTCGAACGTGCCGATGCGCCGCGCCTGATCGATAATCTCCTGCTTGTCCATGCCGACGAGCGGCCGGAGAATCGGCAGCGTAGCGGCCTGCTGGATCACCGCCATATTCTCGAGCGTCTGAGAAGCCACTTGCGCGAGGCTCTCGCCGGTCGCGAGCGCCAACGTGTGTTCCTTCCGCGCGATCGCCTCCGCGATGCGCAGCATCATCCGGCGGTAGAGCACGACCCTCAGCGGTCGCAGAACGGCGGCGACGATCGCTCGCTGGATCTCGCCGAACGGCACGAGGTAGAGCCGCGACTTGAATTGATGCCGCGTCAGCAGGCGCACCAGCTCGCGGCATTTTTCCTGGGACGTGCGATCGAGATACGGCGCGCTGTGAAAATGGACGAAAGTAAGACGGCAGCCGCGCTGCATCATGCGGTAGGCGGCGACCGGCGAGTCGAATCCGCCCGATATGAGACAGACGACACGCCCGGTCGCGCCGACCGGTAGGCCGCCGAGACCGGCGATCTTCTCGAAGCCGAAGAATGCGCATTCAGGCAGGATCTCGACATCGATCGTCACCTCGGCGTTTTCCAGATCCACGCGCGCGCCGGTCCTTGCTTTCACGGCGGCCCCGAGGACCCGGTTGATCTCCGGCGAAGTCAGCGGAAAGCTCTTGTCCGCCCGGCGCGCCTCGATGCGAAACGACGCGAAACGCCTCCCGTCGATGCCGCCGAGAACACGCTCGCGCAGCGCGTCGATGTCGGCCGCGACGCGCTCGACGAACGAGAAGTTCGCGACGCCGAAGACTCCGCCGATGCGGCGCGCGATCTCTTCGCGCCCGGCATCGTCGCCGAGCGTGAGCAGGATGCGCGCCTGCAGCGTCTTCGCTTCCTTGACAGCGAAGCCGCGCAGCGACGCTACGAGGTTGCGCTTCAAAAGGTCGACGAAGTACGGCCGGTTGCCTTTCTTCAGCGCGATCTCGTGATAGCGGATCAAGACGGAATGCACGCGGTCAAAATAGCAGATTCGTCCTTGATTTGCAGGGCGGCCGCGCTGTATGAAATTCAAGAGAGCGGAGGGGAAGGCATGGCGAATTTTCGCAAAATCTCCGAGGCGCTGGCGTTTGCCGGTGAGAAGATGAAAAAGAACGGGCTGTTCGAGACCGAGCGGCTCTTCTGCGATCTCTACTGCTTCGAGCCGGGGCAAAGTCAGGCGGCCCACACGCACGAGGGCTCGGACAAGATCTATTACGTTGTCGACGGCAAGGGGCACTTTCGCGTCGGCGAGGAGGAGCGCGAGCTCGGCGCCCGCGAGATCGCCATCGCTCCGTCCGGACAGCGGCACGGCGTCGAGAACAAGGGACCGGACCGGCTCGTGCTGCTTGTTTTTATGGCGCCGAAGCCGCACGGATAACAGTCCCTACTCCAAAAACTTGACACTGACGTGACTGTCCAGTTGAAAGGCAAAATTGCGATCGTCACCGGCGCGGGGCGCGGCATCGGCCGCGCGATCGCTCTCGCGCTTGGCGAAGCGGGCGCGCGCGTGGCGCTCGCGGCGCGCAGCGAAGGCGAGATTCGCTCGGTCGCGCAGGAGATCCGCGGCAAAGACGGCGACGCCCTTGCCATCGCCGCAGACCTAACGCGCGACGACGAGATCGAGCGCCTTGTCAAACAGACGGTGAAGGAATGGGGCGCCGTCGATATCCTCGTCAACAACGCCGGCTGGGGAAAGACCGCGACGGTGGTCGACAGCCGCGTCGAGGATTGGGACCGCACGCTGCAGATCAATCTGCGCGCCCCGATGGTGCTGACGCGCCTCGTCCTGCCCGGCATGATCGCGAAGAAGTCCGGCGCGGTCGTCAACATCGGCTCGATCTCCAGCAAGGCGGGAACGGCCAACACCTCCGCCTATTCGGCGTCGAAGTTCGGCATGCTCGGCTTCACCCAGTCGCTTTTCGAAGAGGTGAGGGAGTATGGCGTCAAGGTGTCGATCATCCTGCCGGGCTTCGTCGACACGCCGCTCATTCCGCTGAACAAGCGCCTCGACCGCGGCAAGATGATCCAGCCGCGCGACATCGCCGGCGCCGTCATGTACGTCCTCTCGACGCCGCTCAACTCCTGTCCGGTCGAGATGACGATCCGCCCGCAGCAGACGCCTTACCGGTAGATATCTAAAGTATTACTTGAAGATTGATTCGAGGAAGGGAACGGTCACTTCTTCCAAGCTCGCGACCACCGCTTCCGCCCGGAGCTCGGAGGCCGGGTAGGAGTTCGTCACCGCGAGACATTTGATGCCCGCGCGGTGCGCCGCTGCGATGCCGTCTTTCGTGTCTTCGATGACTAGGCACTCCGAAGCGAGGATGGGCTCGCGGCCCTTCTCGTTCAGTCCGCGGAGCGCCTTAATGAAGACTTCCGGATGCGGCTTCCCGTGATCGACATCCTCGGCGCTGGCGATGACCTGAAAATATTTTCTCAATCCCCCGACCTGCAGGATCATCTCTATCTCTGCGCGCAGCGCGCCCGAAGCGACCGCGAGCGGAAAGCGCGCCGCGAGCTCGGGCACGAGGCGTTTCACGCCGGGAAAGATGACAATGCGCTCGGCGATCGTTTTCTGATAATACGCCGCCTTGCGACCGATGAGCTCCGCGAGCGCCGCATCGTCCAGCTTGCGTCCGTTGTCCTCGAAGACGGCGCGGAAGCAGCCGCGGTCGTCCATGCCCATGTACTTTTCCAAGTAGACTTCCTGCGTCAGCTCCAGGCCCTCTTCGGCGAGGATTTGACGGAACAGCTCGAGGTGGATCGGCTCGTCGTCGACGAGAATGCCGTTGAAATCGAAGATGACCGCTTTCAGCACCTCCTCACGCTACCCAATCGGGTCTTTCGTTTCAACCAAGTCTAAGATAGGAAGGAAAAATGGCCCACGGCAAAGAGCAGCATCACGGCCACGCGCATACGCATGGAGCGCCGGAGTATCGTTTTTGTCCTAAATGCGGCGGAGGGCTCGAGGCCCGCGTCGTTAAAAGCGGCGAGCCGTCGCGGCTCGTGTGCGCCGGCTGCGCGTTTATTTTTTACCTCGATCCGAAAGTCGTCGCGGGAACGGTGTTCACAATCGACCGCCGCATCGTCCTCCTACGGCGCGGCGTCGAGCCGTCGCTCGGCAAGTGGGTGTTCCCCGGCGGCTATGTCGACCGCGGTGAAAGCGTCGCCGATGCCGCCGTTCGCGAGACCAAAGAAGAATCGTGCCTCGATGTGCGGCTCGGCCCGATCGTCGGCGTCTATTCCTACGCCGGCTCGCCGAACGTCATCGTCGTCTACGCCGCGGAGGTTGTCGGCGGGGAGCTGTCGGCGGGCGACGAGTCGGTCGAGGCCGGCGCTTTCGCGCCTAAAGACATTCCGTGGCAGGACCTCGCCTTCGACAGTACGCGCGACGCGCTGCGCGACTATCTTCGCCTTTACCTCAGGTCGGGAATGGAGTAGGGAATAGCAATCGATCAACCGGAGGTCTCATGTCCAACCTCGATATCGGCCAGAAAGCGCCGGACTTCTCGTTGCCGGTTTCGCGCGAGCAGAAAGTCGGCCTGAAAGATTATCTCGGGAAGAAAAACGTCCTCCTGGCGTTCTATCCGCTAGATTTCACCGGCGGCTGAAGCCAGGAGCTCGCCAACCTCGAAGCCGACCGCAAGGAATTCGAGGCGCGAGACGCTCAGGTCCTGAGCATCAGCGTGGATTCGGTTTTCTCGCACAAAGCTTTCGCCGAGAAGATCGGCGGGATCACTTTTCCGATGCTGTCGGATTTCTACCCGCACGGCGCGGTCACCGATCTCTATGGTGCTCTTCGCGCGGAGGGATACCCCAAGCGCACCGTCATCATCGTCGACAAGGACGGCGTGATCCGCTACCGCAAAGAGTACGACAAGGGAATCCCGGAGAATAAAGAGCTGCTCGCAGAGCTGGATAAGATCAATCGGAAATAACGGGTTCAGCGCGTCAGGCGCGCTACTTACAAAGAGCCTGGATCCCTGCTCTTGCGGGAATCCAGGCTCTTCTATTTCAAAAGAATCTACCCGGCGACGAGCACGTCGTCGCCCTCGACTTTGACTTCGTAGGTCTTGATCGAGATCGCGGGGTTGAGTTGATTCACGCCCGTCGTCACGTCCCAGCGCCAGCCGTGCCACGGGCAGATCGCGATCTTGCCGTCGAGCTCGCCCTCGCCGAGCGGCCCGCCGCGGTGGATGCACGTGTCGTCGATCGCATGAAACGTTCCTTCGATATTGAAGAGCGCGACCGGTTTGCCGTTCACGCTGACCGTTTTTCCCGTTCCCGACGGAATATCGGTTTGTTTGCAGACTTTGACGAATGCCATTCACATCCCCCTTGTTTCGAAGTCCGATAGTTCTACCCCAGCAGCGAAGCCTTTTTCAAGGCGACGTCTCGAAAACGAACGGCAGCGTAGCGACGGTGCCGGCGATAGCTCCCGTCGATGCGGCCACCGTCACGTCCATCGCCGGCCGCAGATAGTCGCGATGCAGGTAGGCCAGCGCGATCGGGCGATGAAGCTTCGGCGATAAAACCGAGCTGGTGATCCGGCCGACTTCTTTGCCGTCGACGAGAACGGCGTCGCCACGCGCCGCCGGATTGTGGCCGTCGAGCAGCAGGCCGGAAAGCTTGCGGTTCACGTGGCCGCGCGAATGGATGCGCTCGATCACCTCCTGGCCGAGGTAGCAGCCCTTGCTGAAGCTGACGGCGTGATCGAGGCCGGTCTCGAGCAGGATATTTTCGTCGCTCATGTCCACACCGTAGCGCGGCAGTCCCGCCTCGACGCGGAGAATCTCCTGAGCATCCAGGCCGATCCAGCGGGCGCCCAGCGACGAGCCCGCGCGCTCTAGGGCTTCGGCGATCGCCAAAATGTTCTCGATTTCCGCGACGACGTCGAAGCCTTCTTCGCCGGTATGCGTGGACCGCACGACGCGGGCCTCGCGCCCGTCAAAACGCAACAAGAAGTGACCGTACATGTGCACCGGCGGGTCCTGATGCGGCGCGGCCGCGTTGAGCAGCAGCAACGCGTGCGGCCCCTGAATGGAAATGACGCCGTAGCCGGTTTCCGCGTCCTCGATCGTTACATCGTCCGCGACCAGATAGCGATTCAGCTGATCGACGACTTTTTGCTTCAACGACGCGCGGACGAGGAGGATGAAGCTGTCCTCTGTGCAGAGGACACGCAAGTCCGCCAGGACCTTGCCGTTGACGTCGAGCACCGCGGCATAGACGCCCTCGCTGGGCGCGAGCTTCTTGACGTCGTTGCTCACCATTCCCTGGAGGAAAGAGACGCGGTCGGGGCCGGTCAAACGGATGACAGAGTAATTGCAGAGGTCGAAGAAGCCGGCCGCCGCGCGCACCGCTTGATATTCATCTTCCACAGAGCCGAAGCTTGCGGGAAGCAGCCAGCCGTCCTCGTCGGCGAGACGCGCGCCGCGCGCCCGGTGTTTTTCGGCGAGAATCGTTGGCTGGGACATCAATTAAATATATAACGCCGCCGTCGGAGTTGACAATGACGAGCGCCCGTACCTTTAATATCCGCATGGCGCGACCTAAACGAGATATCGACCTGCACAAGCTGGAGGTGTTTCATTGGGTCGCGGAGTATAAAAGCTTTTCCGCCGCCGCGCGGCGCCTGTCGCTGCGCCAGCCGACGGTAAGCGCCCACGTGCGCGAGCTCGAGGAGCAGCTCGGCGCCAAGCTTTTCAACCGATTCGGCGGCAAAGTGGCCCCGACATCGTGCGGCGAGCTGCTCCTGCAATCGGCCCGCAAAATGCTCGCCCTGAAGCAGGAAGCGCTTGCTTCGCTGGATCGCTTTCAGGGCAGGGTGGCCGGCGACTTGATCCTCGGCGGCAGCAATATACCGGGAGAATATATCCTGCCGCCGAAGCTCGCGGCATTCGCCGCCCGTTATCCCGAAGCGAAGCCGGCGCTCAAAATCGGCGATTCCGCCGGCATCGTTCAGGCGGTACTCGACGGCGCAGTCGACATCGGTTTCGTGGGTTTCAAAAGCAGCGATCGCAGGCTGATATTTCAAAAGTTATGGAAAGACGAGATGGTCCTCGTCGTCGGCGCGCGGCACCCGTGGGCGCGCAGAAAGACCGTCAACGTCAAAGATCTCGCAGGCAGGGGATTCATCTCGCGCGAAGGCGGCTCCGGCACACTGCGGTCGTTCACGCGTCTCCTTGCGCGCAAGGGGCGCAGGTCGGAAAACCCGCTCCGTGCGACGATGGAGCTCGGCAGCACGGAAGCGATCAAACAGGCGCTGCTTTCCGGACGCGGTTTTTCCATTCTTTCGCGGCATGCGGTCGAAAGAGAGCTGCGCGATCGCGCTCTTGCCGCGGTCCCGCTCCGGGGTCTCGGCAGATTGGAGCGCGACTTCTACCAGGTCGTCCATCGGCAGCGGGCGCTTTCGCCGGTCGCGCAGGCCTTTCTTCAATTCTTGAAGACAACCCTATAAATCGAGCGCCGCCTGGCGCTGATGATAGCGGTGCCGCCGCCAAAAATTGCTCAGATTATAGGGGCGGCCTACTTGACTTATAGTTTTTGTCTCTAATATGAACTTCTAGAGGAGGTGGATAGGATGAATCTGGAAGGGAAGAGGGCCGCCGACTTCGATCTCGAAGGCAGCGACGGCAAGCGCCACCGACTGCAGGACTACAAGGGCAAGACGGTGGTGCTGTATTTTTATCCCAAGGATAATACCCCGGGCTGCACCAAAGAGGCTTGCGGCTTCAGAGACCTGAACAGAGAAACGCAGAAGGCCGGCGCTGTCGTCTTGGGCGTCAGCAAGGACAGCGTCAAGTCGCACGAGAAATTCCGCGACGGCTACAGGCTCAATTTCCCGCTGCTCTCCGACCCGGATACGAAGACGATGCGCGCCTACGGCGCTTGGGGCAAGAAGATGATGTACGGCAAGGAGGTCGAAGGGACGATCCGCTCGACCGTTGTCATCGGCCCGGACGGCAAGGTGCGCAAGCACTGGCAGACGGTAAAGAATGCCGAGGCGCATCCCGAAGAGGTGCTGGATTTTCTGCGCGCGAGCGCGTGACGAAGGGCTGCTTCGGCGCAGGAGTAATGAACCCGCCAGCCTCTCGTCAAGTCATAGAAAATGGCTATTTGACTTAGAGAAAAATATATAGTTTGACGTACCTTTAACCGAGGAAGGAGTCCGCCGTGGCGAAATATTTTTTAGCGTTGTTGTTGTCGATGACGGCCTTGAGCGGGAGCGCGTTCGATCAGCAAAAGGAGCTGCGCATCTCGGCGATTCCGGACGAGAATCCGCAGGAGCTTTTGCGCATCTATCAGCCGTTCGCCGATTACCTGACCAAGGAGACCGGCCTGCCGGTCAAGTTCATTCCGGTCGTCGATTATCCCGCGACGGTGGAAGGACTGGCCGCCGGGAAGCTCGACATGGTCTGGTACGGCGGCCTTACCTCCGTCCAGGCCTCGCGCATGGCGAAAGGCTCGAAGCGAATCGTCATGAGAAAAGAGGACACGGAGTTCAAGAGCCAGTTCATCACACGGAAAGATACCGGCATCCACGACCTTAAAGATTTGAAGGGAAAGACCTTCTCCTTCGGCAACGTGGCGTCGACTTCCGGGCATCTTATGCCGCGGTTTTATCTGATGAAGGCCGGCATCAACCCGGAAAAAGACCTGTCGAAGTTCAGCTTCAGCGGCGCGCACGACGCGACCGCGGCGTGGGTGGAGGCCGGTCGGGTCGACGCCGGCGCGCTCAACTTCCTCGTCTGGGACAAGCTCGTGGCGGCGAAGAAAGTCGACACCGACAAGGTCTTTGTCTTCTATACTACGCCCCCGTTCGTCGATTACGTCTGGACCGTCCGGGCGGGCCTCGCCCCGGCGCTCGTGGAAAAGATCTCGAAGGCGCTCTTGAAGCTCAATTACGACAAGCCGGAGGATAGGAAGCTGCTCGATCTCCACCGCACCAAGGGATATATCCCGGCGAAAGACGAGCAGTGGAAAAGCGTCGAAGACGCGGCGGTGGTCACCGGGCTTATCAAGCTAAATTGAAAGGGAGCAACCATAACGCGGCGGAGCAGTTCCGCCTGGAGGATGTCGGGAAAATCTTCCCGCGGCGCCAAGTCGCGCTCGGCGGCGTCGACCTGACGGTTCGGCGCGGAGAGAAAGTCGCGCTGATCGGGCCGAGCGGCGCGGGGAAGACGACGCTTTTTCGCTTGTTGAACCTGACGCTCCGCCCGACCTCCGGCCGCCTGTTCCTCGACGGCGCCGACGTGCTCGAGCTGC
>DATDFN010000166.1:0-15669 GCA_036522615.1 Binatia bacterium | reverse complement strand
CTTGTATTCGGCCGTCTTTGTCGCCCAGGTCTTGACGTCCTGGGCCTGGGTAGTCTTGGCCTCCTGCGCCTGGACGAAAAAAGGCGGCAGCGAGAACAAGAAGAACAATGCGATCGTTCTTCTCATTCTCGCCTGCCGCCTCATCTCTAGTTTTATACTCGTTTTCTTACTGAACTTTAATCTCTACGCGCCGATTCTTCGCTCTCCCCTCGGCGGTCTTGTTATCCGCGATCGGCCTGGTCTCGCCGAAGCCGCGCGTCGAGATCTTACCCGCGTCCACGCCGCGCTTGGTCAGATAATCCTTGACCGAATTCGCGCGACGCTCCGACAGACCCTGGTTATACTGCTCGGTGCCGATCGAGTCGGTGTGGCCTTCGAGCGCCACTTTCTTGTCGGGGTTCTCTTTCAAGAACGCGATCAACCGATCCAGAATCTTCGCGCCGTCAGGCTTGATCGCCGTCTTGTCGAAGTCGAACAAGACGTTATCGAGAATGATCGTCCGCTCCACTTTCGGCGGCGGTGGCGGTGGAGGTGGCGGTGGAGGCGGCGGCGGAGGTGGCGGCGGCGGAGGTGGCGGTGGCGGAACCGGTTTCGGTGCTGGAGGCGGCGGAGGTGGCGGCGGCGGTGGCGGAGCCGGTTTCGGCTCTTCCGTAAAGATGTAAGCCAGCGCTCCGCAGAGCAGTGAGCCGGCGACAAATCCGATTCCCGCGCCTGCGCCTTCGTTCAGGTTGTTATGGTGCCTGATGTGGGCGCCTCCGGCGCCCGCACCGGCGCCGACGGCGCCGCAAACGAGCCCGGCAACGAGTGCGTTATTCGTCTTACGATCGAGAGACGCACAACCGGCGAGAAAAAAGATAATAGTGACAACTGCCGCCAATCGAGTCTTATTCATACGCATCCCCTCCAGTGGCAGATGAAAATGGCGCTAGAGTACACAAAGGTGACGCGATCTGTCAAGAGGAAAAAGCGACTAAATCCAGAATTGCTGGAGGCCCGGTTTTCTGCTATTTTAGGCCGAAAGACGGACCTCGGGAGGGCATCATGCGTGTAATGTCAGAAGGGGTTAAGGTAACTCTAATTCTTACCCTTCTCCTGCCGCTCTCGGGATGTAAGAGCGATGATTCCCGTCAGCCCGCCCCCCAGGCCAGTGCCCAGAACGAACCAACCCGGCTTTACACCACCATCCAGGACGTCAAGGTTCGCAGCGGTCCGGGAACAAGGTATAAAATTATCGCTGAAATTAAGGCAGATACGAGGGTTAACGTCGCGGGACAGCAGGGAGATTGGCTCCGCGTCGTGTCCAAGCACGGTCGGCCCCCGGGGTATATAGATCAGCGCTTTGCGAAGCCAGCCGGACTTGACTTCGCTCCCAAGAGCCCCCGAGGGATATACACCACGACCGCAGACATTTCGGTGCGGCAAGGCCCGGGCCTGCATTACAAGTCGGTGGCAAAAATCGACAAAGATACGCAGGTAACAGTCGTTGGAGCCGAGGGCGACTGGCTCAAGGTTCAATCAAAGCACGGCAACCCTCCCGGCTATATCGAAAAGCGCTACGCCGAGAGGGCGCCGGGCTAAGCGACCTACCTCTTTACCGGAACAAGCTGAGTAAAACCGGCGACTTTGACGCTCACCTCGTATCGACCGGCGTCTTCCTTCATCGATGAGCTGGGGCGATACGTGAACGGCTTGCTGCCGCCCGGCGGCGTCTCCCCGTCGACATTATAAAAGACCGCGTCGCTACGGTTGTCCTCACCGGGCTTCATCTCGTTTTTCCAAAGCCACGTGTAGCGGATAAGCAATTGCAGGTCGCGAATGACGTTGGGCGAGGAGTTGACGACCTCGCCCGACACGGCTCCGTCTTGGACCTTGACATTGCGGACAGTAACCGCCTGCGGCGGCTGATCAAGGATAGTCACCTCGGCCGCCTGAATTTCCACCGCCGATACCAAAACCAACGCGCCGAAAATGGCGCTGAGAAGCTTTCCGCTCATGACCCACCCTCCCTTCGTTCGCTTCGTTAGTCCGGTAAGATTTTATCCCCAGAGCGGTTTCAGTCAAGCACCCTCGGCTGGTATATTCAGGGCTCATCCAAGCCTACGTCATGAAGAAAAACGTCTGCTTTTACCGCGTCATTTACGGCGATACCGATCAGATGGGCGTCGTTTACTACGCAAACTATTTGCGCTGGTTCGAGATGGGGCGAACCGAGCTGTTGCGGCAGCTCGGCGCGCCTTACTCCTCGATCGAGGAGCGCGGGCTCTTCTTTCCCGTTACCGAGGTATCCAGCCGCTATCTGAAGTCGGCGCGCTTCGACGACGAGATCGCCGTGGAGACGATTATCCAGGAGCTTGGACGAGCGACCATCGTCTTTGCCTACAGGATTCTGCGCAAAGTCGACGGCGTCCTCCTCGTGGAAGGCTTGACGCGGCATGCGTGCCTGAACGCCGACGGCAAGGTCGTCAGGATTCCGCGCGAGATCGAGCAAGTTCTCCGCGCATCAACGGCGGATTAACCAACCGCCGGCGCAGCGGCGGCAAGACCGCAGCGCACCAGCGCGCGCGAGATTTCCCCTCGAACCTCGGCATCGTTTTCCGCCGCAAGCCGCGCCTCGAGCTCGGCCAACGCTGCCGGCGTCGCGATTTCGCCCAGCGCCCACGCAGCGTGCCCGCGTACCAGCGGGTCGTTATCGGCCAGCGCGCTGCCGAGGGCCGGGACCGCTTCCGCGCTTTTTAAATTCCCTAGGGCGACGGCGACGTTGCGCAAAAAGCCCCGGCGTTTCGCACGCAGCAGCGGGCTGCCTTTGAAGCGGCGGCGAAACTCTTCCTCCGTCAGCGACAGCAGCGGGATCAATTCCGGCGCGTACAGCCCCTCGCGCGGCGCGAATCCCGCTTCGTCGGTCGCCTCCGCCTTCACGTTGTACGGACACACCTCCTGGCAGATGTCGCAGCCGAATACGTGATTCCCGATCAGCGACCGCAGGTCATGGGGAATGGCGCCTTTCAGCTCGATCGTGAGATACGAGATGCAGCGGCGCGCATCGAGAACGTACGGCCCGGCGAATGCTCCGGTCGGGCACGCGTCGAGGCATAGAGTGCATCGGCCGCAGCGGTCGCGCATCGGCCTGTCGTAATCGAGCTCGAGGTCGAGAAACAACTCGCCCAGAAAAAACCAGGAGCCCTTCTTCGGTGAAATGAGCTGTGTATTCTTGCCGATCCAGCCGACGCCCGCCACGCCCGCTATGCCGCGCTCCAGCACCGGACCGGAATCGACGAACGCGCGGCCTTCGACGGGGCCGTCGCATAGAACACGAATTTTCTCCAGCAGCGCATCGAGCCGTTGCCGCATTAAATCGTGATAATCGTCGCCCCACGCGTAGCGCGAGATCCACCCGCGCGCGCCGCTCGGAGCCTTCGGCCGCTCGTGCGGCGTGAAGTAGTTCATGCCGACCGAAACCACCGAGACCGCCCACGGGACAAGCTTTTTGGGATCGCGCCTGAGCGCTTCGGTGCGTTGGAGATATCCCATCTCGCCGCCGAGTCCGCGCCGCAGCCATGCGGCGAACGATTCCTCGCGCGGCGCCGCCGTTACCGGCGAGATGCCGGCGATCGCGAAGCCGAGGCGCTGCGCCTCGGATTTGATGCAGCGCGATAGCGCCTGCGCAGGATGCCGATCCGGTGCCACGTGATCAGCTTACCGCCGATGAAGAAGCAAGTGAATGGCGGTTGATTCAGTGGTAGGAGACGTTGCCGCCGCCGTTTTCCTCGTCGGAGTCGAGCAGCGGCTTACGGCCGGCGTAGCCGTCTTCGATGCGGTGCCAATAGCCGACCGACTCTTCGCCGAAGCGCCAGCACAGGAACACGATCTCGCCGCCGAGCTGACACGGAAAGTCGACCAGGCCCTCTTCGATCCCTTTGCAGATGCAGCCGTGCGCGTTGATCTCCTCGACCATGCATTTGACTTCCTGGATGAGGCTCGCGATCGCCGCGTTCTGCTGCAGCGACTTCATCAGCTCGGGGCTCGACGGCGACAGGCGCTCTTCGCGGATGACGACCTCGCTTTTTTCCTTGAGCGAATTCAGATGCGTCAAGATGCGCTCAACCAACGGCTTTAGCTCAGGCAGAAGCGCGTTCGCTTCGTCGACGGTGAAAAGACGCGTATGCTGCGCGGCGGCCATCGATTACAAGCCCATCCCTTTTCGCAGCTCACCCAACAGAGCGATGTTGTCGGCGTGGCCCGTCATGCGCGCCGTGATCCTGCCGCGGATCGGCCGTCCGAGCAGATAAAAATCGCCCACGATGTCGAGAATCTTGTGACGGGCGAACTCGTCCGGGAACCGCAGCTCGGTGTTGATGACGCGCTCGTTGTCGATCAGGATGCAGTTGCTCAGCCGACCGCCGTTGACGAGCCCGGCCTTTTCCAGATTCTCGATGTCTTTCACGAAGCCGAACGTCCGCGCCGGCGCGATCTCGTCCCTGAAGGACTCCGCGCCGCGGCAGACGTACGTGTGCTCCTGGACGCCGACGGGCTCGGGATAGTCGAGATGATAATGCACACTGAACTCCTCGGCGGGCTCGACGCTGATCATCTCCCCCTTCTTGTCGCCGACCGAATACCTCTTGTCGACGACGATCTCGGACCAGTCCGCGTCCTGCTCCTCGATGCCGGCCTCCTCGATCAGGCGGCAAAACTCCAGCGCCGAGCCGTCCATGATCGGGATCTCGCCCTGAATTTTCACCAGCAGATTGCTGATGCCGTAGCTGTGCAACACGGCGAGAAAATGTTCGACGGTGCCGACGACGATGCCCTTGCCGCGCAGCGAGGTTGCGTAGCCGGTCGACCCGACGTAATCGAGATGCGCCGGCACCGTAGCATCGGCGGAGATGCCGCTGAAGAGAATCCCGCTGTTCGGCGGCATCGGATGCAGCACGGCGCCGGTCTTGATGCCGGAGTGGAGTCCCTGTCCGGAAAAAACGACGCTTTTTTTGAGCGTTTTCTGCTTGAGGTCGCTGTTTAGCGCGCCATGCCGCGCGCGCCGTTTCGCCTTCGCTTCTTTAGGCTTGGCGGCGGCTCCCTCGCCGCTGGACTCGCCGAGCGCCCGCTGCACGGTGAGGAGCAGGCCGTCGAGCGACAGCGGCTTTTCCATGAAATCGAACGCGCCCAGCTTGGTCGCGGTGACGGCGGTATGAATGTTGCCGTGGCCGGAGATCATGATGACGTTCAAATCCGGCTCCTGCTTTTTGATGTCTTTCAAAAGACCGATGCCGTCCACCTCGGGCATCCAGATATCGAGCAGCACCAGATCGGGCCGCTCGCTCTTGATGACATCGAGAACTTTCGCCCCGTCCGCGGCTTCGATCACGCGATAACCCTCGTCGCTCAAGATCTCGCGAATCGATTCGCGCACCCGGTCTTCGTCGTCGACGACGAGAATTTTTTTCTCTGCGGTTTTGCCCTTCAATTATCCTCCAGACGATTCACTCAGATCACCGCGCGTTTTTGCGCCAGCTTCAGGGTTGCATGGTCCCGAACCGGCAGCTCGATGATGAAGCGCGTGCCCCGCGGCTCGTTCGGCCGCACGCGAATGTGGCCGCGGTGATCCGCGACGATCGCGCTGACAATGGCGAGACCAAGCCCCGTCCCCTCTTTCTTGGTAGAGAAATACGGCTCGAAGATCCGCGCCCTAACTTCGGGGGCGAGTCCGGAGCCGTTGTCGGCGACCTCCAGAAGCACGATCCCCGCCGAGGGCGAATACGTCGTCGCGATGCGGATTTCCCCGGCGTTCTCTTCCACCGCGGCGACTGCGTTATCGAGCAGATTGATGAGCACGCGCTTGATTTGATCGCGGTCGAGCTCGAGAGACGGGATCTCGCCTTGGCGGAACTCGAAGCGGACGCCCTTGTGTCCTTCTTTAAACAGGAACAGCGCCTCCTTGACAATGTCGTTCAGGTTGTTCGCGGTCAGCTCGGCCGCCGGGAGGCGCGCGAACTGAGAAAACTCGTTCACGAGGTTCTTCATATCCTCGACCTGGCTGATGATCGTCGCGGTGCACTTGTCCAGGATGCCGCCGTCGCCGTCGAGGAGCTTGGCGTAGCGCTTCCGCAGCCGCTCGGCGGAGAGCTGAATCGGCGTGAGAGGGTTCTTGATCTCGTGCGCGATGCGGCGCGCGACCTCGCGCCACGCCTCCATGCGCTGGACCTTTTGAATCTGGGTAATGTCCTCGAGAAAGATCATGACGCCGAGCGTCTCACCGTCGTCGCCCTGCAACATCGCGCCGGTCGCGACCGCGGTGAGAATCTGGTCGGGGAGGGCGATCTTGATCTCACGCTCGACGGTGCCGCCGCCGGTCACCTGCTCCATAATCTCGCGCATGATGCGGAGCTGCTCCGAGTGGAACGCGCCCGAATACGATTTCCCGACGGCTTCGTCGGCCTTGACACCGAGCATCTGCTCGGCGGCGGCGTTCATGGTGGTGATCGTTCCTGCGGGATCGACGGATATGACGCCCGCGGCGATGTTGCCCAGCAGCGTCTCCATGTAGCGGCCGCGGCGCGCGAGCTCGACGTTGATCTGCTTTAAATCGCGCGTCATCTGATTGAAGGAGTCGACGAGCGTGCCGATCTCGTCATCGCCCGCCGCCTCGATCTGGTAGTCCCAGTTCCCGTGCGCGACTTCGTGGGTCCCTTCCGCGAGCCTCTGGATCGGCACCGTGATTCCTTTGGCGAGATAAAGCCCGAACCACGTCGCCGAGAAAATAATCACCAGCGTGATCAGCAGCAGCGTCAGAATGTAGCTGTTTTTCACGGGCCGCTTGAGGGCGGTCAAATGCTTGTACTGCTCGTAGGAGCGCGAGATCTGGAGCGAACGGTTGGTGAGACTCTTGGGCACATAGTAATCGACCACGACGGCGCCGAGGATTTTTTTGTCTGTGCTGTAGATCGGCACCGCCCCGCGGATGATGTCGCCTTCGCCGAAGGCCTGTGTGCGGGTGACCTCGATGCCGCGCAGCGCGCGGTTGAGAAAATCGGACTCCGGCTTGATCGTGACGCCCGTCGGCACCTGATCGTTGAAAGCGACGACGAGGAGCTGCCGGTCCGGTCCGAAGACCTCCACGGTTCCGAGATTGTATTCGCGCTGCTTGGCCTGGATAAATTCCTTCAAGTCGGCCATGCGTTTGGCGTCGAACATTCCCTCCTGCGTCATCCGCTGGCTCAGCTGGCGCGCGTTGAACAGCGCGTTGCTGGCGGCGTTCTGGTAATAAGCCTGCGCCACTTCGAGCGATCCCTGCAGAGCGTTTTCGATCTGCACGTCGAACCACCGCTCGAACGATCGCGTAACGAAACCGCCGGCAATGAAAAAGAGCAGCAGGGTCGGAACCAGCGAGAGCGCCACGAAGGCGATGACGAGGCGGACCCGCAGACGCGAGCCGAGGATGCGTCTTTTCCGCTCGAAAACCAGTTTGACCAGGTTGCGGACGACGAGAAAAATCAACAGGATCAAAAGGATGATGTTGATGTTGACGAGGAGGAAAAACGCGATGTTGTTGGCGGCCGAGTAGTCCGAGACGTCGGGGAGCTGGACCTCGAAATACACGAAGATCATCACCATCAGCATGGTGACGAGAATGACGATCGCCTCGCGTTTTCGCCGTTTTGCCTCTTCGAGACGGAGGCTTTCTTCTAGCTGGCGCTCATCCATGGGAAATGCGGCGATCGGTAAAATCCCGCAGTCTAGAGGATTATTGCCGGTCTGGCTGGATTTTACCGTCGGAAAAGGTAAAGGACAAGCGTAATAATCAGGCTGATGACAATGGATGTCGCGAGCGGAAAATAGAACGTAAAATTGCCCCGTTGAATGTAGATATCGCCGGGGAGGCGTCCAAGCCAGGGAATTTTCGAGCCGACGGAGAACAGCAAGCCCAGCGCAACCAATAGAATGCCGATGATAATTAGCGACTTGCCGAGGGGATGCATCGCTTAGCCTTCAGTTTAATTTATCGCCGGGGAATGCGTCCTAAAAGAGGGTCGGCTGCTTTTTCCCGGGTTGTCCCGGCTTGCGGCCGAAATGATCGTAGGCAAGCGCCGTCGCGACGCGGCCCCGCGGCGTCCGATTAAGAAAGCCCGCCTGGATGAGAAAAGGTTCGTAGACGTCCTCAATCGTGTCCTTCTCCTCTCCGATCGCGGCGGCGAGCGTCTCGACCCCGACGGGGCCGCCGGCGAATTTGTCGATCAGAGTGAGCAGCAGCATCGTATCCATCTTGTCGAAGCCCATCGGATCGACTTCGAGCATTCTCAGCGCTTCTTCGGTGACTTTCTTCGTTATCCGTCCGTTGGCCTTTACCTCCGCGTAGTCGCGCACGCGGCGGAGCAGGCGGTTGGCGATGCGTGGAGTGCCGCGCGAGCGGCGCGCGATCTCGGCCATCCCTTCCTCGTCGCCGGCGATGCCCAGTATCGAGCCGGAGCGCCCAAGTATCCGCGTCAGCGCGTCCGGCGAATAAAAGTCGAGGCGGAAGATCGCTCCGAAGCGGTTCCTGAGGGGCGATGTGAGAAGACCCGATCGCGTCGTGGCGCCGACGAGCGTGAAACGCTTTAAGTCGAGCTTGATCGAGCGCGCGGACGGGCCCTGCCCGATCATAAGGTCGATCTGATAGTCCTCCATTGCCGGATAAAGGACCTCCTCGACCACGTGGTTCATGCGGTGGATCTCGTCGATGAAGAGAATGTCGCCCTCTTCCAGGTTGGTGAGCAGGGCCGCGAGGTCGCCCGGCCGCTCGACGACAGGACCGGATGTGGCTTTTATATTCACGCCCATCTCGCGCGCGATGATGTAGGCGAGCGACGTTTTGCCGAGTCCGGGCGGTCCGTGAAAAAGCATGTGATCCAGAACGTCCTTGCGACCACGGGCCGCGGCGATCGCGACTTTTAAATTCTCCTTCACTTGCTCCTGGCCGACGTATTCATCGAAGCCCCGCGGACGCAGGTTTATCTCGAATTTTAAGTCTTCGTCGGTCCGGGCGGGAGTGATCGGCCGGGGTTCCATGATCAGTGCTGAATTCGGATTTTGGGGTTTTGCGGGTCGAAATTCAAGAAAAAATTACTGACTTAGCCGCCGGAGCGCCTCTTTCAAAACGTCGGCGAGGTTGCCTTCGTGCTTCTGCGCGATTTCCCGCACCGCCTTCTCGGCGTCCGCGCGGCGGTAGCCGAGATTCACCAAGGCGGACACCGCGTCGCGCGCGACCTCGGAGCCGCCGTTCGCCGCCGCGCTCGCCTCGGGAGGCCGCATCGCGACCGCCTTGTCCCTCAGCTCGACGACCATTCTCTCCGCGAGTTTCTTTCCGACGCCGGGAATGGATTGGAGCCGCGCCTGGTCGCCCTCCTTGAGGGCGCGCGCGAGGTCGTCGGCTGGAATGCCCGAGAGTATCGTGACGGCGAGCTTGGGACCGATGCCCGAGACGCTGTTGAGCAGCAGAAAAACCTGCTTCTCCTCGGGCTCGATAAAGCCGAAGAGGTGCAGCGCGTCCTCGCGGACATGCGTGTGGATGAAGAGGCGCACCTTTTCCCCCGGCTCCGGCAACCGATAGAAGACACTGAGCGGAATAAAAATCTGGTAGCCGACGCCGCCGACGTCGACGGTGATCTCTCCGGGGGCTTTGGCGTCGAGAATGCCGCTGATGCTGCCGATCATCCGTTTCTTGGACGCGCCGAGCGTGCCAGGGCCCGCGGCGCCGCTTCGTCGATGCGAAGCTTGAACGCGCGTTGATGCAGGTCGCAGATGGCGGCGGCGAGCGCGTCGGCGGCGTCCGCCGCGAGCGGGCCGTCGAGGCGGAGCAGCGACCCTACCATCTTCTGCACCTGTTCTTTGCTCGCATGGCCGTAGCCGACGACCGATTGCTTGATCTCTACCGACGCATACTCATGAAGGATGAGATCGTTCTCCGCTGCGGCGAGCAGCGCGACGCCGCGCGCCTGGCCGAGCTTGAGCGCGCTGGCGGCGTTCTGCGCGAAGAAGACCTTTTCGAGGCTGACACCGTCGGGGCGGTGGCGCGCGATGACCTCACAAAGTCCGTGGTAAATGCGCTTGAGGCGCATACCCTGCGCCTGCCCTGCAGAACAGGCGATCGTGCCGTTGTCGACGTGCACGAGCGCGCTGCCCGTCATTTCGACCACGCCCCAACCGGTCGCGACCGTGCCGGGATCGATTCCTAAAATGCGCTCGGTGCCCGGACGTACGTCGCAGCCGACGCTCATCAACTCGCTTTCTCTAAAAACTCGGTAGGGATGTTGAAATTCGCCGCGACGCTCTGCACGTCGTCGTGGTCTTCCAACTCTTCGGTGAGTTTTAGAATCTGCTCGGCGTGCTTTTCGTCCACGGTGACCGTGTTCTTGGGGATCATCGAGACCTGCCCGGAAGCCATAACGATTTTTTCCCGCTCCAGCGTGTCGCGCACCTTTTCGAAGTCTTCCGGCTTGGTGGTGATCTCGAAAATCTCGTCTTCGTCGCGGACATCCTCGGCGCCGGCATCGAGCGCCACGCCGATCAAGCGGTCCTCTTCGATCTGCGTTTTCTCAACGGTGATGAGGCCCTTCTTGTCGAACATCCAGGCGACGCAGCCGTTCTCCCCCAGGTTGCCGCCGTAGCGCTGAAAGGTGTGGCGGATCTCCTGCACCGTGCGATTTTTGTTGTCGGTGAGGACCTGCACGAGGATGGCGGTGCCGCCGGGGCCGTAGCCCTCGTACTGAACCTCTTCGTACGCGGCGCCCTCGAGCTCGCCGGTTCCCTTCTTGATCGCCCGGTCGATGTTGTCGTTCGGCATGCTGTTGGCCTTGGCCGTCGCCACCGCCGTGCGCAGCCGCGGGTTACCCTTGACGTCGCCGCCGCCCGCGCGCGCCGCGACGGTAATTTCCTTGATGAGCTTGGTAAAAAGTTTGCCGCGCTTGGCGTCCTTGGCCCCTTTTTTATGTTTGATCGAGCTCCACTTGGAATGTCCAGACATAATATGACCTCTTTTGCGATAAAACAGGCTAGCACAATCCCCGCGCCCCGTAAACATTCACCGGGCCCATCTTCCACGAGCCGGCGCATTTCGCTATACTGCCCCTTGTGAGCGAAAGAACCTTTATCTTTCGTAGCGCCTGTGTTCTTTTTCTTTCGTCATTGTCTATTCTCATAGGCTGTTCGGTTCCTATGACAACCACAGCCCCGCCGGCGCCGGAACCGAAAGCATCGCAGCCCGGTCCCTCACAGATGGGCTTCGCTTCCTGGTACGGGCCGGGCTTTCACGGCAAGCTTACCGCCAGCGGCCGAACCTACGATCAACACGATTTCACGGCGGCGCACCGGACGCTGCCGCTCGGCACGCGCGTTCGCGTGACCAATCTCAGCAACGGAAAATCGATCGAAGTCACGATCATCGACCGCGGTCCTTTCGCAAAGGACCGCATCATCGATCTCTCGTACACGGCGGCGCAGGAGCTCGGGATGATCGAGAAAGGCACGGCGCGCGTCCGTGTCGAAGTGCTCGACGGCCCCGTCAAGGTGGATCAAATCCGCTCCGAGCTCGACTACACGCTGCAATTCGGCTCGTTCGCGCAGATGGATAAGGCGATGCGCTTAAAGGAACTGCTGAATCAGGCTTTTCCTCCATCCGATGTGTCGATCGTTCGCTTCGACAAAGACGGCAGCACCTACTATCGCGTACAGGCCGGCGTCTTTACCGACCGCGGGGTGGCTGAGGCGCGGGCGCGCCGGATGGCGGAGCAGGGATTCTCCGTCATGATCATGGAGAAGTAGTCAGGCCGGACCGGGCGAAAGCAAATACCTCCCGCCTTCCCGTCGAACCTTTCCCTCCGTAATCAGCTTCAGCAGGTGCGCCTCCACGGACGATTGCGCGATCGAGTGCAGCGCCGAGGGAGTGTCTACATAGATTCGTTCGGTGATCGCCGGGATCGTCTGCTCGCCTTCCGCGAGGCAGCGAAGGACTTCCCGCTCGCGCATCAGGCGGTGGTCGATATATTCGCGGATCTTTCCGTACGGATCCGAAACCACGGGTCCATGTCCGGGGAGCAGCCGGCGGATGTCGAGGCTAAGGAGCTTTTCCAGGGACTTGATGTAATCGGCCATGTCCCCGTCGGGCGGCGGGATGACCGTCGTGCCGCGACCGAGAATATGGTCGCCGGTAAGCAAGTCTTTCAGCGCCGGCTCGTAGAAGCAGCAGTGGCCCGATTCGTGTCCCGGCGTATATACGACCCTGACCGAGCCGCCGTCGTAGGGAATATTGTCGCCCTCGCCGTAGGTGAAATCCTCTCCGCCGAGATATCCCGCGCGCCGCCGCGAGATGCCGAGCTTCGCGCCGGTGCGCTTTTTCAACGCCAGCGCGCCGCCGCAATGGTCGCTGTGGATGTGCGTTAAGAGAATCTTCTCGATTTTTTTCCCGCCCGCCGCCTCGGCCTGCTCGATGATGCCGTCGATATTGCGGCCCGAGGAGAGCGCGACGTCGACGACCGTGATCTCCTCTTTTCCGAGCAGATACTGATTCGTCCCCTCGAGCGTCAGCAGACCCGGATTGGACGCCGTCACATGACGGATGGCCGGCGGGGAAGACATGCGGTCGCGTTAGTATCCCTTCTCGATCAATTGATTATAAAACAATTTGTAGAAATTTTTCAGGCGCTCCGGCCGCGTATAATTCGCGAACTCCGCCGGGACTTTAAATTCTTTCTCTATCTGCTCCAGCGTCTTTCCCGCCGCGACCATCTTCGCAACCTCCTCGCGCATGACGACGAAGTAGCGCTTCTGCTCTTCGAGGTCCTTGACGCCGCGCCCCATGTGCACCGGCCCGTGGCCCGGCACATACGTCTCGGCCGGCAGATTGCGCGCCATGACGTTGTCGAGAATCCCGACCCAGCCGTCCACGTTGGAGTACCAGACCCCCGCCGACTCGCCCTGACCGGGATGGATCTCGGTATCGAGCAGATCGCCCATCAGCATCAGCCGCTTCTGCGGAACGAACACCGTCAAATCTCCCGTGCTGTGTCCGCGGCCTTCCGGCGTGATCTGAAACGTGAGCCCGCCGAAATAAAGCGTCGTCGGCCCGTCGACGGCGATGTCCGGGCGGACGAGATCGCCCTTACGATACGGCTCGTTGCCGGGATCTTTCGAGTTCCTGCGTTCCTCGAACTCCTTCGCTTCCTGCATGAAGAGATCTCGCGCCTGATTCTTCGTCGCGATATACACGGGCTTGTCCTCGCGGAAGTGCCACGCGCCGGTCGCGTGGTCGCCGGCCGAGTGCGACGAGATGAGATAGCGCACTTTTTTATCCGTGAGCTTCCGGATCGCGGCGAGCGTCTGGTCCGCCGTGCGGATATCGAAATCGAACACCAGCACGCCGTCGCTCGTGATGAAGAAAACGGAATTGCTCGAGCCTCCGGAGTTCTGCATGAAGTAAACATCGGCGGCGAGCTGGCTCATCGTCATTTTTGCCTGGGCGAAAGCGATCGCAGGCAGCAGGACCAAAATGGAAACGAGGCTTCGTATCATCAATCGCTTCATCCTCAAACCTCCGCTACGCTTGAATGCCGAGAGTTTTCGCCAGCTCGAGCGTGCGCCGCGCGCGCTCGACGATCGGCCGGTCGATCAGTTGTCCGCCTAAGGCGATGGAGCCGTCGCCGCGCGCGTTCGCTTCCTCGAACGCCTGAAGCACCTGCTTCGCATAGTCGATCTCTTCCGTCGTCGGGCTGAACGTCGCGTTGATCGGATCGATCTGCGACGGGTGGATGAGCGAAATGCCGGAGAATCCGAGCCGCCGCGATTGCCGCGCGAAGCGCGCGAGCCCGTCGGGGTCTTTGAGATCGACCCATACGCCGTCGACCGCCTGGACGTGCGCCGACGCGGCGGCGACCGCCAGCGCCGAGCGCGCATAAATCAGATCCTGCGCCTCCCCTTCCCGCTTCGTCGGGAGGCCCATCTCGCGGCCGTAGTCTTCGGCGCCGAACATGAGGCCGACGATGCGCGGGGAAGAAGCGGCGATCGCCGGCGCGTTCAGGAGCCCGCGCGGGCTTTCGATCGCGACTAGAAGATGAACGCCGCCGCGAGCCATCTTAAGCGCGGGCTCGCGCTCGCTCAAAAACGACTCGACCTGGCGGATGTCGTCGGCCGTCTCGACTTTCGGCAGAACCAGACCGTCGAGGCCCGATCGAACGACCGCCTCGACGTCGGCGCGCATGCGCGCGTGCCCGATCGCGTTGATGCGCACGAAGCGCGCCGGCGACTTGGGCGCGCGGTCGCGCCCGAGCGCTTCGGCGATCTGCCGCCGCGCCGTGTCTTTCTCGTTCGGCGCGACGCCGTCCTCGATATCGAGCATGATCGCGTCGGCGTTGAGCCCCAGCGCCTTGTCGACCATCTTCTGCCGGTGTCCCGGCACGAACATCCACGATCGCTTGAGTTCCATTCGCCCTCCGGTAGACGTTCCTTCTTACTTCAAGACGACGCGATTTTCCATCGACTGGAACTCGCGCGCCGGTTGCGATAAGAAAACGAAGACAATGGCGTCAAGCTTCCTCGTACGGCGGCGTTCGATCGGCGAATGAAGGCGAGCACGCTGAAGCTTTGCCTTCCGATCACGGCGATGACGGCGCAGCAGACGGCCGTCTCGCTCCTGATCCCTCCTTTTCTCGACAGCCATCATTACCCTCTGTCGGCGATCGGCTCGCTCATTTCCGTCGCGCCGGTCCTCGCGCTTACCGCGCGCCTCCCCGCAGGTATCGCCTACCGCGCCGATCGCGCGCGTATCCTCATGGTCGCGGCCCTTTTGGTGATGAGCGCCTGCACATTTCTTTACAGCTACGCCGTCGAGCCGCTCCAGTTCGCGCTTGTGCAAGCTTTCAACGGCTTCTCCTTCGGCGCGGCATCGACGACTTATCTCGCGTTCTACGTCGACCATCTGCCGGACGACGAGGACCGCCATCACGCGATGGGCTACTACACCGGCTGCCTCGCCGTCGGCTATTCGATGGGCGGCTTCGCCGCCGGCTACATCGCGGATAAACTGGGTTATGAGACCTGTTTTCACTATGCCGCCTGGCTGGGGCTTGTCTGCATCATTTTATTATTTCTGCTGAGTCCCCGGCGCCTGCGCCACGGCGAATCGTCGTCGACAGAGAAAAAACCGGCGGTTCCGATACTGACGGCGCTCAAAGGGATTGTGGATCCGAAGGTCGCTTCGATCGTGGTCGTGGCCCTGTATCTCAATCTGCTGCATCAGATGGGCCATGCGTTTCTGCCGCTGTACGGGCTCGCTATCGGCCTGTCGCTCACACAGGTCGGCGTCATCCGCGCGTTCTATTCGCTGTGCAACGCCGTGACGCGTCCCTTCAGCGGCTCGGTCGCGAAGAATATCGGCTATCGCACGCTCTCGCACTTCGGTCTGCCGCTGCAGTCGGCATTCATGATCCTCGTGCCGTTCATGCACTCTTTCGGACCCCTCATGACCGTATTTCTCTTCGCGGGGTTCGTGCGCGCGATCGTCATCGTCGCCAACTCGATCAGCATGGTCGAGGACGTCGACATGACGCGCGTCAGCCGCGGCGTCATTTCCGCTCTCTACAACGCCGCCGGCGATATAGGAAACATTTTGGGTCCGAGCATGGGCGGGCTCATCGCGACTTTCACCGG
>DATDFN010000165.1:0-7418 GCA_036522615.1 Binatia bacterium | reverse complement strand
ATTTGCCGCCGCGAGATCGACTTAATTTCCCGCCGCCTTGAACTTCTGCACTCTCCTCCCGCCGACGGTCTCGCCGATGAAGAGATCGCCCTTGGAGTTCATCGTGATCGTATGGAGGAACGTGAACTCGCCGGCCATGTGGCCGAGCCGGCCGAAGCCCGCCTGCGTCTGGCCGCTCTCGCGGTCGAGCGTCCAGATGACCTCGTTCACGCCGTCGGCGACGTACATCGTCTTCTGCGCTTGATCGTGCGATAGGTGGATCCACCAAGGCGAGCCGTTGCCGGGCAAATCGGCCCGGCGCCGTTTGATGAAGATGTTCTTCTTGAAGTTGCCGGCTTTGTCGAAAACCTGGATGCGCCTGCCGTCGCGGTCGCAGACATAGAGAAAACCCTCGTTGCTCAGGATGACGCAATGGACGATGCCGAGAAAAACGCCGCCGAGGTTCGCCTCGGCCTCCTCCTTGGTTGCCTGGCGGCCGAACTGCCGGACGTACTTGCCCTCGCGGTCGAAGACGACGATGCGCCGGTTGCCGTAGCCGTCGGCGATGTAAATGTCGCCGTTCGCCGGATCGACCGCGAAGCTGGCCGGCTTATTCAACAGCGTGCGGCTCGCGTTCAGCCCCGCGGCCTTTTCGCCGCCGTCGGCGGTGTCGAATTGCTTCTTGACGCCGATCTGCAGCAGCAGCTTGCCGTCGCGCGAATATTTCTGCGCGATCGCGTCGGTGTTGCCGCCGATCCAGACGTTTCCTTCCGGATCGAAGTAGCAATCATGCGCGCCGCTCGGGAAGATTTTCGGATCGCCCCAGGAGTTGACCACGTTGCCGTCGGGGTCGAACTCGATCACCGGCGGCGCGGCCCTGCCGACCTCTTTTTCCGCCGGCGTGAGGTTCGCCGGGTCGGCCGTCCGGGTCACGATAAAGACGTGATCGTTCTTGTCGACGCACGTGCCTCCGACGTTGCCGGTCACCCAGTCATTGGGCAGTGCCTTGGGCCAGAAAGGGTCCACCTGAAATTGGCTCGACTGCGGCGCGGCCTGGCCGCGGAGCAGATCGGCTTCGTGGGGAAAAGGAAATTGCATCGCTACGGCGAACGCCCCAGCTGCCGTGAATAAGCGGATAGACCTATTCATAATGTTCTCCTTTTCCGGCGGATTTTCGCGGCTCAGGTATACAACGGTAGGGCGGGATTCGCCAGATGGAAGCGAAAGAAGAAGAGGTCGCGCGCGCTAGACAGAGCACCCGCCTTTGGCCTATATAAATTGGGTTGTTGCGGAGGAAATCTTATGAGCCAAGCGTCCTCGGCTTTTGTCCAGTCGCTCGACAAAGCGGTCGCCGGCTGCAGCGCCAATCTCAAGTGGGCCGCCTACTCCAAAGACCATCTGGCGATAAGCGGCGCCCGCGCGCTGATCCAGAATTGGAGCACGTTCACGCGCCACAGCCGCCGCTGCTGGGCCTACGTCGTCGGCAACTGCCCGCACCTGGAGATCCGGAAGTTTATCGTCACGGAGAATCTTTACGAAGAAGAGGCGCTCGAAGGCCACTCGCACTTCGAGCTGCTCGTGCGCATGGGGATCGCCGTCGGTTTGACGCGCGAGCAGATCGAGCAGGCGAAGCCGCTGCCGACGACGGTCGTCGCATTGAACGCCTGGGAGGCCTTGACCAAAAACCGCACCTGGTACGAAGGGTTGGCCGCGAAAGCGGTGCTCGAGCGCACCAACGACAGGAACTGCGGCAACTTCTCCGCGCTGGAGGCCGAGCGCTGGATGCGCCAGCTGAAGCTATCGCCCGAGCAGGCGGAGTTCTGGCTGCTGCACGATTCCGTCGATCAGGTTCACGGCGGCGGGTCGTTCGCGCTGCTGGAAAAATATCTCAGGAGCGACGCCGAAAAAGAGGCGGCGGTCCGCGCCGCGGAGGAGTCGATGATGGCGTGGAAGGTTTATCTCGACGGCATCTGCGACTCGGTTGCCGGTAGCAATCCGACGATGGAGCTGAGGTATGGCACGGCCTGAGCCGAAGGCGAAGGATTTAAAAGCCTTCGACGAGGAGCTCAAGGCGCTCCACATGACGGGGCAGTGGGCGTACGAGGATATGCTCGTGCGCGCCGTCGGCGGCCCCAAGCCCAAGGGCGATCCCTACATCTGGCCGTGGGAGATAGTCTACCAAAAGCTGCTGGAGGCGTGCGAGGCGCTGCCCGAGAGCGAGACCGCGCGGCGCAGCCTGCTGTTCGAAAACCCCGGCCTCACCAATCACGGCACGACGCACACGCTGCTCATGGGCATCCAGATGATCAAGCCCGGCGAGCACGCGTGGGCGCATCGGCACACGATGGCGGCGATCCGCTTCGTCATCCAGGGCGAGGGCGACGTCTTTACGACGGTCGACGGCGAGATGTGCGCGATGGAGAATTACGATCTTATTCTCACGCCGAAATGGACCTGGCACGATCACCGGAATTCGACCGCCAAGAGCACGATCTGGCTCGACGCGCTCGACGTGCCGCTGATCCTCGCGCTCAACCAGCCGTTCTACGAGCCGTATCCCGGCAATCAGCTCCAGCCGCTGAAGCAAGACGACCAGGCGTTTCAAATCCGCGCCGGCGCCCTGCGCCCGGCGTGGGAGCAGCGGAAATCGGTCGATCTGCCTTTTCGCTATCGCTGGAAGGAGACCGAGGCGGCGCTGAAAGCGCACGCGGGAAGCGCCGGCAGCCCGTACGACGGCGTCGCGCTCGAATACGTCAATCCGGTCGCCGGCACGTCGACTTTGCCGACGCTCGGCTGCTGGATCCAGATGCTGCGCCCCGGCGAGCGCACGAAAAAACATCGCCACACCTCCAGCGCGATGTATTTCGTCGTGCGCGGCGAGGGAAAAACTATCGTCGGCGACACGACGATCGCCTGGAAGCGGCACGACTCGTTGGTCGTGCCCAACTGGGCGTGGCACGAGCACGCGAACGACTCCAAGTCCGATGACGCGATCCTTTTCTGTGTCAACGACATTCCGATCCTGAACGCCTTCGGCCTCTACCGCGAGGAGCCGGAGAATTCTCTCGGCTCCGCTGCCGCGCCGCAGGTGCCGCCGGTGCGCGCCAAAGCCTGATTCCCATGCCCGATCTACGCGAGTGGCTCCGGCAGGTCGACCGCCTGGGCGAGCTGGAAAAGATCGACGGCGTCGATTGGGACTTGGAGCTCGCGACGCTCGCGGAGCTCGCCAACGAGAAATTCGCCGCGCACGAGCGCGCGCGCCCCGCGCTGCTCTTCGACAAGATTAAAAGTTATCCCGAGGGCCGCCGCGTCGCGGCGAATCTCGTCTCGTCCGTCGGCCGCCTCTCGCTCACGCTCGCGATGGACCCGGCGCTCGGCGATTTCGATTTCATCCAGCAGTGGCGCCGCCGCGCGAAGGATATCAAGGCGATCGATCCCGAGACCGTTAAAGACGGGTCGATCTTCGAAAATGCGATCCGCGGCGCCGACATCGACCTGCTGCAATTTCCCGTGCCGCGCTGGCACGAGCTCGACGGCGGCCGCTACATCGGCACCGACGACCTCGTGGTCACGCGCGACCCCGACGACGGCTGGGTCAACGTCGGCACCTATCGCGTGATGGTCTACGCGAAGGATCGCATCGGCCTCCACATGTCGCCGGGGAAGCACGGGCGCGTGCACCGCGACAAATATTTCGCCGCGGGCAAACCGTGTCCCATCGCGATCTCCTTCGGCCATCACCCGATTTATTTTCTCGTCGCGTCGACCGACGCGCCTTACGGCGTGAGCGAATACGCCTACGCCGGCGGGATTCTCGGAAAACCGGTCGAGCTCGTCGCCGGCCCGCTCACCGGTCTGCCGCTGCCCGCCGACTCCGAGCTCGCGATCGAAGGCGAGGTGATTCCCGGCGAGACGACGGTCGAGGGGCCGTTCGGCGAATGGACGGGATATTACGCGAGCAGCCAGAACGAGCCGGTGATCCGCGTGAACGCCGTCTATCACCGGCGCGATCCGATCCTCTGCGGCTTTCCGCTGCTGCGCCCTTCGAGCGGCGACAATCTGCACTCGTGCCTCATGCGCGCGGGCTTTCTCTGGAACGCGCTCGACGACGCGGGCGTGCCCGATGTGAAGGCGGTCTGGGTCCATCCGGCGGCGGGACGGTTCATGACCGTGCTCGCGATCCGCCAGCGCTATCCCGGCCACGCCCGCCAGGCCGCGGTGATCGCGAGCCAGTGCCGCGCCGGGGCGTACCTCGGGCGCTACGTCGTCGTGGTCGACGACGACGTTGACATCACGAAGTCCGACGAAGTCATCTGGGCGCTCGGCACGCGCAGCGACCCGTCGCGCTCGATCGAGATCATCGACCGCTGCTGGAGCGGCCCGCTCGACCCGGCGATCCCGCGCGAGGAGAAGGGCTTCAGCTCGCGCGCGCTGATCGACGCGACGCGCCCGTACGAGTGGCGCGACAAATTTCCGATCGTCTCCGGCGCGAGCGCCGAGCTGAAGGAAAAAGTCAGCAAAAAATGGTCGAAACTGTTGGATGAACGCGTCCGCCAAAAAAGACCATGAGAATCGCATCAGCCATTCTGTTTTTTATTTTCCTCGCTGTTCCCGCCGGCGCGCAGCAGCTGACGAAAGTGCCGATCAGCTATTCCAGCAGCGGCATCACTTCGATCGAATTTTTCATCGCCAAGGAGAAGGGCTACTTCAAAGAAGAAGGCCTCGAGCCGCAGCTGATCCAGATGTCGGCCAACGCCGCGATCGCCGCGGGCATCACCGGCGAGCTCGCGGGGCTAAGCTCGATCGGCAGCGCGATCCGCGCGGTGCAGCGCGGCGCCCCGCTCACCGCCGTGTCGGTGAGTCTCCGCCGCCCGCTCTTTTGGCTCATCGCCCGTCCCGAGATCAAGACGATCAAGGACGTCAAGGGCAAGATCATGGGGATCGTCACGATCGGCGGCAGCCAGCACACCGCCGCGCGCAAGCTCCTCGCCTATCACGGCCTCGACCCGGACAAAGACATAAGCTTCATTCAGGCGGGCGAGGAGGCGCGCCAGCTCCAGGCGCTGGTGACGAACGCGATCCAGGTCTCGGCGATCAGCCCGCCCTGGGTGCTGATCGGCCGCGACAAATTCAAGATGAACATCCTCGACAGCTCGATCGACAAATTCGCGAGCATTCAGAACGGTCTTACCGTCAACAACAAGCTGCTCGCGGAGAATCCCGCGCTGGTAAAAAAAATGCTCCGCGCCAAGGCGCGCGCCGCGCGCTACTTCGCCGAGCACGAGCGCGAGATGAGCGAGCTGCTCGCCAAAATGTGGAACACCGACGTGCCGACCGCGCTCGAATCCTACCGCATGTCGAAGCCGGCTTTCACTGTCACCGGCATTCCGTCCGACGAGGAGATCAAGGAGTACCTCGCGCTCGACGCGCAGATCTTGAAACTGCCCGAGCCGCTGCCGGCGGCGAAGGTCTTCGACTTCACACTGCTGCGCGAGGTGAACAGGGAGCTGGGAATCAAATAATAGTTTTGAGTGTTGAGTTTTGAGTGTTGAATGAAATACAAAGACAACCAGGAATCAAAATTGCTTCAACTCAAAACTAAACACGCAGAACTCAAAACTCTTTTGAGGTGACCATGGCCAAGAGTGCGGCGAAGGTGAGGCGGATCGGGCGCGGCTACGCCGATCTGCGCGACCATATCGAGGCGCTGGAGCGCGCGGGACTGCTCGTGCGCGTACGTCGCCTGATCAACAAGGACACCGAGATGCATCCCCTGGTGCGCTGGCAGTACCGCGGCGGACTCCCGGAAAAAGACTGGCGCGGATTTCTCTTCGAGAACGTGACCGGCGTCAAGGGGAAGCACTACGATATCCCCGTCGCCGTCGGCGTGATGGCCGGCTCGAAATACATCGTCGCTGTCGGCCTCGACTGCGACGCGGACGGCATCGCGGACAAATGGCAGAAGGCGTTCCGTTCCCCGATCGAGCCGATGATGGTGAAGAACGGCCCGGTGCATCAGGTCGTGCTGACCGGCGCCGACGTGAAGCGCAGCGGCGGCCTCGATCAATTTCCCGTGCCGATCTCGACGCCCGGCTTCGACGGCGCGCCGTTTATCACCGCCGGGCACTGGATCACCAAAGACCCCGACACCGGCATTCGCAACGTCGGCAACTACCGCGGCCACCTGAAGGCGAAAGACCGCCTCGGCATCTTCCCCGGCCCCGGGCAGCACGTGCTCGCGCACTGGCAGAAGTGCAAGGCGAAGGGCATCCCGCTCCAGGCCGCGGTCGTCGTCGGCCCGCCGCCGGTCGTCTCCTACGCGGCGGTGCAGAAGGTGCCGTACGGCGTCGACGAGCTGGCCGTCGCCGGCGGCCTCGTGGACGAGCCGATCCGCCTCGTCAAATGCAAGACCGTCGACATCGAAGTCCCCGCCGATGCCGAGATCGTCATCGAAGGCATTCTCGCGACCGATACGGTCGAGCCCGAGGGGCCGTTCGGCGAGTCGCACGGCTACATGCACCCGCGCATGATGAACCCGTTCATGCAGGTGACCGCGATCACGCGGAAGAAAAATCCGATCCTGGTCTCGTGGACGAGCCAGGTGACGCCGAGCGAGTCGAGCATCATCAAGCGCGTCGGCTACGAGCCGCTGTTTTTGAAGCACCTCAAGGGCGAGCTCGGCATCAAGAGCGTCGTCAAGGTCGCGCTGCACGAGCCGCTCACCAATCTGCGCAAGGTGATCGTCGTGCAGCTGAAGAATCCGACCGAGGCCGAGACGTGGCGCGCGCTCATGGGCGCGGCGACGTTCCATCCCGCGGTCGGCAAGTTCCTCGTCGCGGTCGACGAGGACATCGACCCGTGGGACATGGACATGGTCATGTGGGCGATCAGCTACCGCTCGATGCCCGACAAGGACGTGCAGATCCTCAAGGGGCGCGAGCGCGGCCACGGCCCGCCGTTCTCGCGCGACGACGAGCCGGTCGAGACGCGCCAGGCGGACGAGTCCGCGCTACTGATCAACGCGATCCTGCGCGACAAGTTCCCGCCGGTCTCGCTGCCGAAAAAGGAATACATGGAGGGCGCGCGCAAGATCTGGGAGGAGCTCGGCCTGCCGCGCCTCGCGCCCAAGAACCCCTGGCACGGTTACCCGCTCGGCGATTGGGACGACGAGCTGGAAGAAGAGGCGCGCCTCGCGGTCAAAGGCGATTATCTGATCAACGGGGAGAAGCTGAAAGGGCAGCGGAAGAAAATATAATGGGTAGGGGCGGTTCGCGAACCGCCCCCTACATGCTTGAGAACATGAAGACTGCGAATCTCGCGCCGCTGAAAAAAGATTTCGTCACCGCGCTGCGCATCATCGCGCGCGAAGGGCTCTCCGACGCGTTCGCGCACTTAAGCGCGCGCGTCGGCGGCGGCGAGATGCTCTTCATGCCGCGCAA
>DATDFN010000164.1:0-2862 GCA_036522615.1 Binatia bacterium | reverse complement strand
TCGTCCTCGCGCATGAGCCTGACGCCCATCTCGGTGAAAAGCCGCCGCAGGAACTCCGGTCCGAGATCGGGACTGTGATAATAAAAAATAATCGTCTGGCTCGCCGGCCCCGCGACGCGCGGATCGATCGCGACGATCTTGCCTTTCCATTTGGGATTGAGCAGGTCCCAGTAGGATTTCATCTCGTCCGGATTGACGAGGTTTTTATTGTACAGCACCTCGCCGCCGGGACTGCCCTCGAACATCAGGATGTACTGCCCCTCGTTGTCGACGTACTGATGCTTTTTCTGCCACCACTTCGACTGATCCACGACGTCCGGCAGGATCAGCAGCGGCTTAAGCGGCTCGAGCGCTTTCGCCGGATACAGCGCGGTCGTCGGCGTCGTCGAGCCCTGCACGAAGATATCGGGGATGAATTTTCCCGCGCGGCGCTCGGCCAGCACCTTCTGGCCGAGTTGAAAGCCGCGCCCGGTCACGGTCGTAACTTTTATTTTCGGAAATTTCTTTTGGAAGACTTCGCGGAAGACCGGCTCCGTGCTGTTCGTGCTGTAGACGACGATCTCGCCTTCTTGCTGCGCCGCATTCAGCGTCCGGTCCCAATCGGACTGCCACTCGGCGCCGAATGCCGGCTGTACAAAGAAAACTATTGCCGCGACTGCGACGACCCGCGAATGAATCATCTTCGGTTTTTTTTGACGACGTTTCTTGGTACTGCATCGCGTCGCGCATTGTCAAGTTGCGGCGCGCGTTCGCGGCGTGCTAAGCAGCCGTCATGTGGTACCTCGTCTTTACGCGCAACGTGAAAGGCAAAGAGTCGGAGCTGAAGGACAGCACCGCCGCGCACCGGCAATGGCTGGAGGATCAGCATCGCGGCGGCCGGCTGCTGTTCTCCGGCCCGACAACGGACGGCGGCGGCGGCGCTTACGTCATGCTCGCGAATAGTCTGGAGGAAGCGCGGCAGCTCGCGGCATCCGACCCGCACCACGCGAACGGCTCGCGCCGGATGGAAGTCTTCGAGTGGCGCGCGCACCGCGCCTTCGGCCTACAGGGGCCGACGATCGAGGATGTCGAGCGCATGGCGGGCGTCAAGACATCGTAGCGCGAGTGTAAAGTTATTAGAGTTTCCGCGCCGTCAGATCCTTGACGGCCCGGAATCGTTGTCGTACCGTTTGCCCATGAAAACCGACCGTTACGATTACTCGCCGATCGTCTCGCGCGCGCCGCTCGAATGGCCGAACCGCGCCCGCGTCGCGCTCATCGTCGCGCCCAACATCGAATCGTTTCATATCGACATGCCGATACCCGGCGTGAATTCGCCGCTGCCGGACGTGACCAACTATTCGCTACGCGATTACGGCTCGCGCATCGGCGTTTTTCGCATGATGGACGTGCTGGACAAGCACGGCATCCGCGCCACCGTGCTGCTCAACTCCGACGTCTGCGCGCACCATCCCGCGATCATCGAGGAGGGCAATCGCCGCGGCTGGGAATGGCTCGGCCACGGCGTCACAAACAACGTCCGCATCAATCAGTACCCGGCGGACGAGCAACGCGCCGTCATCCGCCGCATCAAGGAGACGATCGCGAAGGCGACCGGCAAGGCGCCGCGCGGATGGCTCGGTCCGGGCGGCGGCGACCAAAGCTTGGACACCCTCGATCATCTCGCCGCCGAAGGGTTCGACTACACCTGCGACTGGGGCATCGACGATCAGCCGGTGGCGATGCGCGTGAAAACCGGCCGCATGGTCGCCATTCCTTACCAGCAGGGGTTGAACGACATTCGCGTCATGCACCATACCGGGACCGCGCCGAAGGACTGGTTCCAGATGGTGTGCGATCAATTCGATATTCTTTACCAAGAAGGGGCGAAACAGGCGCGCGTCATGACCTTGCCGCTCCATCCCTTTGTCGTCGGCCTCCCCTTCCGCAGCAAATATCTCGACGATGCGCTCGCGTATATCTGCGCCCACGACGGCGTTTGGAAAACGACCGGAGCGGAGGTCGCCGACCATTTTTACACGCACTACTATCGCAAGCCGTGAAGTAATTCCGGCACGGGGCTTTCTTCAGCTCGCGCTCATCGCGCTGCTTGCCTGCGCGGCGGTGCATGCGTCGGCCGCCGACCGCGTCATTATCGGCAATGTCTCGCGCACCGTCGAGCAGCTGCCGAACTATGCCGCCACCGACAAAGGCTTCTTCGCTCAGCAAGAGATTCAAGGCGACGTCGTCCTGATCGGCTCGACCGATACGCTGATCCAGGCGCTCATCGCCGGCCAGGTGAACGTCGCCATCGTCGATCCATCGCCGGCGATCAACGCGGTCGAGCGCGGCGCGCGTTTAAAAATCATCGGCGGCACGGTCCCGATCGCCGCCTATACGTTGGTCGCCTGCCCGAAATACAAAAGCATCAAAGAGCTTAAAGGCACGACCCTGAGCGTCGTGAGCCTCGTCTCCGGCAGCACGATCTTCTTAAAAGAGATGCTGAAGCACGAGGGTCTGGAGGCGAATCGCGACTATGCGATGATCCAGGGCGGCCCCACGACGCAGCGCCTGGCGAGCCTCAAGGGCTGCGTCGCCTCGGCGACGATGGTCCTGGGCGGCGATCTGCCGCGCGCTCGCGAGTTGGGCTACAACACGATCGGACGGCTGCAAGACTATGTGCCGAACCTCCAATTCCACAGCTTCATCGTCGACAGCCGCTGGGCCGAGGCGAACGCCGATCTAACGGTGCGCTATTTGAAGGCGATGGTCCGCGCGATGCAGTGGTCGCACGCGCATAAAGAAGAGTCCGCCGAGCTGGTCAGCCGCCGCACGGGCATTCCGCTCAAATATACGCGGGCGAGCGTAGATGATTATCTCTCG
>DATDFN010000163.1:0-6641 GCA_036522615.1 Binatia bacterium | reverse complement strand
GGGCGACGGCCGGGGCGGAGCCGCGCGCGACGCTTCGTGATCGCTTCGCCGTGCGCAAGCCTTTCCGCCATATCTTAATTTCATTTGTGAGCGCCACCGGTTTCGCATAGGCAGCGTTTCGACATGAAGGCGATGGTGCTGGAAAAGGTCGGCGCGCTCGGAAGCGCCGAGGAGCGCCTAGAGCTCCAAGACCTGCCCGTGCCGGAGCCCGGCGACGGCGAGTTGCTCGTCAAGGTCTCCGCCTGCGGCGTGTGCCACACCGAGCTCGACGAGATCGAAGGGCGCACGCCGCCGCCGGGACTGCCGGTGGTCCTGGGCCATCAAATCGTCGGCCGCGTCGCGAGTGCGAACGGCGCGGGGAGCTTTCGACAAGGCGACCGTGTCGGCGTCGGCTGGATCTATTCGAGCTGCGGCCGCTGCCGCTACTGCCGCGGTGGCGAAGAGAACCTTTGTCCGGATTTCCGCGCGACCGGCCGCGATGTGAACGGCGGCTATGCGGAATATATCGTTGTGCCGGAAATCTCCGCTTACGCGATCCCCGAAGTATTCTCGGACGCACAGGCGGCGCCGCTGCTCTGCGCCGGAGCGATCGGCTTCCGCTCGCTCAGATTGACACAGCTGGAGGAGGGACAAATCCTCGGCCTCATGGGATTCGGCGCCTCGGCCCATCTCGTGCTGCAGCTCGCGCGCCGGCGCTTTCCGCGCTCGCCGGTCTTCGTCTTCGCGCGCAGCGAAGCGGAACGGGAGTTCGCGCGCGCTCTCGGCGCGGCCTGGGCCGGCGCGATTGACGCGACGCCGCCGGAGAAATTGGATCGCATCATCGACACGACGCCCGTATGGAAGACGGTGGTCGCGGCGCTCGGCAATCTCGCGCCCGGCGGCAGGCTCGTCATCAATGCGATTCGGAAGGAAGACGGGGATAAGGATTCTCTTTTACGGCTGGACTACGCCAAGCATCTTTGGATGGAAAAAGAGATCAAGAGCGTCGCCAACGTCGCGCGCGCCGACATTCACGATTTCTTGACACTCGCGGCGGAGATTCCCATCGTGCCCGAGGTCCAGGAATTCCGTCTCGAAGACGCCAACCGCGCGCTCGCCGGGCTCAAGGAAGGCAAAATCCGGGGCGCGAAGGTTCTGCGCACTCCAAAAACTTGACAGCCGCGCGTCATTGATGTGAACCCGTAGCTCGCCTCAGCGCCACTCGTCGACCGACGCGGTCTTGTGATAGGTCGCGCCCATGATGCGCCAGTAGGGATTGGTCTCCCCGCCGACGATCACAACGTGAATGTCCTTGCTCAAAAACATCTGGATCGGCTCGTCCGGCGCGGCTTTGAGCCGCGTCGCCCACGGCTCCTCGCCGAAGGTCGCGCGCGGATAGACATAATTCTGCGCGAGCTGGTAGTCCCAAAAGACTCCGGCGGGCATGCGCGCGTTGTCGTCGATCCAGGCGATCATTTCCTGCTTCGATTTGAAGCCGCCGCGGTCGATGAACATGCGCGCGGCGAGCGGATCGAGAAGGAAAACGGGCGGCGTGCGCGGGTCGAGGCCACGCAAAAGATTCTGCACATGCTCGCGCCAGTGCTTCTCCCGGAGCCCGAGCGAGAAGGCCGTCGCGCGGCAGCCGGTAAACAGGCTCACCGCGCTGTCGGTCATCTTAAAACCGTGCGTCGCGTGGAACGGCTCCCACGGGCTCCGCTCTTCGTTCTCGGCGAACGTCACGCTGCCGTACGCATACGCGTTGCCCTGCGATCCCATGTAAGTATGTCCCGGCTCCGATCCGCCCTGGAGATTTTGCGACAATAAATTGTAGGCGCGGCCGATCGTCGCGTTGGCGTGGTTGTACGGCGCCAGCGCGCCGAGGCCCGAGTTCATGCCGATCTCGTTTCTAATCGGCCCATTGACGACCGCCATCGTCGCCATCGAGCTGGTCGAGCTCCCGCGCGCGCTCACTCCGCTCGCCGCGGCCGCGAGGATCACCGGAAGATATTCCGGCCTGGCGCCCGCCATCACCGCGTTGACCGCGACTTTCTCGACCGTGTACTCCCAGTATTCGCGGAAGTCGGTCGGCCGCATATGGCCGACGATCTCGCCCGCCTTGCGGTGCGTGCCCTTGAGCATCGCCGCGACGCGCTCCTCGGTCGGGAGCACGATCGGCAGCTGATCGGTCCAGCGCTTCTCGCGGAAGAGCACCTGCAGATCGTCTTCGCTGCCGGTATCGGCGAGGCGCGGCGTTGTGCGCTCGAACTCGGCGCCGGCGAGCTCGCCTTCGCCGAACGGCCGCGTCAGCCCCTCGACGATCTCCTGCATCACCGGCCGTTCCGTGACGGGGTCTCTGCCTTCGACATAGGCGCGCAGCTCGCTCGGGGTCTTGCCGATCACCGGCTGCGGTACGAACACCTGCCGCATATGCGGCATGCCGTTCGCGCCCGCGACCGAGCGCACGACCCATTTGAATACGGAGGTATGAACGGCGACCGTCGGGACGCCGTAGTCGTGGTCGATTCGCATTCCGTGCGCGGCGACCGCCGGCGCGCACGTGCTTCAGTGGCCGACGCCGATGATCGCGGCGTCGCCGTTTGCCTTGATCTCCTCCCAGGTCTCCGGCGAGTCTTTCGTATAGACGCTGGAGATGCGCGTGAGAACCGTTTTGACGCCCGGCATGCGATCGCGGAACCAATTTTGGATTTCTTTGAGCAGAAGCTCGGAGTCGTCGAAGCGGCAGTCGACGAGATATAGCGTTTTGCCGTCGAGCGTGTCGAGGCGCGGCGCGAGCGCCCGGCGCTCTATCTTCGGCGGATAGCCCATCGGGTTCAACGCGGTGATCTTCTCGGCCATGATCGCTCCTCCGCGGTCTCTTCGATAAAAGATTGCAAGCCTTAGATATGCCGCGAGGTAGGGGTTGTCAATGTTGACACCGGCGCGGCATCGCTCTAGTTTCAGGACGTTGATGGCCAAAATCCTCATCGTCGATGACGAGCCGTTCAACCTCGACGTGCTGGAGCAGGAGCTCGTCGACCGCGGCTACGCGATCGAGCGCGCCCCGGACGGCGCCGCGGCGCTGGCGGCCTTCGAATCGTTCCGGCCCGATTTGATTCTGCTCGACTACCAGATGCCGGACATGAACGGCATCGCGGTGATGAAGGAGCTTAAAAGCCGCGGCAACGACGCGCCGGTGATCCTGCTCACCGCCTACGGCACGATCGAGCGCGCGGTGCTCGCGATGAAAGAGGGCGCCTACGATTTCATCCCCAAGCCCTTCGAGCCCGACCATCTGGTGCTCACCGTCGAGAAGGCGCTCGAGCGCGAGAAGCTCAGGCGCGAGGTCGAAATCCTCTCCGAAGAGCTCGGCGAGCGCCACCGGCTCGTCGTCGGCCCGAGCGCGAAGATGAACCGGGCGGTCGACGCCGCGAAGAAGGCGGCGGCGAGCAAGGCGACGATCTTGCTGCTGGGCGAGAGCGGCACCGGCAAGGAGATCGTCGCGCGCGCGATTCATCAGTGGAGCGAGCGGCGCGAAAAGCCGTTCGTCGCGATCAACTGCGTCGGGCTCTCCAAGGAGCTGCTCGAAAGCGAGCTGTTCGGTCACGAGAAGGGCGCGTTCACCGGCGCGCACCAGCTGAAGAAGGGCAAGATGGAGCGCGCCGACGGCGGCACGATCTTTCTCGACGAGGTCGGCGACATCGGCCAGGAGGTGCAGACCAAGCTGCTGCGCTTCCTTCAGGAGCGCGAGTTCGAGCGCGTCGGCGGTGGCCGGCCGATCCGCGTCGACGTGCGCATCATCGCCGCGACCAACCGCGACCTCGAAGCCGACGTGAAGCAGGGGCGCTTCCGCGAGGACCTCTTCTACCGCCTTAACGTCGTCCCGATTACCCTACCGCCGCTGCGCGATCGCGGCGAAGACATCCCGACGCTCGCGGATTTTTTCGTCCAGCGCTTCGCGCGCGAAACAAAAAAGACATTCGATCCGCTCGCGCCGGATGTTCTATCGCGGCTCTCTGCTTACGACTGGCCCGGCAACGTGCGCGAGCTCGGCAATATTATCGAGCGCGCGGTCGTTCTCGGTCCGGGCCCCGAGCTCGACCTCGGCGAGTTCCCGCTCGGCGCCGCCCCCGAATCCGCCGCGCCCGGCGCGATCTCGTACCATCAGGCGGTCGACGACGCGCGCAGCCAGCTCGTCCGCGACGCGCTCGCGCGCGCGCAGGGCAACCGCACCGAGGCGGCGAAGCTCCTCGGGCTCCACAAAACGCATCTCTTCAGGCTGCTCAAGTCACTCAAGATCGACTGAAGCGGTTTTGCTATCGACGCGTAGCAAAAACGCTACCTCCGCGCGCTCGTTACGTGTTTTGTTCGCTCGCGCAATCTAAAAAAAGCTATGAATTTCCGCTGCTTGACAGGCTGGAAGCGTGCGCGCAAGAGTGGCACGGACGTTGCGCTGTATCTACGCGGAGATACCACCATGAGACACTTTGCCGTCGCAATGCTGATCGTGTTCGCTTGGATCGGCGCCGCTCGGGCGCAGCCGGCGAAGGTTTATCGCATCGCTTATATCGCCGCCGCGGCCGGCCCGTCGCCGTTCTTCGACGCCTTCCGGCAGGGGCTGGCCGAGTTAGGCTACGTCGAGGGTCGAAACATCGCGATCGAATACCGCGCTTCCGAAGATCGCGCTAAGCTCCCGGCGCTCGTCGGCGAAGTCACGCAGCTGAAGGTAGACGCCATCGTCACGCAAGGCCCCGCGGCGCGCTCGATCGGTTCGGCCACCGGCAATATTCCCGTCGTGTTCGGCTTCAGCGGCGATCCGGTCGAGGCCGGATTCGTCGCGAGTCTCGCGCGCCCCGGCCGCAACATGACCGGCATGAGCTTTCTCGCGCTGGAGCTGGCCGGGAAGCGTCTCGAATTGCTGAAGGAAGTGTCGCCCAAGATGTCGCGCGTCGCGGTTCTCGCCAACCGTTCGCATCCCGGCGAGCAGAACGAGCTGAAGGAAACGCAGGCGGCGGCGCAATCGCTCAAAGTCTCCGTGCAGTATTTATCCGTCACAGCGCCCGCCGATTTCGACAAGGCCTTCGACGCGATTCGCAAAGATCGCGCGCGCGGCATGCTGACGTTTCCCGACGCATTCACGCTGTCTCACGGCGACAAGCTGGCCGATTTCGCCTTGAAGACGCGCCTGCCGTCGATGTCCGGCTGGAAGGAATATGTCGAGGCGGGCGGCCTTATGTCCTACGGACCGAACCTGAACGATTCGTACCGGCGCCTCGCGCAGTATGTCGACAAAATTTTGAAGGGTGCAAAGCCCGCGGATCTGCCCGTCGAGCTGCCGACGAAGTTCGAGCTGGTGATCAATCTCAAGACTGCGAAGCAGATCGGCCTCACGATCCCGCCCAACGTGCTCGCGCGGGCGGACCGGGTGATCAAGTGAGAAAGGGCATGTCGGGCGGGATGAGGTAAAAAAAGATGCAGAAGGGAATCATCAGCTTGGTACTAGGTGGCATCGTGTTGTTGAGCTTTTCCGCCGAAGCGCAACAACAAAAAAAAATTCCCCGGATCGGATACTTAACGGTTTCTTCGCTTTCCTCCAATATCGACCGCGTCAACGCCTTCCGGCAGGGGCTGCGTGACCTTGGATACATTGAAGCGAAAAACATCATTATCGAATGGCGATCCGCAGAAGGGAAAGCTGAACGCGAGGCGATACTCGCGAAGGAATTAGTGACTCTCAAAGTAGACGTCATTGTCACGAGCGGCCCGAAAATGACCCGTGCCGCCAAGGAGGCCACCAGCGCGATTCCAGTAGTTATGACCCAGGACGACGATCCCGTCAGCGCGGGGTTTGTTGTCAGCCTTGCCCGACCGGGTGGAAACATCACTGGATTGTCGAATCTTGCGCCGGAAATAAGCGGTAAACGCCTGGAGCTCTTAAAGGAGGTTGTGCCCAGGCTTCTTCGCGTTGCGGTTTTTGCAGATTCGAATGAACCGGGGAATGCAAAAACCTTAAAGGAAATGGAATCGGCCGCAGGAGTTTTCGGAGTGCAACTTCAAGTGCTCGACATATTAACTCCAAGGGAAATTGAAACTGCATTCCGAAATGCGACCGAGGCCCGCGCCGATGCTTTTCTTGTACTGCCTTCAGCCATTCATGCCGATTACCGTGGCAGGATTGCCGATCTCGCGTTAAAGAGCCGGCTGCCCTCGATTTATTATAGCCCGCGATTTGTGGAAGTCGGAGGGCTTATGAGCTATTCGCCGAGCTTTACCGACTTGTCCCGACGTGCTGCGACCTATGTCGACAAAATTCTCAAGGGTGCCAAGCCCGCGGATCTTCCCGTCGAGCAGCCGACGAAGTTTGAATTTGTGATCAACCTCAAGGCCGCGAAGCAGATCGGTTTGACGATTCCGCCGAACGTGCTGGCAAGGGCGGATAGGGTGATCAAGTGAGGACGAATAAGAAATTGTGGGCGCTTGCTGCCGCTGCGCTGTTCGGCGCTCTTAACGTTTCGGCCGAAGCGCAGCAGACGAAAATCCCGCGGATAGGCTATTTGACAGGCTCCGGGAGTGATTCAAATACGGCCTTTCGCACGGCATTTCTGCAAGGCCTGCGGGATTTAGGTTACATCGAGGGGAAAAACGTCCTACTCGAATATCGCTAC
>DATDFN010000162.1:0-18144 GCA_036522615.1 Binatia bacterium | reverse complement strand
GTGATGTCCTCCGACGGGTTGCAGCGCGTGTTGATCGCCCACAGCACTTCCCAGTAATTGAAGATGTTCACGTCCTCGTCGACCGCGATCGCGATCTTCGGATGGAGAATCGGGCTCGACAGGACGCCCATGAGAACTTGCTTCGCCTCGCCGTAGAAGCGCGGCGTCATCTGGACGACGATGCCGAAGAGGCCGGGCAGCACCAATAAGTTGTGCAGGTTGACATAGCCGCCGATGTTCTTGATGTGGTTGTAGACGGCGACGCCGAACGGAACTTTGTGGAAGATGCAGCCTTCGACTTCCGAGCCGTTCTGGATCGCCTTGAAGATCGCGTCGCCCCGCATCGTGATGCAGTCGACCTCGATTACGGGATTTTTTCCCATGCCCGCGACATAGTAGTCGTGGAACTCCGAGAACGGCCCTTCCTCCTCGCGCACGTTGGGCAGGATTCTTCCTTCCAGCACGATCTCCGCGTCGTAGGGAACTTCTAAATCGTTGGTCTCGCACTTGACGACGCGCGCCGGCTCGCCGATCAAGCCGCCGGCCAATTCCAGCTCGTCCATCTCGAACGCCCCGGTCGTCGCCGCGGCCATATAATATAAAGGATGGTGGCCGATGAAGATCGAGACCGGCATGGGCTCGTTCTTCGCCTCGTGCTTGTTGAGAATCGCGCGCGTGTGGCGCGGCACGATGAGCGCGCCCATCTTGCGCGGCCCTTTTATTTGCAACCGGTGGAAGGCGACGTTGCGCACGCCGGTGTCCGGGTCGCGCGCGATCATGAGGCCGGCGGCGATGTAGGGCGTCTCCTCGCTGCCGGCGACGTGCGCGGGCAACTTTGTGAGATCGACCTGATCGCCTTTCAGGACGACTTCTTTGACCGGCCCGGTCCGGACCAGCTCGGTCGGATGGCGCAAGAGCGCGCGCTCGGCCGCTGTTGGAAGGAGCTTCTCGACGGTCGTGCCGTAGGCGAGCGCCGCGTGGCGCAGGTTCGCCGGCGCCATGCCCAGGCTCCGCCATTTGGGAAAGCCCGACACGTTCTCAAACAGCAGCGCCTTCTCGCGCGACTGATAGAGCAGGGCGCCCATCTGCGTATGCGGATGCACGGGCTTGGTGATGCGGATAAGCTCGCCGGCGCGGTCGAGCTCATCGATCCACGTGCGCATGTCCTTGGGCATGATCTTTCCTCCTATGAAACGCCGTTCGAAACGTCTAATCGTTGTATGACACAAGCCCTTTACCTTCAACCGTCGGGACGACGGGAGACGCAGCCGGGGCTCTCTTTACACCGTAGTATAGGGCTGATATCAGTGCGGGATACTTTCACCGGAGGGCCTTCATAAGGATGGATATGCCGAGCGGGTTTAGCCGCACGCGCGAGGGCGCGCTGCTAACGATAGCGTTTCTCTGCTTTTTTCTTTCCGGCGCCGCCGGCCTCATCTACGAGGTCGTCTGGACGCGCATGCTGACGCAGATCTTCGGCAACACCACGTACGCGATCGCCACTGTGCTCGCGGCGTTCATGGCCGGTCTCGCGGTCGGCAGCTACCTCTTCGGCCGCATCGCCGACCGCGGCAAGAACGACTTTCTGCTCTACGGCATCCTCGAAGCCGGCGTCGGTCTCTACGGCATCGCCGTGCCCTGGCTGTTCCAGGCCGGGCGGCACGTTTACATCCCGCTGTACCATCTGAACGAGTCCCTGCCGTTCGTGTTCAACCTGATGCTGTTCGTCCTCTCGTTCTTTTTGCTCGTGCTGCCGACGATGCTGATGGGCGCGACGCTGCCGGTCTTGAGCCGGTTTTTCGTCCGGAGCTACGCGCAGATCGGCCGGCGCGTCGGCGATCTCTACGGGACGAACACGCTCGGCGCCGTGCTGGGCTGTGCGATCTCGGGCTACTATCTGATTCCCACCTTCGGCATGCGCCGGACGGTTTTCATCGCCGCCGGGCTGAACCTCGTGATCGCGCTCGTCATCTTCATCGTCGACCGGCTGCGCGATAAGGCCGCGGCGGCCGCCGCGGCGCTGCCGGAAGAGGCGGCGCCTTCTGCGGAGATCGCCGCCGAGCGGTCGAGCCTCGACTGGATTCTGCTCGTCTCGTTCGGGCTTTCCGGGATGGCGGCGCTCGTCTACGAGAACGCCTGGACGCGCGCGCTCACGCTCGTTATCGGCAGCTCGATCTATTCGTTTACGACCATGCTGGTGACTTTCCTCGTCGGCCTCGCCATCGGCGGATTTCTCTACGGCCGCCTGATGGGCGACCGCGAGGTGCGCCTCACGACCTTCGGGGTCATCGAGATCCTCGTCGGGATCACCGCGCTCGCGACGATCCCGCTCTTCGGCAAGCTGCCGCTGATTTTCCTCCGGCTGATGCTGGGTTTCGGCGACTCGTTCAACCTGTTTCTCGCGATCCAGGTGCTGACCTCGGCGATGGTGATGTTCCTGCCGACGCTGCTCCTCGGCATGACGTTCCCGCTGGTCGCGCGGCTGTTCACGCAGAGCCTCTACCGCGTCGGCAGCAGCGTCGGAACATCCTACGCGGCGAACACCTTGGGCGCGATCATTGGCGCGTTCGCCGGCGGCTTCATCTTCATCCCGTACATCGGCGTGCAGAATTCGATCATCCTGGCCGTCGTTCTGAATCTCTTGATCGGCTGGATGCTCATGGTCGCAGACCCGCGCCTGTCGAAGGCGCCGCGCGTCGCCATCGGCGCCGCCGTGCTCGTCGGGATCGTGCTCATATACATCGGCACGCCGGCCTGGGACCGCAGCATCATGACGAGCGGCGTCACGGTCTACAGCGACCGCTACGAGAGCCTGCACACCGACTCGCTCCGCGCCGAGGAGATGCGCCGCGACGAAATCCTCTTTTATAAGGAGGGGCTGACGGCCACCGTCAGCGTGCATCAAAGCACGGGCAGCGAGTATAAATACTTCCGCACCAACGGGAAGATCGACGGCTCGTACGGCGACGCGCTCAGCCAGCTCATGACGGGTTACATCCCGATGCTCTTCCACCCCCAGGGCGGGGAGCGCGCCGCGGTCATCGGCCTCGGCACCGGCATGACGTCGCGCGCGGTCGCGGCGTTCCCGTTCAAAGAGGTCGAGGTCCTGGAGATCGAGCCCGCGATGCGCGAGGCGACGACCTTCTTCAACGACAAGAACGGCAAGATCCTCGAGAATCCCAAAGTCCATCTGATTCCGACCGACGGCCGCAACTATATTCTCGCGACCCCGAAAAAGTACGACGTTATCGCCGCCGAGCCGTCGAACCCGTGGATCGCCGGCATCGCGAATCTCTACACGCGCGAGTTTTACTCGGTCGTCAAATCGAAGCTGAAGCCGGACGGCGTCTTCGCGCAGTGGTTTCACAACTACTCGATGTCGCCGGACGATTTTAAGATGGTCTTTCACACCTTCACCGACGCGTTTCCCTACGTCACCGTCTGGGGCATGAAGGAGAGCGACTTCCTCATGGTCGGCACGATGCAGGAGCAGGTCTTCCGCTATCCCGAGCTGAAGGAGGTCTTCGCGAAAAACGAGGCTCTCAAATCCGACTTCGAAGACCTGGGTCTCAGCGACCCGTACGCCGTGCTGGGTTTCTACCGCATGGGGCGCCAGGGCGCCGTCGCCTTCGCCGAAGGCGCTTCGTTCAACACCGACGACGGCGCGCAGCTCGAGTTCTCCGCGCCGAAGAGCCTCGGCCGGGCGACCTCGGAGCTCAATCGCAAGCTGATGACGCCGTACTTGAGCGCGGCGCCGTGGCTCGACGCCCCGATCCCCGAGGCGATGCGCCACTTTTATCTCGCGCAGGCGCACGAGGCGAACAGCTGGCACAGCAAGGCGCTCGAAGAAGTGCAGAAAGCGATCGATCTCGAGCCGGGACGGCCGGATTTCTATGTGCTCAAGACGCACATCCTGCTCGAGGCGGAGAAAAACCCCGAGGCGCTGAAGGCGGCGATGCAGGCGATGGAAAAGTCGCCCCAGACCGTGCGCGCGATCCTCGCGCTCTCCGGCGACTTTTATCTGAGCGAGGCTCAGCAGGTGTACTTGAAAGCGATCCAGCTCGGGCTCAAGGATTATCAGCCCTATCTCGGACTCGCCAATATCGCGCTCTACCGCCACGACGCGGCCGAGGCCGAGAAATGGCTCGCCGAGGCGAGCAGGCTCGCGCCGGATCATCAGAAGGTCCTGCTCGCGCGGGGGCGTCTGGCGCTGGAGAAAAACGACGCGCCGCAGGCGCGGACGCTGCTCGAGCGCGCCAGGGATAAAGGCGAAAAATCCGACGCGCTGTATGTCGCGCTCGCCGAGGCCTGCCGCCAGATGGACGCGTGGCCGGAGGCGGCCGACGCGTACGCGCGCGCGCTCAGGCTCAAGCGGACCAATGTCGAGCTTCGCCGCAAGCTCGGCATCGCGCTCGCGAAAATCGGCAAAACGAAGGAAGCCGAGCAGAAGTTCCGCGAGGTGCTGGCGTCGAGCCCGGACGACTCGGAGTCCTGGCGCGAGCTGCAGAAGATCGGAAAAAGGTATTGAGAAATCCGCTGAGTCTTAATATTTTAGGCTGACCGCATGGCGGAAGCGCTCCAGCAAAAAATCGGCATCATCGGCGCCGGCAAGATCGGCGCCGCGATCGCCCGCGGCATGGTACGCGCCGGTCTCGCACGGCCCGACCAGATCATGGCGAGCGACGTGAGCAAGCCGCTGCGCCAGGCGCTGGCCGCCGAGCTCGGCGTCGAGGCGACCCCCAGCAACTTGAAGCTCTGCGACTTCGCGGATATCGTGATCCTCGCGGTCAAGCCGCAGGTGATCGATTCGGTCGTAAAGGAGATCGCCAAAAAAGTCGGCAAAACGAAGCTGGTCGTTTCCGTCGCCGCGGGCGTGCCGCTCGCGCGGCTGGAAAAGAATCTCGCCAAGGGAGCGCGCGTGGTTCGCGTCATGCCCAACATCCCCTGCGTCGTCGGCGCCGGCGCCTCCGGCTACGCCGGCGGCAGCGGAGCCGAGCCCGCCGATCTCGAAAAGGTTGGCGCGATCCTCAACAGCTTCGGGGTCGGCTTTCCGCTGGAAGAAAAATACCTCGACGCCGTTACCGGGCTTTCCGGCAGCGGGCCGGCGTACGTTTTTCTCTTCATCGAATCGCTCGCCGACGGCGGCGTGCAGGTGGGGCTCAGCCGGGAAGTGGCGCTGAAGCTCGCGCTCCAGACCGTCTTCGGCGCCGCGCGCATGGCGCTCGAAAGCGGCAAGCATCTGGGCGAGCTGCGCGACGAGGTAACCTCGCCCGGGGGGACGACGATCGCAGGTCTCTACGCGCTGGAAAAGGGGCGGCTCCGCGGCACCGTCATGGAGGCGGTGCTCCAGGCGACGCGCCGCTCGCAGGAATTGGGCAAAGGACAAGCCTGAAGGGGACTATCGTGGACGTCGACAGCGAAGTGCGCATACTCGCCCACATCGCCGATTACATGGGGACGTCCATGGCGTTCGAAGAGGTCCTCACGACCGCGCTGCGCTTCACCGCCGGCCTCATGGGCGCCGACGGGTCGTCCATCCTGCTGGTCGAGCGCGACACCGGCAACCTCAGCTTCTTCATCGTGCTCGGCGAGAAATCCGAGCAGCTCAAAAATATCGCGCTCGAGCGCGGCGAGGGCATCGCGGGATTCGTCGCCGAATCCGGGCTTCCGATGGTCGTCGGCGACGTCAAGCGCGAGCCGCGCTTTTCCGCCAGAGTCGATGAGATCACCGGCTTCAGGACGCGCTCGATCGCCTGCGTGCCGCTCAAGATCCACGGCGAACTGCGCGGCGTAATCGAGATCGTCAGCAAAAAGGCCGGCGCGTTCGGCGACAAGGAGCTCGACATGCTCGGCGCGATCGCCGGCCCCGTCGCCGTGATGCTGGAGAACGCGCGTCTTATCCGCGAGGTGAGACGGCTGCACGACGAGCTCGCCGAGGCGGCGCGCCTCAAGGCCGAGGTGCTCGCGACGATGACGCACGAAATGCGCACGCCGATCAACATCGTGATCGGCAACCTCGACCTCGTGCTGCGCGGTTTTCTCGGGCAGTTGTCGGACCGCCAGCGGAAATGCCTCGAGACGGCGCTGCGCAATTCGGGCGAAGCGCTCAATCTCGTGAGCAGCCTGCTCGATCTATCGCGCTTCGAGGCAGGCCAGTATGTCGTTCACGTGGAGGAATTCCGGCTCGAGGAGATATGGAACGATCTCGAGACGTTCATTCGCGTCGGCCTCTCCGGCAAGCCGGTCGAGCTTTTCTGGACGATCGAAGGCGAGCTGCCGGCGCTCAGCACCGACCGCATCAAAATGAAGGAAATCCTGAGCAACGTCGTCTTCAACGCGGTCAAATACACCGACCGCGGCGAGGTGCGTGTCACGGCCGCGCCGCGGGACGGCGGCAAGGGGATCGCGCTCGAGGTGCGCGACACGGGCGTCGGCATTCCGGAGGAGTCGCTCCCCTATATCTTCGACCCGTTCCGGCAGGTCGAGGGCTCGTCGACGCGGAGCCTGGGCGGCGTGGGGCTCGGACTCGCCATCGCGAAAAGGCTGATCGAGCTGCTCCACGGCACCGTCGAGGTCGAGAGCCAGCTCGGCAAGGGCACGACCTTCCACATCGCGCTCCCCGCGCGCTACGAATCATAGTCACGCTGCTCGTCTTGACTCCGTTCGGATCTTTGGATACTTTCCAGTGACGTTTCAAACGGGAAACCGCCAAGGGGGGATCGATGCACACTGCTAAATGGCTCGTGATTTTTTCGCTCGTGTTCGCGGGATTTGCGGGCTCGCTGTTCGCGCAGGAAGAAAAAGAAAAGAAGGCGAAGGCGAAAGATGTCGAGGTCGAGGGCGTGATCAGCGCGGTCGGCCAGCGGACGATCACCTTTCAGGTCGAGCGCAAGGGCAAGGTCCGCGAAGAGGTCGTCGGCGTCGACGAGAATACCGACATCGAGAGGGACGGCAGCAAGATCAAATTGAAGGATCTGCAGCAGACCGACAAAGCGATGATCAAGTACGAGCCCGACGCTTATACGCCCGCCCATTCCGTTAAAGTCACCGGAAAAGGCGAAATCCAAAAAGTCGGCGGAGACGATTAGCCGCCGTAGCGCGCGCGCCGATCGGCGCCGACCACCGCCAGTTCTAAAGATTCTTCCTCGCGCAGGATGCGGACGGCGATGCTCTCACCGGGCCGCTTCTTCCATAACTCGCGGTAGAGCTCCGCGCGCGAGCGGATCTCCTGCGTCTCGACTTTCACGATAATATCGCCCTCTTTGAGACCGCTCTGCTCGCCCGGCCCGCCGGGAACGAGCCCCGCGATCACGACGTGGCCGCCCATATGCTGCGGGTAGATGCCAAGCCACGGCCGCGGCGGGCGGCTGCGCACGCGCCCGTACTGCTTCAATTCCGACTCGTATTTCAGATAGAGCTCGATCGGGATCGCGAGCGTGCATTTGGCGATCTCGCCGAGATTGAGCGACACGACCCCCATCAGCCTACCGGAGAAATCGACCAGCGCGCCGCCGCCCGTGCCGGGATTCGGCGCGGTCAAGCGAATGCTTTTCTCCAGCATGTATTCCCAGTGGCCGTCATAGCCCTCGAACGAGGTGACGTATCCGCCGCTTGTGCGGCGCTGGCCTTCGCCGGCGCTCGCGACGATGAGCGCGGGCGCGCCGAGCTGGATGGTCTCCGGCGGCGCCGGCTTGAGAAAGGGCAGATCGCTGCCGGGGACTTTCACCAATGCGAGGCCGCTCTCCTGATCGTCGGCCGCAAGCGTGCCGGGAAGCTCCTCGCCGTCGGCGGTCGTGACGACGATCGAGCGCGCGCCGACGGTGATGTAGTGCACGGTCAGAATATAGCCTGCGGGATCGACGATCGTGCCCGAGCCGGAGCGTTCCGCGCCGAGGTTGCGCGCCGACGGATGGCTTTCCGGAATCGTCACGCGGAGGTCGACGGTCGCGGGCAGCACCGATTGGATCAAATGCAGATGGCCGTTCACGTCTGCGCCTCCGCCCGACTCGAAGCTCGCGGCGCGGGGCTCGAAGGTTCATCGAACAATCTTCCCTGCCACGCGTCGCGCGCCTCGAGCACGCGCTGGATCGCGTTGTGCGTGCCGATCTTGTCGATCGACCATTCCGGCGCGACGGTGAGCGCGCGGTAGGTCTCGCCGGAAAGGCGATGGATGAGAATGTCGGGCGAAAGCCGTTCGAGAAAATCGACCACGAGGTCGGCGTACTCTTCGCGCGACATCAGCGGGAAGGGCTCGCGCAGATACATCTCCGCGAGCGCGGTGTCGCGGATGATATGGAGGTTGTGCAGCTTGACGCCGTCGACGCCGAGCGCGTTGAAGAGCGTTGCGGCCTCCAGCATCTCGCCGCGCGTCTCGCTCGGAAAGCCGAGGATCAGATGCGCGCAAACGCGGAGCCCGCGCGATTTCGCGCGCGCGACCGCATCCACAAAATCTTTCAGATCGTGGCCGCGGTTGACCCAGCGCAGCGTTTTGTCGTGCATCGATTCGAGCCCCATCTCGAGCCAGAGATGGGTCTCACGCGAGAGCTCCGCGAGGAGATCGAGCACGTCGTCCGGCACGCAGTCCGGCCGCGTGGAGACGGCGAGGCCGGCGACGCCGGGAAACGCGAGCGCCTCGCGATAGAGGCGCGAGAGTTTTTCTCGCGGCCCGTAGGTGTTCGAGTAGCTCTGGAAATACGCGATGAACTTCTCCGCGCGGTGGCGGCGCTTGAGCGCCGCCGCGCCCTGCGCGAGCTGCTCGGTGACCGACGTTCCGGCGCGAAACCCCTGCGGCGTGTGGCTTGCGTTGTTGCAGTAGATGCAGCCGCCGACCGCGACCGTGCCGTCGCGGTTGGGGCAGGTGAAGTCCATGCGGATGCCGACTTTATGCACGCGCGCGTTGAAGGTATCCTTCAGCGCCCGATTGAGCGAATGATAACGCTTGCCGCCCCAGCGGCGGGCGAGATGCGAAGGAAAGTTCATGGCGCCGAGGTAAAAAAAAGCTAACAGAACGCGCATCGAGACTCAAGCGAACCCTTCGGCGAAGGAGCGAAAACCGAAGCTTTCGCGCGCGGCGTGTCGAGCGCGCCGTCAGCCGGGGCGGCAGTTTGACAATCGCCGCGCCGCCCGCGAGAATTCGCCCATGGAACCGCCGCTTTTACTCCGCGCCGCGGATTTCGCCGCGCGCAAGCACCGCCTGCAGAAGCGCAAGGACGAAGAGTCGTCGCCGTACGTCAATCATCCGCTCGCGGTCGCGATGCTCCTGGCCGATGTCGGCGGCGTGAGCGATGCCGAGATTCTCGCCGCGGCAATCCTCCACGACACACTCGAGGACACCGAGACGACGCCCGCCGAGCTCGAGGCCGCCTTCGGGGCGCGCGTGCGCGCGCTCGTCGAGGCGGTGAGCGACGACAAGTCGCTGCGCAAGGCGGAGCGCAAGCGCCTCCAGATCGACCACGCGAACGGCCTCGCGGCCGACGCCGTGCTGATCAAGCTCGGCGACAAGATCGCCAACGTCGTCGACGTGACGCACTCGCCGCCGACGATGTGGGACGTCGCGCGCCGCAAGGAGTATCTCGACTGGGCCGCCGCCGTCGTCGCCAACTGCCCGCGCGTCAACGCAGCGCTCGAAGCGCGCTTCGCCGAAGTGCTGGAAGAGGGCAGGCGAAAGCTCGGCGTCTAGCTATTCTTTTTTCTCGGGAATCGGCAGCGAGATCGTCGTCGGCTCGTTCGCGGGCCCGGGCTTCGGCTCGTCGGGGCGCTTGACGGTGATAGTGATGTGCGTCGGTCCGCCGATCTCGGGCTCGCGCTGCCGCACGTTGTAGACCTCGGGCTTGAGATGCTTCAGCAGAAAAACCGCGAGCCGGTCGGAATAGTTCTTGTATCGGTCCGTGACTTTTCCCTGATGGACGACCGGCTTCTTGTAGCCGTCGACCGCGCGCCGCATCACCTCCTCCTCGACCATGTCGCCCAGCATCTTGCGCGCGCGGCGCCAGTGCTCGCAGTACTGCGGGTCGCTCTTGAGCCAGTAGTAATGCGTCTCGCGCGATACGCCCGTGAGCGCCGAGGCTGCGAGCGTCCGCTTGGTCTTCACGTAAGCGGCTAGAAACGCCCGCTGCTTCGGGTTCTCCACGTCGTTGAACAGCGCGTGGATCTCGGCGCGCGTGACGCCCGGGGATTTCGGCCGCTGAACGCCAGGCCTTTTTTTCTTCGCCATTCGTTTCGGCATAATTGTTCTCCTTTAGCCGCAGATTGTGAACCTAAACTCGAGGTCGATCAATAAAAATATCCGCCGAAATGTCGCAGTATGTCGCAGTGTGACACACAATTTTCGGGAAAAGGGGAGGGAAGGGGGCGCAGCAGGCTTTAGAGCTGCACGAACGGCGGATGAGCGGAGCGCTTACGCCGCATGATTCGATAAAAAAAGGGGAGACGAACGCGTATTTTAGCGCTCTGCGCGCCTCGAACGTGTCGTTCCCGTGAACTGTTTGTTACGATTCGGCAAAAAACCTTGTGTATTCCGCGGCGCGGAGCATATTCGGGAGCATGGATACGGGAATTTGGACTTTCCGATGCCGGAGCTGCGCGAGCGTTTTCGAATTAGCGTTGTGCGAGCGCGAAAGCGCCGCCGCCGCGGCGAAGCTGAAGCGCTGCCCCAAGTGCGATCATTCCCCGGGCATCGTTGCCGGGAAAAGATCGCTCCCCGGCGAGCGCTGGCACAAAATCATCGGCTACCGGATAGAGAAAAACGGCGACCCGTTTCTCATCTGACCGCGCTGTGTTTACCGCCCGAACGTCCGCTCCACGATCTGGAACGTCGTGAGATCGACGACGTAGGCGACGTTGCCACCGACGCCGGTCGGCGGGTTCGGAAGAAAGACGACGCGCAGCCGGTCCGGACTTAGCTGCGAATACTGGACGCCATAGTTACGTGCCACGATTTCGCGCGGCGTCAGCGCCACGCCCCTGCTGCTGGAATAGCGGGCGTATTCCTCGTACGCGGCGACGAGGCCGGCAAAGACCGAAGCCGGCATCATGCCGCCGGGCTGCATCGTCGATCCGTAGGGCTGCGGCTGGCCGTAGGGCGCGGGCGACCCGTACGGCTGCGCGCCGTACTGCGCGGCGGCGGCACCGGCGAAGAGAAGCAGCACCGCGGACGCGAGGACGCACGAAGCCATGTATTTTTTCATCGATGCCTCCGGGGAAAATTGCCCCCTCTCGCTCCCCGGCGAGGGGAGATGAAGCAGGGGTGGCGGCGGGTTTATTTATCGATGCGCCAGCGGCGCGGGCGCCATTCACGCGCCAGCGCGCGCGTCAAGCGGAACGGACTGTGAGCGTTTGAAATCAGGTTCAGACAAAGCCATCGTCTCCCGATTCGTTTGCGCATCAAGCAAAGCCCTCCCGCACCCAGGATGAACCCGTCGCGCGCGCGAGTCAAGAAAAATTTTCATTACGCTGCCCCGCGCGGCGCGCAGTTTGGGCTCGGCCCGCCGAGATGATAGCGTAGAATCATGACCGAAGCGCAGCAGAAAGCCGCCGACGAGAAGTTCTGCTCCGAATGCGGCGCGATCATCAAGGCGAAAGCCGAGATCTGCCCCAAGTGCGGCGTGCGCCAGCTCCCGCCGCCGAACGCCTGGGCCGGCATCGCGCCCAACGGCAAGAGCAAGCTCCTCGCCGGGCTGCTCGCGCTCATCCTCGGCGGCCTCGGCGTCCACAAGTTCTACCTCGGCCAGATCGGCTGGGGCGTCGTCTACGCGATTTTCTTCTGGACGGCCGTCCCGGCCGTCGTCGGCTTCATCGAGGGCATCCTGCTCCTCGCCATGACGCAGGAAGAATTCAACGAGAAGTACGGCAATGGATCGCCGAACCCACCGAGTCGCGCGCCTCTTTCCTAAATCGCCGGCCCCTGCTACAATATTTGCAAGGAATCTCGGCTTGCTCTGACAGCGCCGCCCGCGAGCGCACCGGGATTTGCGGAGGCGGTCCCTCAGGGTAACCGCCTTTTGTTTTACGGCCGCGAATACGGTCGTCCCGTTCTCTATGGAGGACTTCAATGCGGCTTAGCGTCGGCAGTAAAGTCAGTTACCCGCATCAAGGCCCGTGCCTGATCGGCGACGTCGTCACGAAAGTGATCGACGGCGAGCGCACGGACTTTCACCATTTCATCCCGCTCGGCCGGGGCGGCGCCGAGTTGTTCGTGCCGTTCGGCCAGGCTCCGGAAGGTATCCGCCGGCTGCTCGACGAATCCGGGATCGTCGCTGTGCTCGCGCGGCTCAGAAAGCCCGCCGCCGCCTCCGCGAATGGGAAACAGCGCAGCGCCGATAATTTGAAGCTGTTCGCCTCCGGGTCGGCGCTCGACCTGGCCGAGTTGATCGTGTCGCTGACGGCGTTGCGCGGGCTTAACCGGCTCACGTCGAACGACGGCGGGACGCTGGAGCGAGCGCGCCGCCTGCTGGTTCGCGAGATCGCCGAAGTGACGGGCGCGGGCGAAGAGGCCGCCGAGGAGCGCATCGACGCCGCGCTCGCGGAATCTTGCGCGGCAGCGAAGAGAAGCGAAAAACCGCTCCGGCGCAGAAAAGCAGGTAGCCGATGAGGCGGCGGAAACGCCGTCGCGGCGCGTCCAAGCCGGCGCGCGCCGCCCGCCATTCCTGGCTCCAGCCGCTCAAGGCGAGGCCGCCGGCGCCGTTTTTCGATTCGGGGGAGCGCCCGGTCGTCGCCGGTCCCGAGACGGCGCTTCTCTGCGCCGTACTCGAAGACGCTTTCGCCTGTATTTATGAAGCGAAAGACCCCGAGCTTGCGGCGGATGCCGAGCGGTGGTTTTTCCGCGATCGGTCTCGAACGGTCTTCTCGTTCCTCTCGCTCTGCGAGGCGCTCGATCTCGACGCCGGCGAGATTCGCAGCCGGCTTGCCGAAGGGATGAAGATGCGCGTCGCCGCCGCGCCGAAAAAGAAAGCAAAGCATCCCGCACGGCGCGCTCCGGCATCGCCGCCGAAATGGCTCGGCGGCGGCGCGCCGCGGCTCACGCGAAAATAAAGCGCGCCGAATTATTTTCGCCGCGCGGTTGACAACGCGCGCGAAAGCCCGTACGGTGAGTCATCCACTTCAGTAAAAGACCTCCTGAAACGGAATCCACTGAACCGAGGTCTCGTCAGTCTCTCCCTTGCGAATTTGCCTAAACGGTAACCGACCAGAGCGCGGCCTTTACACTCCCTGTTCTGCTCCATTTAGCTTAAGCTTCCAGGGTCAAAGACATCAACAGTTTCTTCTATAGGAGGAGAACATGGGTAATAAACTATACGTAGGCGGGCTGCCTTATTCGGTGACCGAAGGGCGGCTCGAGGAAGTCTTCGCGCCGCACGGCACCGTCGCATCGGCGCGCTTGATTGCCGATAAATTCACCGGGCAATCGCGCGGCTTCGGCTTCGTCGAGATGAGCTCGAGCGCCGAGGCGCAGAGCGCGATCGACGCGCTCAACGGCACGCAGCTCGACGGCCGCACGCTGGTCGTCAACGAGGCGAAGCCGATGGAGCGCCGCGACGGCGGCGGCAGCCGCGACGGCAACGGCGGAGGCCGGGGCCGCAACGGCGGCGCGCGCTGGTAAATCCCGAGCGCTAAAACGCAAAAGGGGGCAACCGTCGGTTTGCCCCCTTTTTTTTGCCGGGAATCGCGCTAAGCAGCCGATATCGTGCGCGATTAATTATATTATCGAAAAAGTATTGTTTATCGATCCCTGCGCGCCCATACTGGGCAGACATGGATACGGGGACGTGGACTTTCAGATGCCAGGAGTGTGAGAGCGCTTTCGAATTACTCTTGACCGAACGCGAGCGCGCCGGCGACCGCCGCCACAAGATCATCGGCTATCGCGCGCAAAACCCCCGCCCGTTCATTCTTTAAGGTAGATCGCGTAAGGTAGATCGCGTGCAATCGGCGGCCGTCAGAACTTCGTTGAACCGAATGAAAGCAAGCCCCCATGGCGAGATTGCCGACGCCGCCCTCAGGAAGCTCCTGACCATCGCCAGCGATCTGGCCTTTCAATACTCCGACAATGGCCAAGATGCCTATCAGATCACCCGTCGCGCTTTTGTCGAGCTGCTGCGCGAGGGATTCTTTGAAAGAAGAAAATCCTTTGGGCCGCATCTGGGAAAACCTCCGTGCGCCCATTAATCGAGCTGTAGAAAGAAATCCAACGTATCTCACTCGAAAGATGCTGCTCGGTCTTGCCCTCGCCGTTCTCGGAACGGCCGTTTTTGCTTTTCCGGACATAACGATGCACAATCCAAGCAGTGCCGCGTTCCTGCCCATGTTGGTTGCGGCGATGCTGCTCGCCTCGGGCATCGTCGTCGTCGTGGCTGAAATAAAAATGCTTTGGCTGAGAAGCCATTCGGACCAGTAGTGATCTCGGCAAAGAGCGCGAAAGAAACCGTGGATATGGATACCGATCATTGCGCCTTGGGCGACTTCGAATTACGAACGGTTCGTTTTCCGTTCGGCCTCGGCGTCGGCTCCGCGCGGATCCTCGACGTGCACGGGCGGGAGATAGAAATCACCATGCGTCCGCTCGCAGCGGAGCGCAGAGAAAAGTTAATCGCGGCGGTGCACACCGCCTATCGCCGGCTTAAAGAGCCCAACGAATTCGGTCTGGACAAAGAGATGTTCGCGGTGGCCGTGCGGGGAACCGGATACGTCGAGACCGATGCGGAGGGCGTCGGCCCTTTTGCCGCGACGGGCGAGCCGGCGAATCCGATCACCATTCTGCACCGGCATTCGAGCCTATGGGAAAATGAGACGGAGCTCTGCGTCGCGGTGCTCCATGAAGCCGTTCACTGGCTCGACGCCAGGGCGGGTCATAGCGGGGGCAAAAAAGACCAAAGGGCCGGATCGCGGGCCGAGGCGATCCACGATCTGAATTGCTACGCCGCCTTGGACTACGACGTCCCTTCCGGCCATCCGGGCTTCGGACTTTTACCGGCCGGCGAGAGCGCAAGCGCGGCGCCCGAGCGCACCGACCCCTGTCCCTGCGGCAGCGGCAAGAAATACAAACGCTGCTGCGGGTGAGGCGAAAAAGGCGCGATACCGCTCGGCCATCGCACGCCCATCGTCCAAGATAAAACGCCGAACAATCTTCCCGGCGGCAAGATCCGCGAGCGGAAAAGGTCGAACTGATTTTTCCGCCCCGCGGCCTTCCTGAAGTCATAAACACGGATAAATGAGGCGCAAAAAATATATCAGATTGTCGTTGTGTTCCCGCGCCGCGAGGCGTACCGTGGGCCATGGCTAGAATAACGATCGAAGATTGCCTCGGCGGCGTCTCCAGCCGCTTCGAGCTCGTCCACCTCGCCACCAAACGGGCGAAGCAGCTTCTCAAAGGCGCCACGCCCCTCGTCGTGACCGACAACCGCGACATCGTCAAGGCGCTGCGCGAGATCGCGGCGGGCAAAGTCCGTTGGGCGGCGAAGCCCGACGTTCCGGCGGCGCCCGCGCTTCCCGCGCGGCGCTAAGCTTGTAAGTCTCTCCCGCCCGCGACAGCGGCGGGGCTATCCACGAAAATTTTTCGCTGCTCGCGGGCGCAAACCCGCGCGTCTTGGTTAGGCCGGCTCGGTCGCCGGCGGCGCGTCGCCGAGCGCCTTGCGCGCCTCGTCGGGCGTGATCGCGAGGAGATAACTGCCGCGCGGCCACTCCGCCGCGCCGGGCTCTTCGTCTTCCCGGCCGATGCTCACGACGACGCGGTCGCAGCCGGCGGCGAAGCCCGAGAGGTCGGCGCCGCCGATCACCAGCGCCGCTTGCACGAGCTGCCGCGGCGCGAGGCCCAGACGCTCCACGCACCAGTCGACGCTCCGGTCCGCCTGCTTGTGGCCGCGCATCGGAAAAGTCGTTTCCTTCACAAACCAGATTTTTGCCATCCCTCAGTGTACAGGAAACTCCCCGTCCGGGAAGGGGAGGGGGAAAATAGTTCGCGGGGCGCGGAAAATGGCCATCGAATATTTAAATCATACCGATCGAAGGATTTGATGAGGCGCCCGCCGCCGTGGGCTTCATCGATGGCATCATGCTGCTCGCCATGACGCGGGAAGAGTTCAACGAGAAGCACGGGAAGGTTTAAGCGGCTCCGGTCCCCCGCGCGCGCGGGAATCAATTCCCTATTCGATAAATCCGCTCGGCGTTGCGGTGCGCGATCGCCTCGGCGAGCTCGGGCGGCATCTGCGCGAGCGCCGCGCGGTAATTTCCCAGCGACGCCGCGTCCGGGCCGCGCTCCACGGCGCCGGACGGCGCGTGGAAATAATCGCTCCCAATCACGAAGCGGTCGGGAAACTCCTCGAGCAGCGCGAGCCAGAAGGGCTTGAGGCGCTTGTCGGCGTCGAGCGCCGCGACCGGCGGCGGCCCGCCCGCGTTCAGGCGCAGGCTCATGAAGAGGTTCGGGTGACGCGCGAGCAGACCGCGCTGGAGCGCGACGGTGCGCGTGGCGAGCGGATCGCTGCCGGCGTGCGCCCAGACGATGCGCGCGCCGCGGTTGTGCGCGAGCAGGCGCTCGAAGGCGGCGAGGTTCTCCTTCAGCGTCGAGGGATTGCCGCGATTGAAGATCGCGCGGCCCGGCAGCTCCATGTTCTCGGGCACGGCGTCGAGGTGGACGTCGATCGGGAGGTTCTTCTCGGCGGCGATGTCGGCGAGCAGCAGCAGGAGCGGATGGTCTCCCGGCGTCGACTCGTAGGGATGGTTCGGCCCCATCAGCGCGAGCGACATGTGATGCAGCGCGATCTCCCCGAAGACCACCGCGCCGGCAGCGACGATCTCCTCGGCGCGCGCGCGAAACGCCTTTTTCTTATCCTCGGTCACGGCGTCGGGCGCGGCCGACTGGAGCATGCCGTTGAGACTGCCGCCGCCACCGCCGGGGAGAATCCGGCCGGCGTACGCTTCTTTGGCGAAGCGGTAGGACTCGATCTCGTACGTCGAGCGGCCCGACTCCATCGGCGGCGGCATGACGATCCCGCGGCGGATGCCGGCGCGTTCCATGCGGCCGATCGCGCCGTCGAGCGCTCTGCGGAAGTCCGGGCCGCCGCGCGACGCGCGCGCGTCGTTCGAGATATGCGAGTGCGTGTCGATAATGGCGGGCGGCTCCGCGGACGCGGGCCCGGCGAGCAGGAGAAGCGCCAGCGCGGCGAGGCGCGCGATCTTTTGTATCAAGCGCGGCACGCGGTCATAGAAGACCTCATGCGGAGTCCGGAATCAAGACCGCCGCCGGCTTCGCGCCGGGCGCTCCGTTTGCGCACGCGCGGGAGTAATGGTAAACACGCGCCATCGTTTCGGTCATCGGAGGGCCATATGACGCGGAGAAATCTCATCGCTATATTCGTCGCAATCATATTTGCCCTTGCCGCGCGCGCGGCCGGTGCCGCGAATGCGGTAGACAGTAAGGTGCACTACTCGCCGGAAGCGAAAAAGATCGTGGCACTCGTCGATCAGGCGGCCAAACTCCTCGAAGAGAAGGGCAAGGACGCCTACGCCGAGTTTCGCAAGGACAAGAAGTGGGTCAATGGCACGACCTATGTCTTCGTCCTCGGCTTCGACGGAGTCCTTTATGTCAATCCGCCGTCGCCCGAGATCGAAGGCACCAACCGCTTGGACCAGAAAGATAGCAAGGGCAAGTTCGTGCCCCGCGACTTCATCGCTACCGCGAAAAGCAAAGGCTCGGGCTGGGTCGATTATTACTGGCCCAAGCCGGGCGAGAAGCGGCCGTCCAAGAAAATCAGCTACGTGAAAAAGGCGAAGCTCGCGAGCGGCGAAGACGTCGTCGTCGGCGCCGGCATCTACGCGGATTAGCCCGGCGGCCAAAAACTCAGGACTCTAGAAGCGATCCGAATTTCCTTTGGAGGGACTCCCATGACGCGTAGATATTTATTCGCACTGTTCATCGCCGTTACCTTTGCCTTCGCCGCGCACGCGGCCGGCGCCGCCGATGCGCCGCAAAACTCGCCGGACGGCAAAAAGATCGTCGCGCTCGTGAACGATGCCGTGAAGCTCGTCGAGCAGAAAGGCAAGGACGCCTTTCCCGAGCTCAGAAAAGACAAGAAGTGGAACAACGGCGACGTCTACATCTTCATCGACCGCTTCGACGGGCTCGTGCTGCTCAATCCGCCCTCGCCGGAGATC
>DATDFN010000161.1:0-2241 GCA_036522615.1 Binatia bacterium | reverse complement strand
ATCGACGGAATGGTTCATGATCTTCTCCTTGGCTCAATTCTCCGTCTAACGGCGCGGCTTGGTGGACACCGCGTCGCTTTTCTTTTCTACGGTGTCGTTGTTGATGAGCTGCTCGAACGCCTGTGCGATCGCGAGCGCCTGATCGGGCCTAACGCCTGAGCCGGGAAGCGCCGCCATGCGCCGTACCGTCGCAAGGCGCTCGGGCTGTGTCTTGAGCACCATCAAATTGAGCGTCTCCTCGCCGTGGCAGCGCGCGCAGCGCACGACCATGAGCGAGGCGGCGATGCGCTCGAAATCGCGCGGCGCGATATCGGCGCCGGGATGCGTCTGCATGCGCTCGACGACGCGCAGGAGCTCGGAGGGCTCCATCGAAATCGTCGTCCCGAGGCGACGGCTGCTGTGGCAGCTCACGCAGTTTTGCAGGAGGATCTCGCGCACGTGCAGCGGCCGCAGCATCGCGACGTCGCGCTTGCTCGCGACGTCGGGCGGCAGATTCGCGATATCCTGCTGGAGGTCGCGCACCTGCGTGATCAACGCGACGGTCAAGATGAGATTGATGAGCACCGCGAGCGCAACGACGATGCGGAAACCGAAACCGCGGCTGCGTTCTTCCGGCGCCATCTCAGAGCGCCCCTTCCGCCCGGTGCCATCCCGCCGCCGGGCGCGGCTCGGGATGCGCCGCGGGCGCTGGCGACGGCAGCTCTTCGTGGATCGGCAGGATGCGCGCGAGCACGCCGAAAGCGAAGATCGCCGCCGCCGTAATGCCGAGCGTGATGCCGACCTCTCCCAGCGACGGCACGTAGGTTTCCCAGTGACGCACGCGCAGTCCGATCACCGCGACATTCAACCGGTGGAGCAGCACGCCGGCGACGACGAGCGAGCACGCCGTCCCGAGCCCGCCGCGGCTCGCGCGCGCTTCCGGCATCATCAATAAAACCAGCGGCAACAGCAGGCCGAAGCCGATCTCGATCCAGAACGACAGCGCGAGCCAGGAGAAACCGAGCGCCGCAACGACGGCGTCGCGATAGAAAAGATCGCCCAGTTGGAACACTAGGAAGAGGCCGACGAGCCACGCCTCGATGCGCGCGAGGCCGGCAAGCAGGTCCATGCGCGGCGCAAATCCCAGCCAGCGCGCGGCGGCGAGGTGCTCGAGGATCGCCAGCGCCGGCCCGGCCATCATGGCCGAAAAGAGAAACAGCAGCGGCAGATTGTCCGACCACCAGAGCGCGTTGATCTTGTGCGGCAGCAGCGTCATTAAGGTTCCGAGCGACGACTGATGCAGATGCGACAGCGTCACGCCCATCAGCATGAGCGGAATATAAATGAGCTTGATGACGCGCAGCGGACGCTTCCAGCCGGCCTCTTCGAGCGGAACCTGCGCGAACTCGATGGCGAGAATCGAGAGATAAAGAAACGCGCACCAGCCGACTTCGTAGAGCGCCGAGGTCGGCGCCCACGAGACGAGGACCATCCAGACCTTCCACGGACGGCCGAGCTCCACCATGAGCATCGTGATGGCGCCCGCGTAGCAGAGGAACGCCATGAGCACCGCCGGGCGGAGAAACGAATGGTAACGATGCACGCCAAAAATCTCGACCAGCGCCGTGATCGTGAAGCCTACGCCGCCGACCGCGATCATCGTCATGATGCCGTAGCCGACCCACCAGCCCCATGGGTAGGCGTTGTTGATATTGGCGATGCTGCCGATGCCGAACGCGAAGCGCACCAGCCCGATCACGGCGGCGACCGCGATGATCGCGAGCAGCAGCTTGTCCCACCAGGTGAGCCGAATGCGCCAGTTCATGGCTTCTCCTCGTGATGCTCCTGGCCGCGATTGCGCCAATGGATGAGCCCCATGAGCCCGGCGAAAAGGGTGTAGAGAAAAATAAACACGTGCGGCGTGACGCGCAGCCATCGGTGCGTGAGATCCGGCATCGGCGTCTTCGGCAGTCCGGTGATATAGCCGATCTGCTCGAACGGCACGGACGAGAGGTGCAGCACGCTGGTGCCGCCGACATCGTCGAGGCCGTAGATTTCCGGGATGTAAGTTCCCGGCGCTTTCGCGATGCGATCCTTCGCCTCGGCGATCATGTCGTCGCGGTCGCCGAAGCTGATCGCGCCCGTGGGGCATACGGTCGCGCACGCCGGCTTGAGGCCGACCTCTAGGCGATCCGAGCAGAACGTGCATTTGTGAATCAGCGGCGCGGGATTGTTGTAGTCGTACTTCGGGATGACGAAGGG
>DATDFN010000160.1:0-8900 GCA_036522615.1 Binatia bacterium | reverse complement strand
CGGTAGCGCCGGTTGGACCTTGTGGTCCGGTCGCTCCGGTAGCGCCAGTGGCACCCGTCGCGCCCGTGTTGCCCTGTACTCCCTGCGCCCCGGTCGCGCCTGTCGGACCCGTTGCTCCTGTCGCGCCTGTATCTCCGGTATCGCCCTTTGCGCCGGTCACACCCGTCGGGCCGGTCGCGCCCGTGGCTCCAGTAGCTCCCGTGGCACCCGTTGGACCGGTAGCGCCCATAGCGGCGAGCTTGGACCAGCACGCCTCAGAGCCGCTGCCGCAATCATCCGTGCCGCCGGGAAAATCGTTCGTGTTGCTCGTGTGATCGAATAATGCGAGCCATGTCTCGCCCAAGTACGTGACGACCTCGCGGACCTGATACGCTGTCGCATCCGCCCATACGCCTTCGAATACTATTCCGACGGCTCCTGTTGCGCCGGTAGCACCTGTCGGGCCTGTGACGCCTTGAACGCCCTGTGCGCCGGTAGCGCCGGTTGGACCTTGTGGTCCCGTCGCGCCGGTTGCCCCGGTATCACCGGTGTCCCCCTTGGCGCCGGTCGCTCCGGTAGCGCCAGTGGCACCCGTCGCGCCCGTGTTGCCCTGTACTCCCTGCGCCCCGGTCGCGCCTGTCGGACCAGCCGGCCCGGTCGCTCCTGTTGCGCCCGCTGCACCTGTCGGCCCCGCTGATCCGGTAGCTCCAGTGGGGCCGGTCGCTCCCGTCGCACCTGAAGGACCCGTCGCGCCTGTTGGGCCGGCGCTGGAGATGGACCCGCCGACGAGCGTAATTTCCAATTGCGCGTTGTGGCCGGTTGTGCCGCTCTCTTTGGCGTCGAACGACAGCGTCGTGGCGCCGTTCGCGACGAGCGCAAAGCCGTGATTCGAAATAGCGCCGGCCAGCCATTGCTGCACGACGCTGGTAACGTCGATCGTGATGAATTGGTTTCCGTCCGCCGCCGCAACTGCGACGTTGCCGCCGATCGCCGCGCCGAGCGCGGGAGCGTTCGCTTGATTCAAAGTGAGTTCGTCCCACGCACCGGTGACGACTTTCACGGAGAACGATCCGGGACTCTTAACGGATCCGGCGGAGACGTATAACGTAAGGCTGGCTTTCGCCACATCGCCGGCCTGCGTGCCGGCGGGAAGCGTAGACAAATCGAATTGGACAAAACCCGTTGTCTTCGGACTGACGACAATCGTCGGCTGCGAGCCGGCGGGAGTCGAGAACGGTTTCGCCGACGTCGTATAACTATCGTCGAGGAGCGTCGCCGGGACCGCCAGTGCGCGCGCGGGGAAGAAAAATTCCAACGCCCCCGCGACGACCGCAGCGGCGAGGAATAGCCATTTCGTTGTCAATATGATCGCGGTTCTCCTTTGCCGTTGTCCGGCGTGACGCTGCGAAGTCGGTTTGACTCCGAGCGTTTTCACCCATCCGAGATGGCAGGTCCTGGAGCAGATGGTTAGCCGTAGGCAAAAGCAAACGGTGTTCCCGAAAGCCCTTGGACTGTCCATTGATTGTCAAAAAGACTTAAGTGGCTAAAAAACCAGTGCTTTTGAGGTCCGGGTTTTCGTCGAACGCGACGTGATATCGAACAAAACTGAACGAATGCAGCACTTTTATGTCCGGTCTTTACCCGACATCTGTGGCGGGTCTTTACCTGGTTGCCTTTGTTGTCCCCTGATGCGTAAAAGTCTTTGGTGTTGGATGAAGGTCTGCTGCAATTCGGCCTCCGCGCTTTTGTAACGCTATTTGTCGTGGTGGATCCGCTCGGCGTAGCGCCCATGTTCGTCGGGCTCACGGCCGAGCTCGACGCCGTCCGCAAGCGTGCCATCCTCTCGCGCGCCGTCGCCGTCGCGTTCGGCGTGACGTTTTTTTTTCTCGTGGCCGGCGGATTTTTATTGACCTATTTAGGCGTGACGGTCGACGCGTTCGCGATCAGCGGCGGCGTGCTGCTGTTCATAGCGTCGGTGCCGATGCTCTTCGGTCACCGCCCCGGGCTTCAGGCGCCGGAGCGCAGCGAAGAGCGCACCACGGGAGAAGACATCGCGATCTTTCCGCTCGCGATTCCGCTGCTCTCGGGCCCGGGCGCGATCACGAGCGTGCTGCTTCTGACCAATCAGGCGCGCGGCGATATCGTGCGCCTGGCCCTTTTCGCCGTCGTCATCTCCGCGGTTTACGGGATCTCATGGGGCGTGCTCGCCGCCGGCGACAGCGTCATGGCGCGCCTCGGCAAAGGAAAAGTTCACATCATCACGCGCGTGCTCGGCATCATCCTCGCGGCGCTCGCCGTCCAATATATCTTGAGCGGCCTCGCGGGATTTTACGCGACGTTAACCGGCAAATAGCGCCGCTGATTTCCTTTAATTCTCAAACCTTTTTAAGGCGGTCGGCTGATCCCGGCCGCTTTTTTTGCCTTCCCGCTTAACCCAGTTAGGGGATTCCCTCAAAGAATTGGTAACTTGCCTCAGGTGTTTACCTTGTAATCCTGAGCCGTATTGATTAGCCTCACGGGAACATCGCAGAAACGCCGCAGGTCATTTCCGGTTTTTCTTCCTGCTCCTTCCACCCCATTCAGCTTCGCAGCGTTTGGAATTTCATCGTGAGGTGTAAGCGCATGATTCAAAAGGCTCTACATTTATTTTTTTGTTTCGGCAGCAAGGCCGACCGCCGGCACGTGCTCCGCTGCCTGTCCTATTTTCGCGACGATACCAAGGCGATCGTATTCCTGGTCGCGCTGATGACGATCTCGGTCCTTATCAGCATCCTCCAGGCGTGGCCGCTCGCCGTGCTCGTCGACACGCTGGTCGGCTCGCCGGCCCGCAACGATTACATTCACCGGCTTTTTCTCGCCTGGCTGCCGCATGAGCCTTTGATGCAGATCGTCGGTCTTGCCGCGATCGCCCTCGGCCTGCGTCTCATCCAGGAGCTTTTCGGCGTCGTCAAGAAGCTTCTCGGGGCGCGCATCAATTATAACGGGGTGCTCCGCCTGCGGCACGATTTCTTCCGCAAGCTGCAGCAGATGCATCTTTCCTATCACCGCGCGCGGCCGATGGGCGATGCGGTGTTTCGTCTCACGACCGATACGCTCGGCTGCCAGATGGTGCTGGGCGTCCTCATCAGCGTGAGCTTCGCCGTCGTCACGATGGCGATCATCCTCTCGATTCTGTTCTCGCGCAGCGCGCCGCTCACCTTCGCGGCGCTGCTCGTGGTGCCGCCGCTGATGCTCGTCAACATCATCTTCGGCCGGCGGTTCAACCGGAAATCGACCGAAGCGAAGGAAGCCGAAAGCGATTTTCTGAGCTCCGTGCACCGCTCCATGTCGGCGATCGGCCTCACGCAGGCGTTCTGCCGCGAGGACCACGAGCTGTCGCGCTTCGGCTCCGCGGCCGAGCGCTGCGTGAACTCCTGGCTCGGCATGAACCGCCAGGAAGTCGGCTACGCGCTCAGCATCGGCGCCATCCTGGGATCCGGCGGCGCGCTGATTCTCGGATACGGCGGCTGGCTCGTCTATACGCACGTGCTCACGCCCGGCGAGCTGATGGTTTTCATGAGCTACCTGGGCATGATGTACGACCCGCTGTGCCAGCTCACGGGCGCGGGCATGAATCTGCAGGGCGGTCTGGTCGCGACGCGGCGCATTTTCGAGGAGCTCGATAAAGATACGCTCGTCGCCGATGCGCCCGACGCGCTCCGCCTGCCGCGCAAGCCGCGCGCTCTCCGTTTCGAGCGCGTGCATTTTCAATACGTCGCCGGCAAGCCGGTCCTGAGCGACATCGACGTGACGATTCCGCCCGGCACCAGCGTCGGCTTCGTCGGCTCCAGCGGTGCGGGCAAGAGCACGCTGCTAAATTTATTGCCGCGCTTTTACGATCCTTCCGACGGCCGCGTGACGCTCGACGGCCGCGACATCAAGAAAGTGCGCGTGAAGGACCTCCGCCGGCACATCGCGCTCGCGCTGCAGGATACGATCGTCCTGCCGACGAGCATCTATGAAAACATCGCCTACGGCCGCCCGGAAGCGCCGCCGGCCGATGTTCGCCGCGCCGCGCGCTTGGCCGGCGTCGACCGCTTCATCGCCGGGCTGCCACGCGGCTACGATACGATGCTCACCGAGGGCGGGCAGAATCTCTCCGGCGGACAACGCCAGCGCCTCGCGGTCGCGCGCGCGCTTCTGACCGAGGCGCCGATCCTCGTCCTCGATGAGCCGACGAGTGCGCAGGACGCGCTGCACGAGAATCATCTCACCGAGACGCTCATGCGGCTCAAAGGCAAGCGTACGATCGTGCTGGTAAGCCACAAGATCAACACGGTCCGCGATTGCGATCTCATCTGCGTGCTCGACGGCGGGCGCATCGCCGAGATGGGCACGCATGACGAGCTCGTCGCGGTGAAGGGTAAGTACCACGAGCTCGCCTGGCAGAGCGGCGCGCTGCTGACCGACGCGGCGTAGAAAACAATCGGGAGCTTACGCGAAAATGAACAGCGTAATTGGGCCGCCGATGGCGCAGCAGTGGATCAAGGCGTTCGAAAGCGCGGAAAAGACCGTGGAAGCGATGCGCTCTCTGGTGAAGAAGAACAAAGTCTTGCTGGATCGAAATAAAAGGCTGCGGGATGAGCTTAAGCGGCTTACCAAGCGTTCTTGGGCTCACTCCCTCAGAAGCTCGAGCGCGTAGCTTTCCGGCTCCGCCGCGCGGTGCCGGTTATTCTCATTCGCTCCTCTGATAAATCGCGTCGATTACGCGCGCCACCGCGCCGCCGCTTTCGATCGCAGGGTCGAACGCCGGGCTCTCGGCGAGACGCGCCGCCCAGTCGACGACCGCGCGGCCGCCCCAGCTGTCGGGCGGCTCGGCGATGACTTTCCGTTCCGTGCCGATGAATTCCTCGGCGATGAAATCGTAGAAGGAGCCGTTGACGTTGCGTATCGCGAGGCCGCCTTTCGTGCCGAAAAACGACGCGCCGATGACCGCGTCCGCGCCGGCGTTCATATGCCACGAGCAGGCGAGATTCGCCGTCGCGCCGCTGTCGAGATCGAGTCGCGCCGTCGCGTAGTCTTCGAGGCGGTGATCTTCCGGGCGGATCCGCTTGCCCTGCGCATAGAGGCGGCTCGACACCTCGGCGACGTTTGCGCCCGTCATCCAGAGCGCCATGTCGACGAGATGGATCCCGAGGTCGATCACGCAGCCGCCGCCCGCGAGCTTGGGATCGTAGTACCACGGCTTGTCGGGACCGTAGGCGTTGTGAAACATGAGATCTATCGCATAGACGTCGCCGATCGCACCGGCGTCGATGCGATCCTTAATTTCGCGCACGGCGCTGACGAAGCGATACGACATGTCGACGCCGAGAAGCCGATCGGCGCGCCGCGCCGCTTCGATGACGCTCTCGGTCTCGCGCGCGCTGCGGCCGAGCGGCTTCTGACAGAATACCGCCAGCCGGGCGTCGAGTGCGGCGATCGCTTGCTCGGGATGGAGCGCGGTCGGCGTCGCGATCACGATGCCGTCGAGGTCCATGCGCAGAAGGTCCTGGAGTGATTCTTGAACGTCCGCGCCGGGGACTTCGAGCGCGGCGGCGGCCACGACGCCGGGATTCAAATCGGCGAGACCGACGATCTCGGCGTGGCGCGCATCGGCGATCGATTTGAGCCGGTGCTGACCGATCCAGCCGACGCCGAGAAAACCGAGGCGCGGCCGCGGCCTTTTATCGTCGCTCTCGGTTTGGCCGTTGGTTGATTCTGGCTCGAACATGGTTCCTCACTTTGCCCGGTTCGAGTTTATAAAAATCCCCTGCGCTCTTAAACAAAGCTGCAGGTTACAACTCGAAACCATTTTTTACGCTCTCGCCCTGCCGATCTTGGTCGCCGTTTTTCTGGCGGGCTCTTCGTCCTGGATGAACGCTTCCGTGCGCAGGCGCGCCTCGTGGTCGTCGAATTGCTGGGGCGGCGATTTCATGAAATAGCTCGACGGCCCGATAATCGCGCCGCCGATGCCGCGGTCGAGCGCGAGCTTAGCGCAGCGCACCGCGTCGATCACGACGCCGGCCGAGTTCGGCGAGTCCCACACTTCGAGCTTGACCTCGCAGTTGAGCGGGACGTTGCCGAACGTCGTGCCCTCCATGCGGATGTAGCACCACTTGCGGTCCTCGAGCCAGGGGACGTAGTCGCTCGGCCCCACATGCGCGTTCGCGTTGCTCATCGGGTAATCGAGCTGGCTCAACACTGAATTGGTTTTCGAGATTTTTTTCGACGCGAGCCGCTCGCGCTCCAGCATGTTCAGAAAATCCGTATTGCCGCCGAAATTCAGCTGATACGTGCGGTCGAGGCGCACGCCGCGGTCGCGGAACAGGTGCGTGAGCACGCGGTGCGTGATCGTCGCGCCGAGTTGCGACTTGATGTCGTCGCCGATGATCGGCAGTCCGCGGCTTTTGAAGCGCCGCCGCCAGTACGGCTGCGACGCGATGAAAACGGGGATGCAGTTGACGAAGGCGCAGCCGGCGTCGAGCACCTGCTCGACGTACCATTTGGTCGCCATCTCCGATCCGACGGGCAGGTACGAGACGACGACGTCGGTCTTGGTCGATTTGAGGATGCCGCTCACGTCATCGGTCGTTCCGGGCGCTTTGCGGATGATCTCGGCAAGGTATTTGCCGATGCCATCGTGCGTCATACCGCGGCGCACCGGCACGTTAAGGCGCGGGACGCCGGAAAATTTGTAGGTATTGTTGGGCGCGGTAAAGATGGCCTCGGACAAATCCTTGCCGACTTTGTTCGCGTCGATATCGAAGGCGGCGCTGAATTCGATATCGCGAATATGGTAGCCTCCCAGGTTCACATGCATCAGCCCCGGCACAAAAGCGTCGTCCGGCGCGTCCTTGTAAAACTCCATACCCTGCACCAGCGACGACGCGCAATTTCCGACGCCTAAAATCGCGACCTTGATTTTTTTCCCGCTCATTTACCTGCCCCCTCTCATCGGTTTTTCCGCGTCTAAACTTCTTAGCGCTTTTACGGACTAATCCAAGTCTTTCGGGGCCCCCGCCGGTTAAATCTCGCGCCCCTTAATGCGTATCAGGTAAATTCCGACCGTTAATTGAGTGTTCGCCTGATTGGTGCTGCACGATCGGCGAAGCTAATCTAGTTCTCTGTGCACCGGGCCGGGTGCAGCGGCTCGGGAATCGGCGGAATTTCCGTGAGCGTACGTGAAAACGGAATCCAGCAGGGCGATTTACGCGGCGATCGCGGCCAACCTCGCGATCGCGGCGAGCAAGTTCGTCGCCGCGACGTTTACGGGGAGCGCGGCGATGGTCGCCGAGGGCGTCCACTCGCTCGTCGACACGGGCAACGGCGCACTGCTGTTGCTCGGCAGCCGGCTGAGCCGCAAGCCGGCCGATGCCGCCCATCCATTCGGCTACGGGAAGGAGTTGTATTTTTGGACGCTGATCGTGGCGATCGTAATTTTCGGCATCGGCGGGGGCGTTTCGATCTACGAAGGACTGCTGCACCTGTGGCATCCGGTGCTGTTCCAAAATCCGATCTGGAACTATGCCGTCTTAGGGTTTGCGTTTGTGGCTGAAGGCATTTCGTTTATGGTCGCGACCAAGGCATTCATCGCCGAGAAAGGCGACCGCGGCGTCTGGCGCACGGTGCACACGAGCAAGGACCCGACGACGTTCGCCGTGCTGTTCGAAGACGGGGCTGCGATGCTGGGCCTCATCGTCGCGTTCGCCGGCGTGATTCTCGCGTACCGACTGAAGAATCCCTATTTCGATGCCGGCGCGTCTATCACGATTGGCTTGATCCTCGCGACCGTCGCGGTGTTTCTCGCGTACGAGAGCAAAGGCCTGCTTGTCGGCGAGTCCGCCGATCCCGACATGCTGCGCCAACTCCGCCGCCTGGCGGAGTCCGAGCCCGGCATTCTCAAGGTGAACCGCGCGATGACGATGTACTTCGGTCCCGACACGATTCTCCTCGCGATGGACATCCGTTTTCGCCCCGACCTTCCGGCCGCGGAATTGGGGCGCACGGTCGACCGCGTCGAGAAAAAGATCCGCGATCGCCACCCGGAAGTGAGGCACATCTTTATCGAAGCCGATTCCATCGCCGCGCCGGAGTCGAGGGAGGCGAGCGGCGCGGCGTGAAGCGGGGCGGGCGGCGGACGCAATATTGTCAGTAAGGAGGCACCATGAACACCCGAAAAAAGAAGATCATCGATTCGCTCTCGGAGGAGTTGCATCAACGACGGCTCGCCATCCTCGGCGGCGTCGAAGACGTCGAGGGAGAGTTGAAAAATATCACCGAAGAGCAGGAGGCTGAGCTCGAGGAAGAGGCGCAGAAAGAACGGATCGCGACCGTGCTCGAGCACTTGAGCACCCGCGACCGGCAGGCGCTCGAAGAGATCGACGAGGCGATCCTCCGGATCGTCCGCGGGACCTATGGAAAATGTCTCTCCTGCGGGAGATACATCGCCCTGGCGCGGTTGCGCGCGCTGCCGACGACGCGGCTGTGTATCGATTGCGCGCGCGCGCACGAAGGCAGGGCGGCCGGCGCCGAGGAAGAAACCGAGGAAAGCCGGCTGCCCGCGGACTTGAGCCTGCTCGACGACGAGGAGATCGAGGCCGCGCTCAACGATATGGTTCGCGACGCGGGCAACATCGATAGAGACGAGCTCCATATCTCCAGCCGCGACGGCGTCATTCACCTCGAGGGGACGGTGCCGAGCGCGCGGCAGCACCAGACGATCACCGAGCTGCTACACGACGTCGCGGGCATCGGCGACATTGTCGATCAACTCGAGGTTCAAAGGACGCCGTGGGAAAAAGGCGACCGCTCGAAAGCGCCGTCCGCGGCCGAGCGGCCCGCCGCTGATGACGAGGAGGAGACCGAGGACGAGGCTCGCGGCGCTGCCGGCTCGCCTCACC
>DATDFN010000159.1:0-19250 GCA_036522615.1 Binatia bacterium | reverse complement strand
ACCCGCGCGGCGGAGCCGATCAAGCTGCGCTACGGACAAAACGCCGCCTCGTCCGGGAGCCTGTCGTCGCTGCCTCTGACGGTCGCCGAGCGCAAGGGATTTTTCGTCCGCGAAGGCATCGATCTCGTCGTCGTTCCGATTTCCGGCGGCACCGACCGGATCGTCGCTGCGCTGGACAAGGGCGAGGTCGACACCGGCAGAAATTCGACGCCGTATATGATCCAGGCGGCGCTCCAGGGCTCGCCCTCGGTCGCGATCGCCGCGCAGACGCTGAATCCGGTTTACAGCCTGATCGTCAATCCGCAGATCAAGACGTTCGCCGACCTCCAGGGCAAGGTCGTCGGTCTGTCCACGCCCGGCGACACGATCACGCTCTCGACCGTGCGATTGCTCGCGCATCGCGGCATCAAGTCGTCGGATTTCAAGACCAAGGCGGTCGTCGGCACCGGCGCGCGCTTCGACTGTCTGAAAGCCGGCGAATGCGCGGCGGTGCCGATGGGCCAGCCCGACGACCTCGCGGCGATCCTGCAGGGCTACCCGCGGCTCGGCTTCAACTACGAGGCGGGCGCCGATCTCATTTTCAACGTCGACATGGCGCGGCGCGAATGGGGTGAGAAGAATCCCGAAGTGCTCGTGCGCTTCGTGCGCGCGTTCGGCGCCGCGTACGAGTTCATCAACGATGCGAAAAACCGCGCCGAGGTGGAGAGAATCATCGCCGAGTCGCTGAAGACCTCGCCGGAAACCGCGCGCGAGATCTTCGCGCCGTATCACGATCCTGCGAAGAAGGTCCTGCCCAAGCGCGGCGAGATCGATCTCGCGGCGTTCAACCGCGTGCTCGCGCTGATGGCCGATGCCGGTGTCGTTCCCAACCCGGCGCCCCCGGCCGAGCGCTTCGTCGATCTGCGATATCTAAAAGCCGCGGGGATTCAGTAGAGCGTAAACTACGCCGCCTGAGAATCTTTTCTACTCAAGCCGAGCCAGACGACGCCCAAGACGACGAGCGAAACGACCGCCATCGCCTGGAACCCGGTCTCGTAGCCCAGCTTTTCAATAAGCGCGCCGCAGACGAGCGGACCGAGCGTCTGCCCGATCGAGGTCGACGCGCGCGATACGCCCAGGCCCAATTCCTTCGTGCCGGGCGTGGCCGACTGCAGCGCGAAGGTCGTCGCGCCCACATTGGTAAAGCCAAAGCCCATCGTCATGATCGCGAGCGGAAGCAATAACGTCAAATAAGCCGAGCCGTAGCCTTGCACGGCGAACATCGGCACGCCGAGAGCGACGCCGAGTAAAATCACCCGGCTCGAACGAACCCGGTCGCAAAGCCAGCCGCCGGTGAAGCGCCCGAGCGTGTCCGTCAGCCGCGAGATCGACACCAGCGCTCCCACCGCGTCCAGAGTCAGGCCGCGGTAATTGGTCGCGAGAAAGGGAAAAGCGATGCGCGTGACGCCGGTCAAAAAGAAGAACGACTGGCAGATCGCGAGACACGATGCGAGGAACGGCGGCTTCTTGAGCAGCACGGCCGCCTCGCGCCATACCGCCGCGGCCGGCGGACGAACGGCTCTTCGGTATCGATGCGCGCCGGCGGCGAGAATAAAAATGAAAGCGATCGATTGCGGCACTGCGTAAACGAAGAAAAGGCCGTCGGCTCCGAGGCGGTCTCCGACGAAGCCTCCCAAGAGCGGACCGAGCGTGAAGCCGATTCCCAAAGCCGAAGCCATGAGGCCCTGCACGCGACCTTGGCGCTCGGGCGCGGCCTGGTCGAAGCCGACTTTGCGGAGCGCGAGCGCGAACATCGCCTCGGTCAAGCCGAAAACGATCCACGCCGTGACGAACACCGGCATGCTGTCGAGAAAGAAATAACCCGTCGCGCTCGTCATGAGACCGAGCACGGTCGCGGCGATGAGGAGCGCTCCGGGGCTCAAGTAAGTCGCCATCACGCCGGATAGAAGATCCGAGCAGACCCGGCCGATACCGTTGGCCACGAGCGGGATACCCGCCAGCGCGATCGAGTAGCCGTGCGCTTTCATGAAGAACGGCCCCAGCATCGCGGCGCCCGACGAACCCGAAGTCTGGCTGACCGCGGCCAGCACATAGCAAGTGAGCGGCGAGAGCTTCATCGCGCGGGATTATAGCAGGGGCGGAAAAGCCGCGATATCGAATTTGCCGGAGATTGGTTTAGGACGGTTTGAAGCTAATCGTCGTAGCGCACCGGGCCGCGCGAGGCTTTTTTCTCCGCCTGCCGGCGCTTGGCGGCGAGCATCTTTTCCTTCGCGCGGCGCGAGCGCCGGCGTTTCTGCCGCCGGATGCGCGCGATCTCCCGCTCGGCCGCCGACGCGATCCCTTTGACGCGCGCCTCGATTTTGTCGAGCAGCAGGCGCCGCGCGAGAAAGCGGTTGAGCGCCTGCGAGCGCTCCTGCTGGCATTTGACGCGGATGCCGGTCGGCCGGTGATGCAGCACGACGCACGACGAGGTCTTGTTCACTTTCTGCCCGCCGGCGCCGGACGAGCGCACGAATTGCTCCTCGATATCCTCCTCGCGCACGCCGAGCGCCTGCATGCGCTCCGCGAGCGATTTTTCCTTGCCGGGCGAGACGATATTGAGGGCCATGATTAATCCTGTACCATAATAGCTGCGCGCGCACGAGAAACTTTTATGGCGCTCTCGATCGACAGCAGGGTGAAGCTCAACGACGGCCGTACGATCCCGCAGCTCGGCTTCGGCGTATGGCAGGTGCGCTCGGGCCGGACCTGCGAAGTCGCCGTGGCTACGGCGCTCGAAGTCGGGTACCGGCACATCGACACCGCGGCCGGCTACGGCAACGAGGCGAGCGTCGGCGCGGCGATCCGCGCGAGCGGGCTCCGCCGCGAGGACATCTATGTTACGACCAAGTTATGGAACGACGACCACGGCGATCCCGAAGGCGCCCTGGATACAAGCCTCGGCAACCTCAAAATGGATTACGTCGATCTCTACCTGATCCATTTTCCCGTGCGCCGTCGCCATCAGAGCTGGACGGTATTTGAAAAGCTTCGCGCAAATGGCAAGGCGCGCTCGATCGGCGTGAGCAACTACACGGTTCGCCACATGACGGAGCTGCTGCAAGAGAGCGGCGTCATCCCGGCCGTGAACCAGGTCGAAATTCATCCCTATCTCCAGCAGCGCGAGCTGGTCGATTTCTGCAGCGCCCGCGGCGTCGTCATCGAGGCCTACAGCCCGCTGACACACGGCCGGCGACTCAACGATCCCAAGCTCGCCGCGATCGCCAAGAAATATTCCAAAAACGGCGCGTCGGCGCCGGTCTGGCGCCACCTGCCGCTGATGGAGAATCTCTCGCGACCCGAGGGAGTGAAAACCACGGCGCAGGTGCTGATCCGCTGGGGATTGCAGAAGGGATTCGTCGTGATACCGAAATCTTCCAACCCGCGCCGCATCGTGGAGAACGCCGACGTCTTCGACTTCGAGCTGTCGAACGCCGACATGCGGACGCTCGACGGCCTCGAAGAAAATCTCCGCACGTGCTGGGACCCGACCAATGCGCCGTGAGGGCTCTAAAACTTGATCATGTCGCTGCGTGTGACGGTCGTCTGCTCGGTGACGACGGCGGGGCCGCCTTTGGCCATGTGAAAGGCGGCGTACTGCTCCATGTACGGATCGTCCGACGACATGCAGTCGACCGGCACGATGACCTTGTAGCCGCGCTGCGCCGAGCCGCTGCCGGTGCCGATCACGACGCCCTGCGCGGAAGTGCCGCAGACGATCACCGTCTTGATGCCGCGCGCCTTGAGCTTTTCTTCGAGGCCGGAGCCCAGGAACTTGTCCGGCCCGCGCTGGGCGACCCACTCGCCGTCGCGCGGAGCGAATCCCTGATCGATGAGCTCCGACGGCTCCGGCTTGTCGCCGACCAGCGTATAGAAGATCATCGCGCCGGCGGCGCGCGCCTGATCGTGCAACTTTTTCACGTTCGGCACCGTCGCCAGGCAGCGCGGGCGCGAGCCGCAGCCGCGCTTCATCATGTCGAGTATCAAGAGCGCCGTCGTCTTGCCGTCGAGCGTGACGGGCTTCAATTGCGGCGGCGGCGGCGCCTTGACCGACGACCATTCGGCGATGATGTCGGCGCCGCGAACCGGCGCGGTTACGAGCGCGGCGAGTAAGACGGCGGCAAAGAATAAACGTAGCTTGGCCATCGGCGATTCTCCTTAGTTCGCGCCCTGGAAACGGGCGCTGATCCACTTTTGCGTGTAATCGAACATATTCTTGACGGTATTGGAATACTGCCCAGGCGTTTTCTCGCACGCCCGGCACGGGCGGATGCCGTGCGAGGCGCCTTCGATGATGACGTACTCCTTGTCCTGGCTCGCCGCGATCTCGTAGTGCATCTCGTTGTCGCGGAGGAAGTAGTGGCCGCCCATGCCGAAGATCAGGACCGGCACGGTGATCTTCTGAAGATGGCACGGCGTCGAGTTGTTGTTCGAGCAATAGTCGATGCCGTCGTACGACTCGCGCGCGCGGATCGCGCGTGTGCCGAGGAACGATTTTACCGTCAGCAGCTTGGCGCTGTCCTGGAACGAGCGCGCGCGCTGCGCGGCCTCCTTCGCGGGCACGCGCACGCTCTTGACGATCTCGGCCACGATCGTGCCGTCGTTCTTGAGCAGCTTTTGCGGCTTCACCGTTCCTCCGTCAACGGAGATATCCATCTCCGCCAGGCGCGCGCCGTCGCTGCCGTAGATCACGAACGCGTCGTCGTCGCCGTACGGATATTTTCCGGCTTCCATCGCGCGCAGCTTCGCGAGCGCCGCGTCGACGAGGCGGTTCATGCGCGCGGCCTGCGCTTTGAAATAGCGCTGCTTGAATTCTTTCGAATAGTGAGACTCGCCGGAGGCGTTGTAGCCGTTCTTCGGGTTGAAGGGATCGAGCGCGGGATTCCTGCGGCCCGGGTCGTTGTCGCGCTCGATCGATGGATTCAGCGAGCGCAGCGTGTTGACCGCGGTGCCGGGATGCGCGTCGCGCATGATGATGCCGTCGGCGGGCGGCAGGCCGGCGAGATCGTTTTTACAAGGGATCAATTTTTCTTTTCCCTGGCAGACCGACGGGCCGTTCTGCGCGACGTTCTGATAAAACGTCAGCAGCGGGCCGCCGCCGCTGCCGGCGTAGAGCAGGATTTTGGTCGCCTTGACGGTCTCCTTCAAATATTTCATGCCGGTCGCGATATCGAGCGGCAGGTCGTTCCAGAAGTCCAGCGCCTCGTTGTTATCCGAGCGGCCGTTCATGCACAGCACGTAAATGCCCCGCTTGACGAGCTCGGTGCAGGCGATGTCTTCGAGCCGGTTGCCGTCCTCGTGCATGTTGAGGACCGCGACGCGCGCCGCGCCGCTCTGCGCGGGCGAGTACAGCACGGCTTTGACCGTCGGGCTGAGCTGCAAATAAGTCGTTTGCTGCGCCGCGGTCTCGCGCGCGAGGAGCGCGCAGCAGGCGGCGATGAAAAATACGCGGAATAACATGGCGCGCATGGTCAACCTCCTTCGATGAAGAACGCGACGGGAGATTAGCCGCGCGCTTGGAAGCTTGTCAAGCCGCTAGCGCGCGGCGAAGACTTTCAGGAATTCGTCGTTGATCTCGTTATAGCGCGTGCCGCCGTCGACGATGTCCGAAAAGAAGAGCTTGCGCCCGCGGACCAGTTCGGGCGGGTCCGGATCGACCCTTGGATGCGCCGGGATTCTCCCGGAGCGCCGGAGGATTGCCTGCCCTTCGGGCGACAGGACGAAGTCGACGATCAGCTTCGCGGAGTTCGGCGCCTTGCCGTAGCCGCTGAGGCCGATCGCCTGCGGCGTCGTGACCAGCACGTCGTCTTTTATCCAGCCCATCGGCGCGCCGCGCTTCTGATACTGGCCGATGCGATGCGCATAGGCGGCGATGCCGATCGCGTGCTCGCCCGCCATCGCGAGTTCGACCATCATGCGGTTCCCCGCCTGGACGTGAACGTTCTGTGCGGCGAGCCGGCGCATGAAGGCGCGGCCTTTTTCCGCGCCCAGGTATTGCAGCATGCCGTGATACCATGTGACCGCGGAGTCGGGAATCGCCATGCGGTTCTTCCATCTCGGATCGAAGAGATCGTTGTACGTTTTCGGCGCGCCGGCGGCCGGCACGAGGTTCGTATTGTAGATCGTCACTTGCGGCAGCAGGAAGAAGCCGGACCAGCGGCCGGCGGGATCGCTCAATTCCTTCGGATACGCGGCGAGCTCCCGTGAGACATAGCGCGTCCAGTAATTGCGCTTGAGCGCCTGCGCGACGTAGAAGCCGTCGAGGTCGATGATGTCGACGTTCAAGCCGCGCGCCCGCGCCTCGACGTCGAGCCGGCTCAAGATCGGCGCGTTCGCCGCGCGCGACCGCTTGATATCGATGAACGAATATTTCTGATTGATGCCGGCGACGAGCGCGCTCGCGTCGTCGACGTTCATCGAGCCGTACCAGTAAACCGCCCCCTCTTTCTTCGCGGCGGCGATCTTTTCCTGCTCGCTCTCGGCGGCGTAGAGCGAGGAGCAAGACAGCGTAACGGCGAGGGCGAAAGCGATTCTTTTCAAGTCATTCGCATGCATCGCACATGAGAATAGTCGATTTCGCTTCGCGGCGTCAAAGTGGAGCCGCGCCGTTTATCTATCCTGACGCGTAGGGGCGGTTCGCGAACCGCCCCTACATTGCAAGAGCCCTTCGACAGGCTCAGGGCGAACGGATTTAAATTCAAAATCAAGATATCTTTCCTTTGGGTATTTTTTCCGTTCGTGCTGAGCCTGTCGAAGCACTCTTTGACTGGTTGTTTTGCTTCCTGCGCCGCATCGATCTACACTCGTTCGAGATGGCCCGCCGACGTATTCAACCATCCTGTCCGGTCTGCTATATGAACCGGCGTTTTTGCATCTGCGATGCGATCCCGACGCTCGCCTTGCGCACACGCGTGTGTCTGGTCATCCACACGAACGAGATCAAGAAGAGCAGCAACACCGGTCGACTCGCGCTGCGCGCGCTCGTCAACAGCGAGATGCGCGTGCGCGGCGCGCTCGGCGAATCGCTCGACCTGAGCGATCTGTTGAGCGAACGCTACCGGACGTTTTTATTCTACCCGTCGAAGGACGCGGTGGAGTTGAACGAAGAATTGCTGCGCGATGATCCGCGGCCGGTGCAGCTCATTGTGCCCGACGGCTCGTGGCGGCAGGCGGGCAAGCTGCTCTTCCGCCATCCGGAATTGAGGGACGTGCCGCGAGTCAAGCTCGGCGATTCGAAGACGCCGAAATATTACCTGCGCGCGCAGCACCGGCCCGAGGGCATGGCGACGCTGCAGGCGATCGCGCACGGCCTCGGCGTCATCGAAGGCGCGCGCGTTGAGGCGGAGTTGATGAAGCTATACGACGCCAAAATCGAACGGACGCTGATGGCCAAAGGAATTATTCATTGACCCCTTGCAAAAGACAGCGAACTGGCATATGCATACGAACGTCCGTTCTAACACTCTAACCTAAAAAACCGTGGGGGTGGCCTATGTTTGTAAAAAAGGCGCGTCTCGAAAACTTCGACGACTGGGTTGACTATTTTCATGCATGGCACGACGACATCGGCTACCCGATGGAATTGATCGGCAACGATTATACTTTCGAGACCAAGCTCGCCGAGATCGAGAGCAACGAGATCGAGTTCGGCGACTATGCCGGCCGGGCGAAGTGGGAAAAGCTCACCGACGTTCCCGATCAACGCATCCGCGACGCGCTCGCCCACCTGATCGAGTTCCAGGGCGACACCGAGTTCGCCTCGGTCGAGCAGCAGCGCAATTTGATCGAGCGCGCACCCACGGATGTCGATCTCAAGAACCTCATCCGCATCAACCGTGAGGAAATGCGCCACGGCTGGCAGATGGCCTACGTGCTGATGACGCACTTCGGCGACAGCGGCAAGCGCCAGGCGCAGAATTTATTGGAGCGCCGCGCCTCCACCAACTCGCGCTTGCTCGACTCGTTCAACCAGCCCGTGCGCAACTGGCTCGACTTCTTCACCTACACGAGCTTCATCGACCGCGACGGGAAGTATCAGCTCAACATGTTGAGCCGCACCGCGTTCGCGCCGCTCGGCCGCAGCTGCCTGCCGATGCTCCAGGAAGAAGCCTACCATCTCGCGCAGGGCAACATCGGCCTCGTGCGCATCGTCAAGGCAGGCAAGATCCCGATGGCGATCATCCAGAAATATTTCAACAAGTGGGTCTCGACCGCCTACGACCTCTTCGGCCAGGACGAATCGAGCTCGGCGCACTGGGCGTACGTCTGGGGGCTCAAGGGGCGCTACGACGAGCAGCTCTACGACGCGCCGGCCGACATGGACAAGCTGAACGAGCTGTCGCGCGCGACCTTCTTCAAGGAAGTGAGCGCGCTCGTCGACGCGCTGAACCACTACATCCCCAAGGACACGCCGCGGCTCACGATCCCGAGCGACAAGTTCCGGCGCTACATCGGCCAGCACGCGGGCAAGCCCTACAGCATCACGGGCGAATTACTTTCGCAGGAGGCGTACGACAAGCACTTGAAGGAAGTGATGCCGTCGGACGCCGACGACGAGTTCGTGATCAATATCGAGAAAGAGAAGGGCTGGATCCTCGACCCGCAGCCCGGCAGATAAGCGGAATCTTAATAAGCAGTGAAAAAGCCCTGGGCGGAAACTCCGCTCAGGGCTTTTTCGTTTCCAGACCGTAGGCGCGCGCGAGAATCTCGATCGGATGGACCGGCTTCTTGCCGGTCGCCTGCTGGACCTGGATCGCCGACAGCGGGCAGTCGCTCGCCGTACAGGCGTCGTCCATCTTCATGAACTTGAAGAGCGGCTTGCCGACTTTCATCGAAGCCTCGAAGTTTTCTTTCTTCACGCTCCAGCTGCCGTCGTGGCCGCTGCAGCATTGCATGCGCGCGACCTCAGCCCCGGGGATCAGCGACAACAGCTCCTGCGCCTTGAAGCCGATGTTCTGCGCCTTCAAGTGGCAAGGCTGGTGGTAGCGGATCTTGCCGACGTTTTTGTCGGAAAAGTTGAGGTCGAGCTTGCCGCGCTCCTTCGCCTTCACGAGATATTCGGACAAATCGTAGGTGTTTTCCGCGACGAGCTTCGCGTCTTCGGTCGGCAGGAAGCGCGGGTAGTCCTGCTTCAGCATGTAGCTGCAACTCGCGCTCGGCGCGACGATCTTGTATCCCTCGCGCACCGCTTTGGCGAGCGATGCCGAATTCGCCTGCATCTTCTCCAGCGCGCGCTCCATCTGCCCGACGTCGAGAAAGGGCAGCCCGCAGCACTGCTGCTCGGGCACCACGCACTCGATGCCGTTCTTCTCGAACACGGCGACCGCGGCCTTGCCGATGTCGGGCTCGTTGTAGTTGACGGTGCACGTGTAAAATAGCGCGACCTTCTCTTCGCCTTTGCCCTTCACCGCCGGACGTTTGCGAAACCACTTCGCGAACGTCTCGGCGTGATAAGTCGGCAGCAACCGGTCGCGGTGAATGCCGAGATATTTCTCCATCAGACCGCGCATCGTCGGATTTTTGTTTGCCCAGTTGACGAGCGGCGCGAACCAGCTCGACAAGGTTCCCACGAGATCGGTATCGCCGAACAGCCGATCGGCCAGGCTGATGCCGGTTTGCTTGGCGCGCACGAGGTCCGAGCGCATCATGGTGCGCGGGAAATCGATCAGCCACTCGTGCGGCGGCACGTACGGGCAGATCGGGTAGCAGAGCTTGCACTGATAGCATTGATCGACGACGTGCTTGATCTGCTGATCGCTGATGCGCTCGGCCTCGCCGAAGTTCTCGTCCATCATTTGAAACAGGCTCACGAACGACGGGCAGAGCGTGTGGCAGAGCGTGCAGCCGTAGCAGATATCGAATACGCGGAGCACCTCCTTGCGCGTCTCTAGCGGGTCCCAGAACTCTTTCGATTTCGGATCGAAGTTGAACATCGATGATCCCTTCGCAGTGAATTACGCGATAACTTACCGGTCTCGAATAGCGAAAGCAATTGGAAGGAAATGTAGGGAACGAAAAAAACCCCGGGCCGAGCTGTTTGCTCGGCCCGGGGTTTTACGACTTACCTGTACGCGCGCTTTTTATTTCCCGCCGAGCTGGGCGTTCGGCAAGAACTGCTGCGGCACGAAGCCGGGGAGGTCGGTGTCGGTGAACGCGAAGACGAAAAACTGATTCGGGTTCTCGACCATCTTGCGGGTCGGGTCGGTCTTGGCGACGAGCGGGTCGGCGACCGTCGGCAGGAAATCGTTGTCGTTCGAGACATACAGCGTATGGTTCACCACGCCGTTGATTACAATGTCCTGGCCGAAGGCGATGCCTTCGAGCTTCGAGGGGATGAGTTTGCTGTTGATGCCGGCGGCGGTGAGCTTGGCCACGATGTCGAGGAAGGGCGTCGGCGATTTCGTCACTGCGAACGCCGTGAGGTCGCCGCTCTTGTCGCTGACGTCAACGGCGCCGTCGAGGTCGATGAGATACAATTTTTTCACCACCGCCGCGCTCGCGGTGTCGGTCAGCAGCGGCTTATCGCCCATGCCTTTGCCGTCGCGCTCGTCGACCAGAAACTGATGGCTGTTGACCGCGAGGATCTCGCTACAGCCGGTGCCGTCGGTGAGCTTGTAGGCGTATTGATGCGTGGCCCCGGTGCGCGTGTCGATCGTCACGATGCGGAGACTCCCCACGGCGTCCTGCTCGAGGTTCGCCTGCATCATGCCCACGAGCAGCCGCCCGTCGGGCGTGATCGCAAGGCCTTCCATCCCCTTGTTGGCGATGCGGCCGACGGTGTTGCCGCCGATCTCATCGTCGCCCTTCGGGCTCAGGTTCGTGATGGCGAGGTTGCCCGGCAGCTTATACGTCCGGAGGCGCTGTCCGTTGGAGCGGTCGAACTGGTAAACGAACGGTCCGTATTCGTCGGAGATGAAGACGGTTTTGCCGTCGTTGGCGAGGCGGATTCCCTCCGGATCGAAGCGCGCATCCAAGGGATTGGTCGAGAGCTGCGCCGGATCGAAATTGTCCGAGCGCCCGGTGAAATAATGCGTATGGTCAACTGCGTTTAAATCGGGCGCGCCGCTATCCAGCCCCAGGCCGCTGCCGTCGCCGTAGACGAGCGGGCTGTGCTCCGACAAGAGCAGCGTGTCGATGAGCATCGGCGTCAGAGTGAAAGGCAGCGCCGCGCCTGCGTCGCTCGGCGCCAGGCTCAAGTTAACCGTATGAAAGCGGTTAATATAGGAAGTCGTATCGTCGACCAGGGGATTGTAGGGGTTTGCGTTCGGTCCGCGGTCGGGAACGGCGAGGAAGGTGTTGCCGCCCGCGTAGGCCAGGCCGGAGCCGAGCCCGCCGAGGCGGTTGCCCGGAACGCCGTTCTCGAGCGGGCCGGAAGTATCGACGGCCAAATCTTCGTAATGGCCGCTGATCGTCCCGATCGCGATCAGCGTCGGAGCTCCGTAAGCGGCCGGGGTGAAAAGAAACAGAACGAGAAGAATGATCGCAGTTGCGCGTTTGTGCATGGGCCCTCCTCTGGATTTTTTGATGGCGCGACTATGCCAAAGGAGGGGCGAAAAAAAGTGAAGAGAAGATGAAGCCTTGGTGAAAGGATGTAATTAGCGACGCGATGCGCTTGCCGCTAGAAGACCTTCGGGAACTGTGCGCGCGTTAAACGCGACCGCGTTTTAATCCAGCCAGTCTTTCTCTTTCAGCTTCCGCGGCAGGTAGGTCTTGGTGAGATACTGGAAGTCCTTGTTCGCGAGCGCGTCGAGCTCGTACTTGAGCTCGCTCGTGAGCATGCGTTTGATCTCGGTCTGCCATTCTTTTTTCTGGAACCATTTGTACTTCATCAGCTCGCGCGCGCGGCTGATGTCTTTTTCGTTCAGCTTGATGCCGACGTTGCGCGGGAGGCCGTAATGGTCGGGGTCGGCGCTGGAAAGCCCGATGAACTTGGCTTTCGGGATCGCCATGCGCTGGCTCTCGAACGCGAGGTTGATCGAGCCCTGCTTGACGACGGAGTAGATGTAATACCCCCACGGGTCGTTGTCGACGAGCACATAGACCGGCAGGTTGTATTCCTCGTGGAGCCTGCGCGCGAGGCGGCGCACGCCGCGCGGCGGCTGGCCGTTGCCGGTTAAGAGGACGCAGTTGTAGCGGCGCCAGAATTTATCCTCGGACAGGCGGTTCCACTGCGTGCCTTTCTCGACCAGCAGCACGAAGTCGGCCTTGCAGCTCGCGATCTGGAGATATTCCGGCTCGACGATCGATGGGACAGAATAGCCGCCTTTGCCGAGGCGCGCGCAGTCGACGCGGTCGCCGTCGTCGATGAAGACGACCGGCCCGACGATGCTCCCGGCGTTCTCCGCGCGCACGTGCAATTCCTCGCGCAGCGCCGCGAGCGTGACTTCGAGGTCCTCGATCAGCGGGTCGGACTCGTTCTGGCTGTCGAAGGTGTTCTCGTGCGAGTCTTTAATCGTGTGCTTCGTGCGATAGTAGATCTCCCTCAGCGAGGTTGTCAGATCCGCGCGCTGCAATTCCGCCAGCGCGTCGGCGACGAGCACCGTCTGCATGAACTTCTTCGCCATGCCGACGTTGAAGAAGGAGCGCGCCTGCTTGCGCTTGCCGAGCTCGATCAGGCCGCGCTTCTCGTCGAAGTTGATGTTAGCGAGGCTCCGGATCGGGATCGAGAACGTCGGGTCCTTGCTGCGGTCGGCGGCGGTAATGACGGTATCGGCGATGCCGATGAGCTTCTTTTCGACCACCCCGTTGGTCTTCGCTTTTTTCTTGGCCATGATTGTGTCCTCAGTTACGAAATTTCTTTTGCTGTTTTGGAAATATCGCTTGAATCTTCGGGTTCACCTCTTTAATCCGTTCGTCCTGAGCCTGTCGAAGGACTCTTTGATTAATCTACTTCTTTTTCTTCTTCGCGCCGGCCTTATCGAACCCGAGGCTCATCTGCTTCGCCGCCGCGGCCGAGACTTTGGCCGGATTCTTTTTGTCCGACACCTTCGCCTTCGGCGTTTTTTTCGTCTCGGCCTTGCCCTTGAGAGCCTTCGGCGATTTGCTGAACTCAACGTCGATCAGTTTTTCCTGCTCCGGCGACTGCGCCGCTTCCTCGGCCGGCGCGGCCTCGGCGCGCTCGTCGCCGGCAAGCTCCGGCGCATCGCCCTCGACGCCCTCGGGCGTGACGATAATCGAATCGGGCAGGCCCTCGGGAGATTTTTTCTTCCCTAGCAGTTCGTCAACTTTCTCGCCGCCGGTGCGCTTGAGCGCAATCTTCTGGAGCTGCTGCTTTAATTTTTCTTTCGGCAGCTTGCCGCCCTTTAGACGGTTGCACGCCTCGACGACCTCTTCGATGTAGAGCTCGAAGATGTTGCGCCGGCGAAACTCGCTCTTGGCGTGCTCGCGGCGGCGGAGAAAGACCCCGAGCCGCCGGCCGCACTCCTGGAGCGCGAGCTTGATCTCTTTTCGGATCTCGTCGTAATCGGCGATCGCCTCTTTCGATTCGCTCGTGAACGGCACCCAGACCGACGCCATGTGGACGAAGATCGCCATCGGCCCGGCGGGCAGCGCGCCGCGCGACTGCGCCACGCCATAGTTCCGCCAGCTCGTCTCCAGCACCGCCTTGAACGTCGCGCACGCCGACTGCTGATAGAGCAGCGGCACGCGGTTCGCGTAGCGGATCACGCGCGCGAGCTCTTCGTCCTCGTCGTGGCTCTCGCCCTCGGCGAGCGGCGCCTTTGGATGCTCGGGGTCCGCCGCCTGCCCCGGCGCGTTGCCGTAGGCGAGCCCGGCCTCGATGACGAACGGGTTGCCGCGGTAGACCGCCGGCGGCCGCGTGACGGCGGTGTAGAATTCCCCTTTGATCTGCTTGTAGAGGCCATGCAGGATCGCCTTCTCGCTGATCGGCGAGAGGCAGTTCGACGGCGGCGCCATGATTTTGGTCGCCTGGATCGCCTTAAAGAGCGCCTCGGCCGGCGCGCCGTGGACGTTCCGCGGCTTCGCATCGGCGGAGACTTTCGCCGTCTTACAGATCTGCTGCGCGACGGCGGGGGAGACGCGGCTGAAATCCGCTGCGAGAAAGCCCGCGACCGTGTGGCTCTTGGTGTCGTGCAGCATGCGGAGAAAAATGCCGAACTCGATGCCGTAGGGGTGCGGCTTGATCTCGCGCGGCTGCGGCGGCAGCTCCGAGATCGTGCGCGGGTACTCCTTCGTCTCGCCCTCGGGGGTGACGTAGACGAGCTTCACGTGCGGGTTGGCGATCGCGGTCTGCTCGAGATATTCGTCGACCGACGCGCGGCCTTTCTGATAGCGTCCTTCGATCTCGAGCGTCACCTGCGTGCCGCGGTGGCTCTCCCACTCGATTTGCTTGTTCTCGAAGATGCGCGGCTCGTTCTTCTTGGTGTCGATCTGTACCTCGAAATAATGCGCGGGCGACTTCGCGCTCGTGCGCGAGATGATCTGCACGGGCTTGCCGGTCGTGAGCTGCGCGTACATGCCGGCGGCGGAGATGCCGATGCCCTGCTGGCCGCGGCTCATGCGCAGGCGGTGAAACTTCGAGCCGTATAATAATTTGGCGAATATTTTCGGGATCTGCTGGCGCACGATGCCGGGGCCGTAGTCGATCACGGTGACGCGGAAGCGCGTCGCCTGGCTCGGCGCCGGCGGCGTCTTCTCGTCGGAGGCGACTTCGAGCTTGACGATGACCTCGGGCAGGATGCCGGCCTCCTCGCACGCATCGAGCGCGTTGTCGACCGCCTCTTTCACGCACGTGAGCAGCGCCTTGCGCGGGTTGTCGAAGCCCAGGAGATGGCGGTTCTTGGTAAAAAATTCCGAGACGGAAATCTCGCGCTGGCGCGCGCCCATCTCGACGGCGGTGACCGTCGCGCGCGGCTTCGGCGCCTCGGCAGCCGTTTCTTCGTCTTTCAGCATAGGTTTAGCCATTGACAGTCATTCTCTCCTTGAGCCATTGCCTTGGGGCAAAGATGTGCGCCCGGTCCGTAGAGTACTCGTTTGGGTGATTCAATCTGAAAGTTGGCGAGACTAATATTACCGGGTATTATAACAGACCCGCGACTTTCTTTGTACCCTAAAGCGAAACGAGCGGAGAAGCACCTCTGCACTCGTTGACAAACCCGCCAATAACCGGCTATTCAAAAGACGAAAGTCTTTATCCCGCGATCGATTAGAGGAGGATTCGACCATGGTTATGCTGGGCACCGATATGAAAGTCGCCGAGACGCCGAAAGACGGGCTCAAGGATTTTAAAAAACGCGACGCATACGAGGAATGGCTGCAGGGCGAGGGCGTCAAGGTCTACGAAGAATTCTATTTCCCCAACATGATGCAGGTCGAGCTGGGTCCGTGGGAGCGCAAGGGGGGCAAGGGCGCGGTGATCCACATCGCCAACCGCCATATGCCGAACGACTGTCACGTCGTCGAGATCGCTCCGGCGGGCAAATCGCAGCCCGAGCACCACATGTACGAGCTGACGGTCTACATACTCTCCGGCCGCGGCGCCACGACGATTTGGCAGCACGACTCCAAGGGCAACGGGAACGGCAAGGCTAAGAATACCTTCGAGTGGCAAACGGGGAGCCTCTTCTCCATCCCGCTCAACGCCTCGTATCAAAATTTCAACGGCAGCGGCACCGAGCCGGTGCGCTACATGGCGGTGACGAACGCGCCGCCGATGATGCGCCTTTACCAGGACAACGACTTCATCTTCAATTGCGACTACGCCTTCACGAGCCGCTACCAGGGCGATGAGGACTACTTCAGCGGCAACGGCAAGCTCTACACGCGGCGCATCTGGGAGTCGAACTTTATCTTCAACGCGCCGGACATGAAGCTCTACGGCTGGAAGGAGCGCGGCGCCGGCGGCATCAACGCGATGCTCGAGATGGCGAGCAACAACACGAAGAACCACATTTCGGAATTCCCCATCGGCACGTATAAAAAAGCGCACCGCCACGGCCCCGGCGCGCATCTATTATTGCTCAGCGGCACTGCGGGCTTTTCGCTCGTCTGGACCAAGGAAGACCGCTCCGACATGATCAAGTGCGACTGGCAGGTGGGCTCGATGGTCGTCGTGCCGAGCGACAACTGCACGCACCAGCACTTCAACTCCGGCACGACCCGCGCGCGCTATCTGGCGTTCCGCCCCGGCGACCTGGGCGCCTATTCGCCGCGCGGCGGCGGCGGCGAATTCGCCGACCGGAGCCAGAAAGAGGGCGGCTGGCAAATCGAGTACCGCGACGAGGACAGGGAAATCCACGAGATTTTCGAGAAGGATCTCAAACGGAACGGCGCGACCTGCCGCATGAAGGCGTTCGTGCCGTGGTGCACGGGCGAGGTCGGCCCGACGAGCGAGCGCGAGACGTAAGCCGCGGCGCCGCGTAAAAACGATCCGCATCTTTGGTGCCCGCCCGGTTCTCCGGGCGGGCACTTTTTATCTGCCCACAGAAGAATCATCTGCCCGAATTCTAGGCGCTCCGCTCCGCCGGACGATCAACGCTGCGCCCGAATTTCCGATTTTCCCGAGCAAGTTACCCGTTGGCGGCGCCGCTTTCCTTGGCATGGCCGTTGCTGAAACCGGCTCTGAATGTCATCGGATACTCCACCGAATTTGTCCGGCGGGGCGTCGCCGATCCTTGCGGCGCTGCGGCAAATCCACGAGACCTACCGCGGGAACTTCGACGGCAGGGCGGCGACATACATTCCGGAATTAGCGAAAGCCGACCCCGGCCGCTTCGGTCTCGCGTTGGTGACGGCCGACGGCGAGACGTACGAGGCCGGCGACGCGGGCGATCGGTTCACGATCCAATCGATCTCGAAGCCGTTCGTGTATGGCCTCGCGCTCGAGGACCACGGCGAGGAGTACGTTCTTGCCAAGATCGGCGTCGAGCCGAGCGGCGACTCGTTTAATTCGATTATCTTCGACGAGCGCAGCAACCGGCCGTTCAACCCGATGGTCAACGCGGGCGCGATCGCCACGACGGCGCTCATCAAAGGCGAAGGGCACGATGAGCGCCTCGCGCGGCTTCTAGACATGTTCAGCCGCTTCGCCGGTCGGCCGCTGGAGATCGACCGCGCGGTCTTCCAGTCGGAAAAAGCGACCGGCCACCGCAACCGCGCGATCGCCTATCTCGGCCTCAATTCGGGCATGATCGACGACCGCATCGACGAGCACCTGGATCTTTACTTCGCGCAGTGCTCGATCCTCGCCAGCGCCCGCGACCTGGCCGTCATGGCGGCGACGCTCGCGGGCAACGGCGTCAACCCGCTCACCGGCCGCCGCGCGATCGAAGAGCGGTACGTGAAGAACGTCCTGAGCGTCATGAACAGCTGCGGCATGTACGATTACGCGGGCGAGTGGAGCTATCGCGTCGGGCTGCCGGCGAAGAGCGGCGTCGGCGGCGGCATCGTCGCGGTGCTTCCGGGACAGTTCGGCATTGGGACTTTTTCGCCGCTGCTCGACGAGCGCGGCAACAGCTGCCGCGGCATTCAGGTGTGCGAAGATCTTTCGCGCCGCTTCAAGCTTCATATGTTCAAGAGCCGCGTGCTCGCGCTGAACGTCGTCCGCCGGCGGTATCGCGGCGACGCGGTGCGCTCAAAGCGCCTGCGCGGCGCGCGCGAGCGCGCGATTCTGGCGCGTAAAGGCGCGCGGCTGTGTGTTTACGAGCTTCAGGGCGACCTTTTCTTCGCCACGATGGAACAGCTGCTGCGCCGCGCCGCGGCGGAGATCGATTCGATCGAATATTTGATTCTCGATTTCAAACGGGTCGGCCACACCGACGAATGCGCGCGCGAGCTGCTCTACGAGATGGCGCGTGGCGTTGCCGGAAGCGGAAAATTTCTCCTGCTTTCCTATCCGCCGCCGGCGGTCGCGGCCGACTCGGGCGACGGCGACGTGGTGGCGTTGTTCGTCGATACCGATGCGGCGCTCGACTGGTGCGAGACGCGGCTGATTCTAGAGGAGCCGGCTGTGGAAGGCGTCGAAATCCCGCTGCCGTTGTCCGCGATGGACATCGTCACTGGTTTCGACGACGCCGAGGTCGCGCTGCTCCAGATGATCGCGCGCGAGGCGCGATACGAGCCTGGCGACGTCATCGTCCGCGAAGGCGATCCTGCGGACACGGTGTACATGCTGGCGGCCGGTCTCGTGACTGTGCGGCTTGACTTGAGCGACGGCGTGCGCAGCAAGCGGCTGAGCACGATTACGCCGGGGCTCGCGTTCGGCGAGCTGGCGCTCTTCGACGGCGGCACGCGGTCGGCGGATGTCGTCGCCGACGAGCCGTCGGTCTGCTACGTGCTGCCGATTGCGGCGTTCGACGAGCTGGCGGCGGAGAGCCCGGGGATAAGGGCCAAGCTCTTGTACAATGTCGGGCGCGAGCTCGCGGCGCGGCTGCGCGGCGCCGACGCGGAGATTCGGTCGCTGGAGGAATGATTCCGGCTACGCCCCTTCGCCGGGCTCTTCGCGGTAGAGCCTGAGTGCTTCCAGCACCGGCTGGTCGCTCATGGAGAAAAGAATCGCTTCCTTGTCCTGCGAACGGTTCCGGTGGCTGTGCCAGCTCCAGAGCGGCACGACGAAGCAGTCGCCTTGGTTCCAATCGAAGCGCTTGCCGTCGATGAAGGTCGTGCCGCTGCCGCGGAACGCGTGGTAAATCGCGCTTGAATTGTGCCGGTGCGTCTTTGTCGTCTCGCCGGCCCGAAGCATCTGGATGCCGCACGCGAGCGTCGGCATCGTGTGGCCGCCGTCGGGATTGACGTACTCCAGCGCGACGCCGTCGAAGGGGCTGCCTGGGCCATCGCTTAAATTTTTGAGGGTCTCGTACGTAGCGCTCCATTTATATATGAGATTGTAGCTCGGCCGCTCGGGCGATTTCTTCTCCCACACAGGACGCGCTGTGCCCACGCGCGGCGCGGTGGTCTCGGAAATCGTCTTGACCGGCTGCACGCCGCCGGGAAACGGCTCCCACGTGATGACTTGCAGCGAGAAGAGCAGGGGATTGTCGAGGCCGTCGAGCCAGACGATCGGCTCGGCCTCGTTGTGATGGCCGTGCCACGTCATCGACGGCGTAAGGATCAGGTCGCCTTCCTCCATCGGGAGCTTCTCGCCCTCGACGACGGTGTACGCGCCGCCGCCGCGCACGATGAAGCGGAACGCGGCGAAGTTGTGGCGGTGCGCGTGCGCGACTTCGCCGGGCTTTAAGAGCTGCATCGTCATCAGC
>DATDFN010000158.1:0-10414 GCA_036522615.1 Binatia bacterium | reverse complement strand
GCGGAGGCCGCCGAGGCCTACCGTCTGCTCGAAGGACGGAAAACCACCGGCAAGGTATTGCTGCGGCCCTAGGCTAGAACGATTCGCCCTGCGGGCTTTGATCGCCGCGCTGCTTCCGCTGGCCGCGGTCGCTGTCGCTGCGGCGGTCGCGGTCCTCGGGACGCCGCGTATAGCGGTTGCCGTTCATCATGTCGCGCAGTCGATCGCGCTGCTCCTGAGAGAGAACGCTCTTCCCCTGCTCGACGGCGCGGATGCGCGCGATGCGCTGATCGGCGCGCAGCCGCTCGACCTCGCGAACCTTGGCTTCGGCCTGCTTCAGATCGACGGAATCCGATCGGGTGAGATCGTCCAGGCTCTTCTCCGCGGCGCGCAGGTCGTCCTGGTTCTTCCTGGCGTCGCGCTCGAAATCGCTCCGCAAGCCTTCCAGCTTCTTCACCTGCTCGGGTGTAAGCTTGAGCTCCTCGCGATGGCTCAGCATGTAGCTGATGACCGGCCGCTCGCCGCGGGATTCCCCGCCGCGGGGGCCGAAAGGAAAGTTGCCGCCGAAGTGCTCGCGTAATTTGTTGCCGAAATCCTCGAACTCGCGCCCGAGCTGGTCCCATACCGAAGAGCCATCCTCAAAGGGCCGGTTCGGCCGGTCGGAAGCGGCGAAAACAGGGGCTGCGAGAATAATCGCGAATGCGATGGCGACGATTGTGCGCATAGAACTCTCCTTTGGCGTAAATTAAAACGCCGCCTCCCGCCGTTGTCAAACGGCGGCCTCGGCGTGCGTCCGCGGCTCCTCGAGAAAGAAAAACATCGCGACGATGCCGGCGAAAATCACGCCCGCGAGCGCGATCCACGCGTCGGCGTACGAGCCCGTCACGTCGACGAGATAGCCAAAGAGCGGCGTGCCAACGATGGTGCCGACGGAATTGAACGTGATGAGCAGGCCGAGCGCTGAGCCGGTGCGTCCCTGCCCCGCGATCTCCGCCGTAAGCGCGTACGAGACGCCCTGGTAACCGACGAGACATACGCCGGCGAAAAAAATCAGCGGCAGCACGGTCCACAGCGATCCGCCGCCGCCGAGAAAACCGAGGGCGAGCGTGATCGCCGTCGAGAGAAAGCCGACGAGTAAAAGCACGATCTTGCGCGCACCGTGAAACAGGCGGTCGCTGACCACGCCCCAACCGATGCGCCCGATCATGCCGCCTAGCTGGGTCAGCGCGAGCGCCTGACTCGCCCAATAGGGCGAGAGGCCGCGCGTTTCTTTGAGATACAGCGGCACGTACGTGATGAGCGCCATCTGGCCGATCAACATGAGCGCGGTGCCGAAGCTCAGGCTCAAGAGGTCGCGTGCGCGGAACGCCGCCTGCGCCGGCCGCGGCAACGGCGCGGATGCGCGCGGAGTCGCGCTGTGCGGCGCGTCGGCGGGCTCGCGCCAGAGCGACCAAAAGAGAAAACCGAAGACGAGGTTGACCGCGCCGAGGCCGGCGAACGCGCCGCGCCAGCCAACGATGAGGACGAGCGACGGCGCGACGATCGCCGTCAGCACGCCGCCGATGGGAACGCCGGTCTGCTTGATGCCCATCGCGGTCGCCCGCTCCTCGCGCGTGAACCACTCCATGACGCCCCGCGTCGATGCGGGATTCAAAAAACTGTAGCCCAGTCCGGCGAAGAAAAAGATCGCGAACGCCCAAGCGAAAGTCGGCGCGAGCGCCGCGGCGGCGATCGTGAGTCCGAGCGCGAGATGGCCGGCGAGCGTGATCGAGCGGACGCCGAGGCGGTCGGCGAGCCAGCCGGCGGCGAACGAGAGCGCCGCCATGCCCAAGTAGAACGCGGTGAAGAACATGCCGATCTGAGCGCGCGAGAGACCCAGATCGCTTTGATAAAACGGCGCCAGCGTGTTGATCGCGTACTGGCCGCCGGCGCCGATCACGTGCGAGACCGTGCCGAGCAGCAGCATCGTCCAGCGAAGCGTGTCGCGGTCCGAGTCGGCGGCGCGGGTCATCGTACGTTCAGTCGAAAACGGTCTCGGAATACGGCGCGACGTCGATGAATGCCTCGACGACGCTCGGGCCGTCGAGCGCGAGCGCCCAGTCGAGCGCGGCGTCGAATTCGCTTACATTCCGCGCGGGGCGGCACGACACCCCGAAATAATGCGGCGGGGAATCGACCGGCGCGCCGAGTCGGACGGCGGAGAGCCCGTATCCCCTTTTCTCCTGCTTGATCTTCATGAGGCCGAGCCAGCCGTCGTTGAGCACGACGATCGGAACTCTCAGGCCGAGGCGGCGCGCGAGCGCGAGTTCGCCCGCGGTCATCTGAAAGCAGCCGTCGCCGACGACGCCGACGACGGCGCGCTCGGGATGGACGAGTTTCGCCGCGTAGGCCGCGGGCATGCCGTAGCCCATCGACGACCAGCCGTTGGTCGCGAGGCAGGTCTTCGGCACGTCGGTGCGCCACTGTGTCGCGATCTGATGCGTGTGCGCGCCGACATCGTAGGCGAGAATCCCGTCGGCGGGAAGCCTTTTTCTCAGCGCGTCGATCACATGGTGCGCGGCGAATCCGCCGCCGGGCCGGAGCTTGCGCTCGAGCTCTTCGCGATGCCGTTTCAGCTCCTCGGCGGACCAGTCGTTCGGCGCGGCGGGAATTTCCCTGAGCGCGGCGATCATGCCGTCGAGATCGCCCGCGGCGTTCACCGCGAACGACAGCGACGGGCTCGTCTCGGCCGCCTCCGTGCTCAAATGCAGAATCGGAATTCTCTCCGCCCATTCCTCGTAATTGATCTCGATCGGGTCGAAGCCGACGGCGACGATGAGATCTGCGCGGCGCACGAGCGCCTGCACGTCGCTCCGCCGCGCGCGGCCGAGCACGCCGGCCCACTGCGGATGGCTCTCGGGCAGAAAACCCTTGGCGTGCAGCGTCGAGATGAAAGGAATCTTCTGCCGCTCGATGAAGCCGAGCAGCGCGCGCGGCTCGCGTGCGCGGCAAAAGCTCAATCCGGTAATCACGATCGGCCGGCGGCTCTGCGCCAGCACGGCGGCGAGCAGCGACGGCGCCGGCGCGGGGGCGTACGGCGGTTTTTTTCTCGCGTGCTTGGCCGACGCGCCCGCCTCGGCCTGCGCGACGTCCTCCGGCAAATCGAGATGGACGGGGCCCGGCGGCTCGGCGGCGGCAAGCGCCAGCGCTTTCGCCAAAGTCGCGCCGGCGTCTTTGGCGCGCAGACTGTAGCTCGCCTTGGAAATGGGCGCGAACAGCGCGTCGTGGTCGATGCGCATCTGCACCCGCCTGCGGAGCCACGGCGTCGCGACGTTGCAGGTGATTGCTAGGAGCGGTGCGCGGTCGAGCCACGCCGCGCCGACGCCCGTCGCGAGATTGGTCGCGCCGGGGCCGAGCGTCGAGGCGCATACGCCGGGAATACCCGTGAGATGGCCGACCGTCGCGGCCATGAAGCCGGCGGAGGTCTCGCTCGCGGTGAGAACGAATTCGACGGGACTGTTGCGCAGCGCCTCGATCAGCGGCAGCACCGGTCCGCTCGGGATGCCGAATACCCAGCGGACGCCGGCCTCGGCGAGCATGCGCGCGAGAAGCTCGGCGGTCGTCATTCCGGCTCAGGTCCCGATGCGCACGGAATCGACGGCGTCCTGGATCGAGCGCAGGATCGAGAGCGCGGTCAGCTTACCCGTGCGCGGGTTCTCGCTCGGGACGTTCTCGACGTGAACGTGCAGGCGGCCGAACTCCCCTTCGACTTCGATGTCGTGGCAGTTGCGCGTGAGGCCGGGCACGGCGAGGATCCGTACACGCGTGCGATCGGGGCCGATGCCGGCGAGGCTCACCGCCGCGGTGACGTTGACGTTGGCGGGAAAACCGCGGCATGCCTCGCGCGCCGTCCCGGAGAAGACTTCGCGCTCGGCGGTGAGGCCGGCGAGGGAAATTTTATGGTCGATTAAATACGGCGCGCCTTCGAGCCCCGCCGGCGGCTTCCGCGTCGTGATCGTCACGTGATCGATCGCGCCGACGGAAGCGGACTTGATGCCGTCGAGGCCGGCGATCGCGCCGGAAGGAACGAGCAGGCGCCGTCCGCTGCGGCGCGCGTCCTCGATGACCTCGGGATGATCGAGCAGCGCGCCGACGCTGATGACCATCAAATCTTTTCCTGCGGCAAAAACTTTTTCGGCGAGATCGGCGACGACGTTTCCTCCCGCCGCCTCGACGACGAGATTGGACGCGGCGATGACTTTCCGGAGATCGAGATAGCGCGGCGGATTCTTAAGCGTGGAGAGAAATTCGCGCGCGGTTTTTTCGTCCCGACTCGTCACCGCGGCCACGCGGACGGGAAGGCTGCCCGCGTCCGCGGCCCTGAGAATGGCGCGGCCGATCGCGCCCACGCCGACGATGCCGATCGAGTACACAGCCAAGTTTTAGCGTGAACTGGTTTCGGGTGTCAACGAAGCAGATTAACGGAACGACTCTCTAATCGCCCGCGAGTTGATAGAACCGCATCGCGTTCTTGTAGAGAATCGCTTCTTTGTCCTCGGCCGTGAGGCGCGTGTTCTCCTCCAGCTCTTCGAGCTCGGCCTTGCAGGTCTCCGCGTCGACCTCGTGCGGGTAGTCGGAGGAGAAGACGAACGGCTTGTTGCCGACGACGCGGATCGCCTCCGCGATCGTGAGCTCGTTGCCTTCGACGCCGATGAAGATGCGCCCCTCGTCGACGTGGCGCGCGACGTAGTCGCCGACGCTCTCGCCGTCGCGGAGCTTCAAGAAGCGGCCGCGCGGGTCGTACTGCACATGGCTCGCCCACGAGCGCGTGAAGCGCTCGGCGGCGGTGAGCAGCCAGCCGCAGCCGGCTTCGAGGAAGCCGATGCGCACGCCGGGGTATTTATCCAAGACGCCGTTGAAGACGATGCCGGCGAAGGCGACCATCTGGCCGATCGGGTGGCCGAGCGCGTTCACCGGCGCGTACGGGCTCATGTCGTCCATGAGCATGCCTTCGTGCGCGCCGCCGTGGATGCCGAGCGCGCAGCCGAGGCGCTCCGCCTCGGCATAGATCGGCGCGTAGCGCTCATCGCCCAACTGCGGCATGTTCGCGCCGGTCGACGGCAGCATCGCGCCGACGAACCCGAGCTCGCTCACGATGCGCTTGAGCTCCGCGGCGGCTTCTTTGGGCTCCTGGAGCGGAATCAACCCCATCGCGCGAAAGCGCCGGCTCTTGGAGAGATAGGTCTCGTAAATCCAGTTGTTGTACGCGCGCGCGAGCTCGATCGCCCAGTCCTTGCTCACGATCTTGCCGAACGAGAGGCCCGCGCTCGTGTAGAGCACCGTCGAATGGATGCCGATCGCCTGGAGGAATTCCTCCCAGCCTTCCGGGCCGACGTTGGCGAAGGCGCCGCGCGGCGTGAAATGGCGGTTCGCCGAGTGCAGATGATCGATCGGCGGGAACGGGCTCTTGCCGCGGATGTCCGAGAAGCTCTTGCCGACGTAATCCGGCGGCATCAGCTTCCAGATCGCCGCGATGTCCTCCATCACGTGCCCGTCGCCGTCGATGATGCGCCTGCCGCTGAACGAAGTCTCCATGTCTTTTCTCCTTTAAAAGTTTCCGCTAACCGATCGCCGCCGCGCTGTCAAGTTAAAGCCGGTACAGCATCCAGTAAACGACGACGCCGGTGACCGACACGTAAAACCACAGCGGCAGCGTCCAGCGCGCGATGCGGCGGTGGCGGACGAAGTCCTCGCGCAGCGCGCGCGTGAGCGTCACCAGCACGAGCGGCACGATGACGGCCGCGAGGCTCGTGTGCGTGATGAGAATGGAGAAATACACGACGCGGATCCAGCCGCGGCCGCTGAACGGCACCGAGCCGACGTTGTAGTGATAGATCAGATACGTCGTCAGGAACAGCGTCGAGGTGGTGAGCGCCGCGACCATGCAGCGGCGGTGCGATGCGACGTTACCCCTTCGAATGAAGAAATAGCCCGCCGCGAGCAGCAGCGCGCTCGCGCTGTTCAGCGTCGCGTTGACGGCCGGCAGGTCGGAAAGCGCGAGCAAGCAATCACGAGATATCGGGCAGAAGCATCAAGGCGAGAAACACGCACAGGATGAGCGGCGTCAGCGCGATCAGCATGAGCGTCGAGCGCTCGTACTTGAGATGCATGAAATAGAGCGCGACCATCGCCGCCTTGGTGAAAGCCATGCCGACGAGCAGGACGACCATGATCATCTTGGGCATCGGCGTGTACGCGACCGCGACCTCGGCGATCGTGAGCCCGAGGAGCCACCAGAAAACGCCCATGTAGTTGGTCTGGTGCGCGTGAGCTTCGGCGTGGACAGGAGTCGCCATCGTTCCTTCTCCTAACTAGATCAGATAGACAAAAGTGAAAATGAGAATCCAGACGAGATCGACGAAGTGCCAGTAGAGGCCGGCGATCTCGACATGCTTCGGACCGTAGCGGCCGCGCGAGACCGCCGCCAGCACACAGGAATTGTAAATCACTCCGCCGGTCACGTGCATGCCGTGAAAGCCGGTGAGGACGAAGAATGTCGTGGCAAAGAGATGCGTGCTGAAAGAGATGCCCGCCTCCGGCAGGCGCTCGGTGATCAGGTGCGTCCACTCGTAAGCCTGGCAGCCGAGAAATAGGAGCCCGCCCAGAATCGTGAACAGGAGAAATTTCTTGAAATTCTTCTTGTCGCCGCGCTGGATGGCCGCGAGCGACAACACCATCGTGACGCTGCTCACGATCAGCAGGAGCGTCATGAACGCGGTCAGGTTGATGCCGAGCGTGTGCGCCGGGTTCGGCCACTTCGCGCTCGCGTGGCGCAGCAGCGCGTAGCCGACGATCAGGCCGCCGAACGACATCGCGTCCGCGGCGAGAAATACCCACATGCCGAGCTTGCCCCAGCTCTCCGGCGTAAGGGGCGATTCCGCCGCGTCGGCGGCGGAATGTATCGCGACTGCTTCGCTCATTTCCTGGGTCTCCTTAGGACAAATCGGAAGCCGGATTCAAAACCGGCAGCTCTTCCGCGCGCCGCTCCTCCGCGCGAGCCTTTTTCGCGGCGCGCCGGTAGGCGTAGACGAAAAAGCCGAGGATCGAAAACAGGATCGTGTAGGGCATCGCCATCAAAAAAAAGACGCTCCAGTTGAACGCGTCGGTCAGCCGCTCGCCGACCCCGCTGCTGATGCAGACCGAGCAGGCGTCGGCCGCGCCCGAATAGGCGGCGGCGATGCCGACGAGGGTCGCTTGAAGAAAAATTCGCGCTTTCATGATTCAGCCGAGAATTACCCTATCGTTTTCCCACTGTCAAACGTCACAGGTACACGAGCGCGTAAAGCGCCGGCCACAGCGCGACGACGAAGATCCAGTAGATGCCGCACAGCTCGACCGCTTCCGAGGGTCGGTCGTAGCGGCCGCCGGCGGCGCGCGCCAGCACGACGCCCAGCCACGAAACCGCCCCGAGGACGTGCGCGCCGTGACAGCCGATGAGCGTGTAGAACGTCGCGCCGTAGACGCCGCTCGAAAGCTTCAGCCCGAAGCCGATGAGACGCAGCCACTCGTAACCCTGCACCAGCAGAAAAACCGCGCCGAGCAGCGCGGCGATCGACAGATACCGGACGAGCCGCGGCTTCTCCTGCCGCCTGGCGGCGCCCATCGCGAGCAGCATCGCGACGCCGCTCAAGAGTAAAATGACCGTATTGACGCCCGTCACCTCCGTCGGCAGCCGCGGCTGGAAGGCCGGCGGCCACAGCGGCGCCGCGAGCTTAAAGACGATGAACGCGCCGATGAGACCGGCGAAAAACATCACTTCGGCGGCGATGAACATCAAGATCGCGAGCCGCCCGTTGCTGACGACCGGCGCGCGCGCGCGCGGCGGCGCCGGCGGCTCGCCGCCGCCGAAGGCGGGAACCCGTGCGGTCTCGACCGGCTCGACGTATTTTCTCAGTGTGGCTTCGCGCGCCATAAACCCTATCGTAACACCATGTAGCCGATCAGCGTCGCGATATAGACCGCGACGGCGGCCGCGAGCAGCATGCCGGTGCGTAAAGTCTTCGCTCTGCCGCTTTCGTCGATCTTCACAGCGGTATCCGATCCACGGCCATCGCCACGAGGACGGCCGGCAGATAGATCAGCGAAGCGTACAACAGCCCGCGCGCCGTCGCGCCGCCGGGACGGAGCGCCAGGCGCACGCCGCAGGCGAGAAACCCCGCGCCGAGCAGAAGCGCGGCGACGAAATAGATCGAGCCGGCAAGCCCGATCAGCGTCGGCATGAGGCTCACGCCGAGCAAAGCGGAGGAGTGCGCGATGATCTGGCGGCCCGTGCTGCGCCCGTCGGGCTCGACGATCGGCAGAAAACGGATTCCCGCGCGGCTGAAATCTTCGCGGTAGATGTAAGCGATCGCGAGCGTGTGCGGGATCTGCCAGAGAAAAAGTATCGCGAACAGCACCCACGCGCCGAGATCGAGCTCGCCGCGCGCGGCGGCCCAGCCGATCACCGGCGGCAGCGCGCCGGGCACGGCGCCGACGATGCCGCAGAAGGCGCTGCGCGGCTTGAGCGGCGTATACGCCAAAAGATAACTGACGGTAATCGCCGCCGTCACGCAGGCGCTCAGGACATTGACCGCCAACGCGAGCAGCGCGATGCCGGCCGCGGCGAGGACGATGCCGAAGAACAGCGCCTCCGCCGGCAGGATGCGGCCGTCGGGCAGCGGGCGGCGGCGTGTGCGCTCCATCAGCGCGTCGGAGCGCCGCTCCATATACTGATTAAGCGCCAGCGTGCCGCCGGAGGCGAGCGCGGTGCCGATGAGCGTCGCGATCAGCGTCGCGTGGCCCGCGGCGGAATCCGCGGCCAGGTAGAAGCCGACGAACGTCGTCACGAGCACCATGAGCGTGACGCGCGGCTTGGTGAGCTCGAAGAAATCCGCCGCGCGGCGGTAGCCGCCGGCGAGAGCGACCGACTCTGTGCCCGCCGCGAGGCTCATGCCGAGACCCCCGAGCCGCGTGCGGAAAGCGCGACGACGGCTTCGCCGCCGCTGCGCGCCGGCGCGAAAAATTTGAACAGCCTGAGCGTCAACACGAGGCTCGCCGCGAGCATCAAAGCGCCGACGACGACGTGGCCGGTTCTGAGCGTCACGGCAGCGGGGGCGGAAAGCGCGACAACGAATTTCGCGACATAGGCGCCGAGGCCGAGTGCGAGCTGGAAAATCAGCAGCGCAGTCAGATAGATCACAGGGCGCGCAAGCTGCGGCCGGTTGCCGTAGCGCATCAATACGCGCGCGATCAGAAAAATCACGTGCAGGCTCACGGCAGCGGCGAAGAAAAGATGCAGCCACAAAAGCTCGCCGCTGTGGCGCAGGAACGCGCCGAAGACGATCTGGCAGTAGATGAGGCCGGTCGTGACCAGCGCGAGGCGCTGCAGACGCGCCGCATCGGCGATTTCCTCTTTGCGCGCATCCTCGCGCCAGCCGGCCGAGGTGACGAGCGCGAGGCTGACCGCCAACGCGAAGAACGCCTGCGCCAGGCAGGCGTGGAGGATCGCGAGCGTCTGCTCGAGCAGCACGACGCGGAGGCCGCCGACGACGCCCTGCGCGACGACGAGCGCGACGGCGGCGGCGCCGAGGCCGCGCACCCAGGCGCACGGCTCCTTGAGCCAGAGCGCGACGCCGAGCGCGACGGTCGTCAAACCGATCATCGAGGCGATCAGCCGGTGGCTGTGCTCGTAGAAAATATTTCCGACCATGAGCGACCAGGGATAGAGAAACGGGTTGTAGCCGAAGGTCGTCGGCCAGTCCGGCACGGCGAGGCCGGCGCCTTTGCTGGTGACGAGCCCGCCGGCGACGAGCAGCAGCACCGTCGCCGCCGCGTTGAAAACGGCGAGGCGGTGAATGACCTGGAGAGAAGCGCCTTTCACCCTAATTTCGTGTCACATTCAGTGGGCTCTGGCAACGCCGCCGCTCACTTGGCGGTTCTGCGGCAGCCAGTCCTCGGAAACCTCGGGCGAGCTGTACTCGTACGCGCCGCGATAAACGACCGGCGTGGTCTCGTAATTGCCGTGCGGCGGCGGCGAGGCGGCGCTCCATTCGAGCGAGTTGGCGAGCCACGGATTGCGCTCCGCGCGCCGGCCTTTCGCGAGGCTCGCGATGAAGTTGTAGATGAAGAACAGCTGCGAGGCGCCGAGGATGAACGCGCTGATAGTGATGAAGTGGTTGATGCCCTGGAGCGGCTGCAGGAACTCGTACTGCAGCGGGTTGTAGATGCGGCGCATGTGGCCGCCGACGCCCAGAATGTGCATCGGGAAGAAGGTCAGGTTGAAGAAGATGTACGTGAGAATGAAATGGATCTTGCCGAGCGGCTCGTTCATCAGCTTGCCGAACATCTTCGGGAACCAGTAATAGACCGCCGCGAAGAGCGCGAAGATGATGCCCGCGACGACGTAGTGGAAGTGCGC
>DATDFN010000157.1:0-25252 GCA_036522615.1 Binatia bacterium | reverse complement strand
GTTGACGCCGTGGACCTGCTCGTACTTAGCGCCGGCGTCGCTCGCGAGCGGCGCATAATCGCCGCCGCCGACCTCCCGGACGTACGCGGCGGTGCGCTCGTCGGCGGGAACGATCGCGTTGACCGCGATCATCTCGACCGCCATATTGCACATGGTGAGGCGGCTTTCGATTGAGATTTCCCTGATCCCCGGCCCGGTATACTCCAGGGAGCGGTTGATCGCGCCTTCGTAGCCGATTTTCCCGGCGACCCAGAGCACGATGTCTTTTCCGACCACGCACGGTCCGGGCTTCCCCGTCATCTCGAAGCGGATCGCTTTCGGTACTTTTAGCCAGATCTGGCCGGTGGCCAAAACGCCGACGGTCTCCGTGAAGCCGATTCCCGTGGCGAACGCGCCGAGCGCGCCGTACGTGCATGTATGCGAGTCGCCGCCGACGATGAACTCCCCCGGCGTCACATGGCCGTGTTCGACGAAGACGTTGTGGCCGATGCCGCCATCGTTTCCGCCGTAAAGCACCGCATGCTGCTCGCGGGCGAAGTCGCGCGCCCGCTCTTGGCCCTCGGCGCGCTTCTCGTTGCGCGGCGGCTGCTCGTCCAGGTTGACGACGATCTTCCCGCCGTCCCAGACGTTTTTCTTCCCCATGCTATCGAGGACTTCCAGCAGAACGCCGTACAAGCCTTTCGCGTCTTCCTTTTTCGAGAAGCGGAGATCTTTAATGTAAAGCTTGTCCGCGTTCGCGACGACGATATCTCCCGCGGCGACGCTGGACCGGTTCGCGGCGCGCGCGATGATTTTTTCAGTCAGTGTCATCGGCATAAAAACTCCTCGATGCTGCGTTCGCGATCATATTAACTTGATCCACCGGCGTCAACCGAGAGAGTTGACATCAGCGCGCAAGCCAAATAGGCTTCGCATAAATTAAAAAAAATCCCGAGGAGGGGACCATGTACACAACCGACCAACGCGAGGCGATGCAAGCGGAGACCGTCGATATCGCAAGCGCAAAAGGCGACAAAATCAACGCCTACTTCGCGCGGCCGACGACTCCGGGAAAATATCCCGGCATGGTGCTGATCCATCACGCGCCGGGCTGGGACGAATGGTACAAGGAATGCACGCGCAGATTCGCGCACCACGGCTACATCACGATCACACCGAACCTCTATTTCCGCGACGGCCACGGCACGCCGGAAGACGTCGGCGCCAAAGTCCGTGCCGCGGGCGGCGTTCCCGATGACCAGGTCCTCGGCGATCTCGAAGGCGCGATCAAATTTATCCGCTCGCAGCCGAATCTCAACGGCAAAGTCGGCGTCTTCGGCACCTGCTCCGGCGGCCGCCACGGTTTTCTCGCCGCCTGCAAACTCAAAGGCATCGACGCGCTGGTCGAGTGCTGGGGCGGCCGTGTGGCGGCCTCGAAGGAAGAGCTGACGCCCAAACAGCCGGTCGCGCCGATCGATCTCACGAAGGACCTTTCCTGTCCCATGCTCGGACTCTTCGGCAACGACGACAAAGCCCCTTCGCCCGAGCAGGTGAACCGCCACGAGGAGGAACTCAAGAAGGCCGGCAAAAATTATGAATTTCATCGCTACGACGGCGCGGGCCACGGATTTTTCTACTACGACCGGCCACCGGCGTATCGCGCCGAGCAGGCCGTCGATGGGTGGAAAAAAATCTGGGCGTTTTTGCCGAAGCATCTCAGCGCTTAACGACCAGTAATTTTGAAGGAGCGCTAAAATGTGCACCATGATCGCAAAGCAGGTCCCGTTCGAAGCGAGCGGCAAAGGACGCGACGACTGGTTCGAAGTGCGCCAGCTGAACGTCTCGTACGATCATCCGTATCATGCGCGCGACGAGCACGCGCTGAATATCGATTTCGTCAACGAGGGCCAGGGGCCGGGCGCGCGCGTGGCGGTCGAGCTTACGCCCGATGCCGCGCGCAAGCTTATCCAGACAATCAACGAGATTCTGGCGGAGGCCGAAGCTGCCGGCCATATTCCGGCGGAAAAATGAGGGCGTCTCCGGCAAGAATCCAACCCGTTACTGGACTCCATGAGCGGGGTACGTGAGTTTCGCCGAGAGGACATCCCCGACGTCGCGAAGCTTTGGCTGAGGGTTTTCCGCTCGCACAACGGGGCGGCGCCCAAGGCGCTAAGCGACTATTTCGAAGACATTTTCTTTGATTCGCCGTGGCAGGACCAGAAGCTGCCGTCGCTCGTATACGAGGATGACGCTTCTGGTCCGGTGGCTTTCCTCGGCGTGATGCCGCGGAAGATGATGTTCCGCAACCAGCCGGTGACCGTGGCCGTGGCGACGCAGCTGGCGGAAGACGAGCGGGCGCGTTCTGCTTACGCGGCGGTTAAGCTCGTAAAATCTTATTTCTCCGGCCCGCAGGATCTCGCGTATTCCGACGGCGCCAATGAATCGTCCGAAAGGCTCTGGCGCGCGTCGGGCGGAGATGTCGCGCTGCTTTACAGTCTGAATTGGACGCGCGTGCTCAGGCCGGCGCAGTACGCGCGCGTGCTTCTCGAGCGGCGCAAATCGTGGGTGCCCTTCGCGAGGCTGCTTCCTCCGGCCTCCCTAGCTTTCGACTCTTTGGTGCTGCGTAGCCGCCTGAGCGCCTACTGGAAGCCCGAGTCGATGCAAACGGCCGCGACGGAGGAGCCGAGCGACGAAACCTTGCTCTCCTGCGTGCGCCAGTTCTCCGCCGACTGCTCGCTCCGTCCGGAATACGATCTCCCAGCGTACCGCTGGCTGCTGGCGCGGGCGGCCGAGAAGCGCATGTACGGAAAACTTCGCAAACGGCTGGTGCGCGAGAGCAGCGGCGATATCGCCGGATGGTATCTCTACTATGTGGAGCCGGGGCGGGTGAGCGAAGTCCTGCAATTCGGCGGACGGCCTAAATCCATCTCAAAAGTCCTAAGCGATCTCGTCGCCGATGCCTGGAGCCAGGGCGCGGTCGCGGTTTCCGGCGAAATGGAGCCGCGCTACATCAAGGAACTCGGAAAGGAGCGCTGTCATTTCGTCTGGACGGGAGGCGTGCTCGCGCAATCGCGGAATCCGGCAATTCTTCAAGCCGTTCAGTTGGGAGACGCATTCCTGTCGCGCTTGGAAGGCGAGTGGTGGGCCCGATTTTCCGATCCGGATTGGAATTCTTCCCTTAAATGAGAAATCTTCGGAGGTTTTAATACAGTAATATTGGCCAGTTATACGATACTCCGACCGGGCATTCACCGGTGCGTGGTGCTCCCGCCCCGGTCCTTCGATCAGGTTTTTACCTACCCCAAAATATAGACTTTCCTGAATTGCCGGAAAGCGATGCGCGCGTAATACTTACGCCAGCATGTGCGGGATCGCCGGAATCATAAATCCTCCCGGACTAAAAGCAGACCCTGTGGTTCTACGCCTGATGATTGAACGCATAAGGCATCGGGGACCCGACGAGCGTGCGGTGTACGTCCAGGAACGGGCCGGCTTGGCGCATGCGCGGCTTAGTATCATCGACCTCGCCTCGGGGCAACAACCCATGCATAACGAGAGCGGGACGATCTCGATCGTGTTCAACGGGGAAATCTTCAATTTTCCCGAGCTGCGGCAAGAGCTGATCCGAAAAGGCTGTCGTTTTAGGACTCAATCCGACACCGAAGTGATCCTGCGTCTTTATGAGACGAAAGGGGAGGAGTGCGTCCACCACTTAAACGGTCAATGGGCCTTCGCGATCTGGGACAGCAGCGAGCAAAAGCTGTTCCTATCGAGGGATAGGCTGGGCATCGCGCCGCTCTTTTATACTCAGGCCGAAGGCGCTTTTATTTTTGGCTCCGAAATTAAAGCGATCTTCGCCGATTCCCGCGTGGCCCGCCGCGTCGATGCCGCCGGCTTGAATGAGATTTTCACTTTCTGGGTCAATCTGCCGCCCAGGACCTTTTTTGAGAACATCCGCGAGCTGCCGCCGGGACATTCTCTCGCGCTCAAGGACGGCGAGGTTCGCATTACGTCTTACTGGCGCTTGAATTATCCGCCGGCTCCGCAGCCGCAACAAGCGGTCGACGAGCGCGAATGCGCCGAGCGGCTGCTGGAGTTGCTCGTCGATGCCACCCGCCTTCGTCTCCGCGCCGACGTGCCGGTCGGCGCATATCTCAGCGGCGGGCTCGATTCGAGCGTAATTGCAGCGATCGTGCGACGATATACCGACACGCCATTGAAAACATTTTCAGTATCCTTCGAGGAGGCGGAATTCGACGAGAGCCGCCACCAGAGGGAAGTCGCCGGGGCGCTCGGGACCGAGCATCGCGAGGTCCCGTGCTCCTACGGCGACATAGGACGCGTTTTTCCGCGCGTCGTTTGGCACGCCGAGAAGCCGATCCTGCGCACCGCCCCTGCGCCGTTGTTCATTCTTTCGCGGCTCGTGCGCGAGAGCGGTTACAAGGTGGTGCTCACCGGCGAGGGATCGGATGAGATCTTCGGCGGCTACGATCTCTTTAAAGAGGCCAAGATCCGGAGCTTCTGGAGCGTCCGGCCGGAATCGCAAATGCGCCCCCTGCTGTTGAAGCGCCTCTATCCTTACCTGCCGAAGCTGCAGGCGCAGTCTCCGGCTTATCTGCAAGCATTTTTTCACGTAAGCACACGGGATGTGTCGAGCCGTCTCTTCTCGCATCTTCCGCGCTGGGAGCTCACCTCCAAGCTTAAGATGTTTTTGTCCCCCGAGGTGCTTCATCGAGCTGCGGACAGCGATCTCTACCGGGAAGTGGAGGCGCAACTGCCGCCGGCTTACGACCGCTGGGACGGCTTCAGCCGCGCCCAATACCTCGAAGCGAAGTATTTGCTGCCGGGCTACCTCCTATCCTCCCAGGCCGACCGCGTCGCGATGGCGCATTCCATCGAGGCGCGCTATCCGTTTCTCGACCACCGTGTGGTCGAGTTCGCCAACGCGCTGCCGCCGCGCCTCAAAATGAAAGTTTTGCGGGAGAAATATATTTTAAAGCGCGCCGCGACAGGGCTCGTGCCGGAATCGATCCGCAAGCGCGCGAAGCAGCCGTACCGGTCTCCCGACGGCAAAAGCTTCTTTGCCGGCGGCGCGCGGGAATACGCCGAGGCGGCGCTCTCTCCCGAGCGCATCGGCAGACATGGAATTTTTCAGCCCGCCGCGGTGCGGAAGCTGGTGGAGAAAGTCCGCGGCGGGCAGGCGATCGGCATCAAGGACAACATGGCGTTCGTCGGCGTCCTGTCGACGCAGCTTGTCGTGGACCAGTTCATCGACCACTTCGGCGAGGTGCAGTAGAAAATGAAGGACATACTGCGGCGGTTCATCAACGACAACTTCCTCTTCGGTCTGGAAGGGCAGACGTTTTCCGACGATGATTCGCTGCTGGAAAAGCGCATCATCGATTCCACCGGAGTCCTGGAGCTGATCGCTTTCCTCGACGCGACCTTCGGCGTCAAGGTGCAGGACGACGAACTGCTGCCGGAAAATCTCGACTCCATCAACCGCCTGGTCCGGTTCATCGAGAAAAAATCCAAAGCGGCTGCCTGAGGAGGGACTTTGCAGCTCGAAGAGTTCCTCGAAGCAAGCGCCCGTCGGTCCCCGGCGAAAGTCGCGCTGATTGTCGGCGAGCGCAGATTGACCTACGGGGAGATCGACCGCCGCTGCAATCGACTGGCGCATAGTCTCGCCGCGGTCGGCGTCGGGCGCGGCGACCGGGTCATGATCTATCTGGAAAATTCCGTCGAGGCGGTGCTCGCGGTTTTCGCGACGCTCAAGGCTGGAGCCGTCTTTGTGATGATCAACCCCACGACGAAGGCGGAGCGGTTCACTTATATCTTGAACCATTGCCGGGCCGCCGCGGTTGTGACCGACGCCGCGAAATTCAAATCGGTCGGCCATTGTCTTGAGGGAAGCTCCATCAAGGCGGTGTTCCTCGCCGATGCCGCCGCCGGACAGCCAAACGGCCGTCGGGTCGTGTCCTTCGAAGACGTCCTCGCCGACGAAACGTTCGGCTCCGAGCCGCCGCCGAAACGATCCATCGATATCGATCTGGCGACGCTTGTGTATACGTCGGGCTCGACCGGCCGGCCGAAAGGCGTGATGATCACGCATCTCAACGCGATCACCGCGGCGCACTCGATCATCGGTTATCTGGAAAACACTTCCGAGGACGTCGTCCTGAACGTCCTCCCACTCTCGTTCGGCTACGGGCTCTACCAGGTTTTCATGATGTTCAGGGTCGGCGGCACGGTCGTGCTCGAGCGCTCGTTCACCTATCCTGCGGCGATTCTGGACCGCATCGTCCGGGAGCGCGCGACCGGCTTTCCCATGATTCCCACGATCTCGGCGATGCTGTTGCAGATGGATTTGACGAAGTGGGACTTCTCTCATCTGCGCTACATCACCAACGCCGGCGCGGCGATGCCGCTCGAGCACATCGCCAAGCTGCGGAAGCTTATGCCGCACGTCAAGATCTATTCCATGTACGGCCAGACCGAATGCACGCGCGTGACGTATCTTCCGCCCGATCAGATCGACGCGCGCCCGGGCTCGGTCGGCCGCGGCATGCCGAATCAGGAGCACTACATCGTCGACGATGCCGGCAATCGCGTCGGGCCCGGCGTCGTGGGCGAGCTGGTGGTTCGCGGATCGCATGTGATGAAGGGATATTGGGAGATGCCGGAGGCGACGGATAAAGCGCTTCGTCCGGGACCGTTGCCGGGGGAGAGGGTGCTGCACACGGGAGACCTCTTCAAGGGCGACTCCGAGGGGTATCTTTACTTCGTCGCGCGCAAGGACGACATCATCAAGACGCGCGGCGAAAAGGTGAGTCCGCGCGAAGTCGAGGACGTGCTTTACGCGCTGCCCGGCGTGGCGCAGGCCGCCGTCATCGGAGTTCCCGACAATATCCTCGGCAGCGCCGTCAAAGCGGTGATCGTGCCGCGCACCGGCGCGCAGCTGACCGAGCGGGACGTGCTGCGCCACTGCGCCGCCCGTCTCGACGACTATATGGTGCCGAAGTTCGTCGAGTTTCGCGACGAGATGCCGACGACTGCGTCGGGAAAAGTCGCCAAACTAGCTTTAAGCGAGGAAGCAAGAGAAAGCGTATGAAAAGTTCCTTTTCCGCCGAGGTGCTGAAGCTCGATGCGCAAAAAGAGATCGAACGCATCTGCGCCGGCATCCGTCAGCAGGTCGCGGTCGATCTCAAGTGCCGCGGCGTTGTTCTGGGGCTCTCCGGCGGTATCGACAGCAGCGTCTCGGCGGCGCTTGCCGCGCGCGCCCTCGGCGCCGAGCGCGTCCTCGGAATTTTTATGCCGGAACTCGAGTCGTCGCCCGAAAGCCTCAGCTTCGGCCGCCTCCTGGCGGACTATTTAGGCCTTCGCACCGAGCTCGAGGACATCACGCCGATCTTGCAGGCCGCCGGCTGCTACCGCCGGCGCGACGAGGCGATCCGCACGCTGATTCCCGAGTACGGCGAAGGCTATAAATGCAAGATCGCCCTGCCGTCCGCCGGCGAACAGAATGGCTATGCGCTTTTCTCTCTCGTCGTACAGCCGCCCGCGGGAGCCGAGATCAAGGTCCGCCTCACGGCTGAGGCTTACCGCGGCATCGTCGCGGCGACCAACTTCAAGCAGCGCGTGCGCAAAATGATGGAGTACTATTACGCCGACCGGCACGGCTATGCCGTAATCGGCACGCCGAATCGGCTCGAGCACGATCTAGGATTCTTTGTCAAGAACGGCGACGGCGCGGCGGATTTAAAACCGATCGCGCATTTATACAAGACTCAGGTGTATCAGCTTGCGGCCGCGCTCAACATTCCCGAAGAAATCCGGCAGCGGCCGCCCACGACGGACACCTATTCACTCGAACAATCGCAGGAAGAATTCTACTTCTCGCTCCCGCTCATGCAGATGGATCTCTGTCTATACGCCAAGAATCACGGGATTCCGCCCGAAAAGGTTGCGGCCGTCGCGGGTCTGACCGCGGCGACGGCGGCGCAGGTCTACAAGCAAATCGATTCCAAGCAAACGGCGACGCGCTATCTTCACCTCGCGCCGCTCGTCATGTCGCTGGACGGGGAAGTCATCAACGCGATCGCGACGCTTGCGCAAATGTTTTGATGCGCGGCGTTAGCGCTTCAAGCGCTTCGCAATGCGCTCGATCGCGTCCGCCTCGATGACGCCGAGCCCGGTCTTTTTGAGGAGCTCGGCGAGCGCGGAAACTTCTTCTTTTCTGGGCTCGGGCTGCGGCGGGCGCATAAATGGAGAGGGGATCAGTCCTCTCAGCCACGTCGCCAGCTTGTAGCGCACGTGTAGGCGGGAATAATCCGAATAGATGTACGCGTGCAGATCGTACAGACCGGAATTCCATATCCGGCTCGCCTCCGCTGGATTGTTTTTCTTCCACGCCGCCAGATGCGCCATCATCGGCTCCATCGCATAATTATACGATCCCGACAGCGTTCCCTCCAGAATTCCCGTTGCCAGATGATCGTGAAAATATCTGCCCGTCGCGATCAGCACCGCGACTTTACGCTCCAGATTCTTAAGCGCTTTGGCGACGATCTTCGTGCCTTCGTAGCTGTAGGTCATTTTCCAGCCGACGATCTCGGGAATCTCGCGGCACATGAGCAGCGCGGGCGCGAGCGGCAGGCCGATGCCGAATGTCGGCGTGCGGCCGGCGACCGGATGGACGATCGCCGGCAGGCCGGCGGCGGACGTTTGCGCCTTCGCCAGGTCGAGCCAGATTTCGGGATAGCGCTCGGGATCCCAGCAGGATGTGATATCCATCATGCCGATCGGCGGCAGAAGAAAAAGCCCGTTGGCGCCGGCCTCGCGCGCATCGACCGCGACCTTCACGGCGTCTTCGGTGCGCAGATCGATCGCGCCGGCGAAGACGGGAACCTTGCCGCCGCATTCCTCCACGGCGATCTCGACGTTGCGCCGCTTTTCCTCGCGGCTCAGGTAGAAAAGCTCGCCGGCTTCGGGGTTGATGATGATCGCGCCGCCGGCGTCCTTGAACGCGGGCTGCATGAAGTAGCGGAGATGGCGCCTGAGCGCCGTTTCGTCCACGTCGAAGTTATCCTTAAAGGGTGTGACGACCGCGACGTAGTGGCGAATGAATTGTTCTCTTTCCACGGCTGCCATATTCGCCTCACTCGACCTTGTATCCGAGCTCGCGCGCGACTTCTTTCGCGATCCGATCGTCGGCGACATCCTCGAAGGCGACCTTGCGCTCGGCGAACTGCCCGGCCATCTGCAGCGATTGGATGATCTGTGCGATGCCGTCGCGCGTCGGCACGCCGCTGCCGCTCGACGTGCGTGCGAGGTCGACATACGTCTCTTCCGCCGCCTGTCGGTCGACGCTCAAGAAGCTAGCGATCAGCGCGACGCTTTTTTCCTTCGACTGCAAGATGGCGCGGCGGGCGAGCTGCAGCGAGCGGATCACCCGCTTCACCTCGTCGGGGCGGTTTTGCAGCGCCGAGACGGTCGTCGTGAGCCCCCCGAGCGGCATCCGCACGCGCGCGCCGACGTCGAAGATTTCTTTCAGCCCCTTTTTCTGCGCGTACGAGATAAAAGGCGGGCTCAAGATCGCCGCGTCGATGACGCCGCTCTCGACCGCGGGGAGGACCTGCGCGGCGGCGAGGCTGAGATAAATAAAATTCTTGGGGTTCTCTCCTGCGGCCTCGAGCGCGATCTGGAGCGCGACGTGCGAGGTGCCGCCGAGACCGGTGAGGCCGATCTTCTTATTCCGGAGATCCTTGATGTCGCGGATTCCCGGCCGCGCGAGGAGCGAGTAGATGAGCCGGTCGGAAGCGAACCAAATCGCGCGCGACGGCAGGCCTCTCAACGTCGCACTGACGGACGCCGGCCCGACGCCGGCGAAGCTTTGGATCTCGCCGCCCGCCAGAGCGGCGTTCCCGAGCTGCGAGCGGATCTGGACGATTTCTACCGAGAGGCCGTTCTCTTCGAAGATTTTCCACTTGACCGCCGCGAACAGCGGTACGCAGCAGAGGGAATTGCTGGGGTACGCGATGCGGAGCCGTTTGAGGCCTTCGTCCGCGGCGGATGCCGCGGCGGCGGCGAAAAACAGGAGCGCGGCGGCCGCGCAGGCGGCGATGCGGAGCGCCATACGCGGCCGCTCGGGAGGTTAAAAATTCGGCAGCGGCAAATCCTTCGCCGCCGGCGATGGTTTGATGGAAAGGAGATAGGCGTACATATCCGCCAGCTCCTGATCGCTCACGAACTCTTTCCGGTAAGGCGGCATATCCTGTCGCGGCGTGCGCAGCTGGGCTTGGAACGTCGCGAACGACACCGGCGTCGGCGCGAGTTTGGGGCCGGTGCCGCGGTCGGCCCCTTGGCCGATCGTGCCGTGGCAGGTGTAGCACATGTATTTCATGTAAACCTTATGGCCGTTCTCCGCCGATCCCGCCGGAGCCTTGTCTTTCTCCTGCGCCAAGACCGGCGCGGCGCACAAGAGCATTAGAATTAAAATTTTAAGTCTCATGAGATTGTCCCGTTGAGTATTGCTTCTATCGCCCCTGCGTGACGACATCCACGAGTGCCGGCTCGCCGCGCTTAACGGCCGCGTAGGCGCGCTGGATCGCCGGCTCGACCTTCGCCGGGTCGGTGATCGGCCCTTCAGACACGAGGCCGAGCGAGGACGCGAGCTTGGCGAAATCGATGTTGGGATTTTCAATCGTAGTACCGATCGCCGCCCTATCCATGGCGCGATTGTGGAGTCCCGCCATCTTTTGCAAGTGCATCACTTCCTGGTGATAGGCGCGGTTGTTATGCATGACGATCAGGATAGGAATCTTGTGATGCGCAGCGGTCCAAAGGACGCCCGGGCCGTACATGAGATCGCCGTCGTTCTGGATCGTCATCGTGAAAATGCCCTTGTCGCGATTGGCGAGGGCCGCTCCGACCGCCGCGGGCGCGCCGTAGCCGACACCCGAGCCGCCGGAGCTGCCGATGAAGTTATAATATTCCTTCGCCGGCCAAAGATTTTTGTTCCACTGCATGCCGGAGACCGCCATGCACCATTTCTCTTCGTTCTTGACGACATTCCATAGATGCGTCGAGAGCCGCGCCGTGCTGACCGGCGTCACGTCCCAGCCGACCGCCGCCGCGGCCCGGGCGCGCTCTTTCATGCGCCGGTAGTCGGTCTGCAGCTTTTTCACGCGGTCGCCGATGGCCACGCGCTGGTTCGAGCTCATGCCGGATTTCACCCGCTCGGTGAGTGCGGGCAGCGTCGTCTGCGCGTCGCCGAAGATCGCGAGGTCGACGGGCATGAAGCGCTGCATGTCCTGGTAATTCGATTTCGTGAGGCTCTCCGCGACGGAGATATGGATGATCTTCACGTCCGCTTTGGCGAGCCGGCGGTATTCGTGGTGCGGGTCGCTGATCGAGTTGAACTGGCCCCACGGATCGGCGACTTCCAGCATCAGCACGACGTCGGCCTCCTGAACGAGCGCGCGCTTGTCGTCTGTGCGATTGAGATAATGCGTCGTCGGGAAGTTCATGCGCCCGCCGATATCGCAAACGGGCGCGTTGAGCGCCTCCGCGAGCTCGACGAGCCGCGTCATGCCCTCCTGGGAGCGCGAGGCGCGGTCGGCGAGAATCACCGGGTGCTCGGCCGCGAGCAGCAGCTTGGCGGCCTCGGCCACCGCGGCGCTGTCGCCCTGAGACGGAATCGACATCGTGAGCTTCGGGATCTTCAGGCGCTTCTCGTCGTGCACGGCCTCTTCGGCGAGGTCGCCGTCGGCCGTGATCAGCACCGGTCCCATCGGCGGCAGCGTCGCGATTTTGTAGGCGCGCATGACGGACTCGGCGAAATGCTGCAGAGACACCGGTTGGTCGTCCCATTTGGTGAAGTCGCGGTGAATCGCCGCGGGATCCTGCACGCAGTGGTACCATTCGACGCCCGGCCGGCGCTTGTCGGCGTCCAGAAAATTGCCGGCGAACATCATGATCGGCACGCGGTCGCACCATGCGTTGTAGACCGCCATGGTCGCGTGCTGGAGTCCTACGGTGCCGTGCGCGAGCATGCCCATCGGCTTGCCGGCCGCCTTGGCGTAGCCGTGACACATCGCGACCGAGGATTCCTCGTGCATGCACGTTAGAAACTCGGGCTTTTTGTTGCCGCCGTAGTTGACGATCGACTCGTGCAGGCTGCGGAAGCTCGAGCCTGGGTTCGATGCGATGTACTCGATCCCCGTCGCCTTGATGACGTCGACCATGAAGTCCGAACCCGGGCGTTTGACGACTTTGTCTTTCGGCGCGGCCGCTTTGCCATCTTCTTCGCCGCCTTCGGCGCGGACGGGCGCGGCTTGCACCAGTTGGGTTCCGATAGCCGCGGCGGTCAGCGCGGCGCCTTTCAAGAACGACCTGCGGTCGAATCCATTGGCCATGATGCTCTCCTTTTGGCAGGAGGGTAGCGAGCGTTCCGGCCCCTGTCAATACAAAATTAAGCCCCTAGCCCGTGATATGGGCCGCCGTAGTTGGTACCATGGGCCATGAACTGGAAAGAGAATTTAATCGAGACCGGCGCGGGAATCCGCGAGGTGATCGCGAAAAGCCGCCGCATCGCGGTGCTCGGCATGAAAACCGAGAAGCAAAACTTTCAGCCGGCTTTTTACGTGCCGGAATATTTGGCGCGGGCGGGCTACGACGTGATTCCGGTGCCGGTCTATTATCCCGAGGTGACCGAAATTCTCGGCCGGCGCGTGTATCGCCGGTTAATGGACGTTCCGGGAGAGATCGACCTCGTCGATGTGTTCCGCCGCTCGCACGACATCGACCGGCACGTCGACGATATGCTCGCCAAAAAACCCGCCGCGGTCTGGTTTCAGTCCGGCATTCGAAACGACGCCGCGGCGGAAAAGCTCGCGCGCACCGGCATCAAAGTCGTGCAGGACCGCTGTTTGATGGTAGAGCACCGGCGCGCGGCCGGCGCTTAAGCACACGTTTGGAGAAACGAATCAGTTAGAGTAAAATAGCGTCGCCTCCAATCTGGAGTCGAGAGGAGTTCAGATCCGGGTGAGTAATACAGAAGCATCCAAAAGCGTGCGTAGAGTTCCAGCGTGGCTGTATACCGTTGTAGCGGCGGCTTTGCTAATTCCATTTGCCTGGTGGCCGCTGCGCCATTTCCTCGTCTCCGAGCCGGCGCCGACGGATAGACCGACAGTTGCCGCTCCAGCGGCGGTTGAACCCGCGGCCAAAACCGTACAGGGCATGCCGCCCGTGATCGACCCGAAGAATCTGTACAGTGAAACCGCGGCGGGAAAATTCAGCCCGGCAGTGGACGGCGCGCTCGAGCGCGTCTATGTGCCGAATCGCAGCAGCCGCGATGTCTCGGTTATCGATCCCGCGACGCTTAAAGTCATCGATCGTTTTCCCGTCGGCGTCGATCCTCAGCACATCGTTCCCTCGTGGGACTTGAAGACTTTGTGGGTGAACAACAACGCCGAAGGACGCCGCGATGGCAGCCTTACTCCGATCGATCCGAAAACCGGCAAGCCGGGAAAAAATCTTCCCGTCGACGATCCTTATAACATGTACTTTACGCCCGACGGCCGTTCGTCGATCATCGTGGCGGAGGACAAGAAGCGGCTCGACTTCCGCGATCCGCAAACCATGGCGCTCCAGTTTTCGCTTGATGTCCCGCAATGCGCCGGCATCAATCACGCCGACTTCTCGATCGACGGCCGCTATGCGATTTTCACGTGCGAGTTCGCCGGCAGTGTCACGAAGATCGATTGGCTCGAGCGCAAGGTCTTGGGCTACCTGAAGCTCTCCAAAGGCGGCATGCCGCAAGACGTGCGAGTCTCGCCGGACGGCTCGGTCTTCTTCGTCGCCGACATGAAGGCGGACGGCATCTTTCTGGTCGACGGGGACAAACTCGCGGAGGTCGCGTTTCTGCCGACCGGCAAGGGAACGCACGGTCTCTATCCCAGCCGCGACGCGACCAAGCTCTACGTGGCGAATCGCGGCTCTAACCAAATCCGCGGCTCACGTCGCGGCAAGGGCAGCGTCTCGGTCCTTGACTTCGCTTCGCGGAAAATTGTCGCGAACTGGCCGATCCCCGGCGGCGGCAGCCCCGACATGGGAAATATCAGCGCCGACGGCAAGTACTTATGGTTATCCGGGCGCTACGACAATGTCGTGTATGTCATCGATACGGAAAGCGGTGATGTGAAGAGCATCGCCGTCGGCAAAGAGCCGCACGGGCTTACCGTCTGGCCGCAGCCGGGCCGGTACTCGCTCGGCCACACGGGTAATCTGCGTTAGTCTTCCGCCTGATTGATCGCCGGCATCACGTGCCGCGCGAACAGCTCGAGCGAGCGCAGCGATTCCTCCAGCGATAAATCACCGAAGGCGAACTGCCCGATGAGATAATTCGCCGTCGATTCGCTCTGCTGCGCCTGAAAGAAGGTGCGCACTTTTTCCGGCGTCCCGGCGATGCCCTCGCCCTCGGCCATGATTTCGTCGAATGTGGCCGGGCGCGGATGCTTCGGCGCTCCGCCGAAGGTCGAATATAAAAATAAGAAGCTTCGGCGCCAGACGGCATAGGCGCGTCGCGCGGCGGCGAGCGCCTCTTCGGCGCGCTCCGCGACGACGACGAAACGGCTGACGCCGATCTTCGGCAGCGGACGCGCGCCGTTGATCTCGCGCCATGTTTTCCGAAACGCGGCGGCGAAGTCGCGCGTTTCGGCCGCGCTATCGAGGCTCACGATGTTGAGCCCGCGGCGCGCGGCGCGCTCGGCGCTCTCGGTGGAATGGACGCCGTACCACACCGGCGGATGCGGCGTTTGCAGCGGCTCGACCGCCAGCGGAATATTCTCAAACGAGAAAAACTCGCCGCTGAAGTTTACCTTTCGCTCCGCCAATCCGCGCAGCACGATCTCCAGCGCCTCGGTGTAAACCTTCTCGGAATCCGCCGGGCTGCGGCCGAAGAAGGAGTTTTCGATAACCGACGCGCCGCGGCCGAAGCCGATCTCGAGCCGCCCGCCGCTCATCTGGTCGAGCATGCAGATCTCCTCGACGAGGCGCAGGGGATGGTGCAGCGGCAGGGCGTACACGAGCGGCCCGAAACGGATCTTCTTGGTTCGCTGCGCGACCGCGGAGAGAAATAGGTTCGGCGACGGCGCCATGCCGATCGGCGTCGCGTGGTGTTCCGCCACGTGATAGGCGTAAAAGCCCGCGCGCTCGTACGCCTCGATCAGACTCAGCCGAGCTTCATAGTACTCCCGCAGCGGCAGCGCTCCTCGATCGAGATGGTCGAACACACCGTAAAGCATGGCCGTCTATCAATCGAATGTATCCGAAATGCTCGGCGCTGCACAAGCCGACCGCGCTTTACGGCGATCGGGGAAAATTCCGGACGAGATTGAGGCATTTACCTGCTGCAGGCTTCGGCTCCGGCAAGTTAGGATCACCTTTGGGGAGTGTGTAGGCAGCCCTTCTATCGTAATCAAAATCTCAGGAGGTACCGATGAACCAGGATATTTCGGCAGGTCAGTGGCGACAGATGAGAGGCGCATTGAAGTCGTGGTGGGGACGACTCACCGACGACGATTTCGACTGGATCGGCGGCGAAAAGGACAAGCTCATCGGATTGATCCAGCAGAAATACGGCCAGACGCGCGAAGAGGCGCAGCAGGAAGTCGACCGGCGCCTTGACGAATATGGCTCACAATACGGCGGCACTTTATCAGAGGTGTCCGCCCGCGCGCAGGAGTTCGGCTCGCAGGCGTCGGCGCGCGTGCGCGACGCGGTGGATTCCGCGCGGTCGTATCTGCAGGATAAAAATTATGCCGATTTGGCGGAAGACGCGACCGACTTGGTCCGGAAATATCCATTGCCGTCGCTGCTGATCGGCATCGGCATCGGCTATCTGCTGGCGCGGGGTTTGAGAGACTGAGATGTACACTCCCCGACAAGCTTCTGAGCCGCGTAACGAGCCGCCGATCGGCGGCCTCGTCAGCGACATCGTCCGCGACGTCCGAGAGTTGATCCTCGAGGGCGCGACGCTCACGAAGCTCGAAGTGCAGGACGAGTTGGGCAAAGCGAAAACCGCGGCCATCGAGGTCGGTATCGGGGCCGTCGTTTTGGGCGTCGGGGCGCTCATGCTGTTACTAATGATCGTCCACTTGCTCGTGGCATTGACGCCGATTCCGCTCTGGGGCTCCTACGGTATTGTCGGCGGTGTGCTGGTTGTTATCGGGGGCATACTGCTCGTCACCGGTAAAAGCGCCGTGACGCTCGTTGGGGATTTACGACGGAGGAGGTTGTTCTCATGGCCAAAAGTGACCCGGCCGACGATAAGATCAATGCCACCCGCGTAAAGCTCGAACAAACCAGCTCCGATCTAGTCAACAAGCTCGAGCTGCTGCAGGATCGGCTTCAGCAAACCGTCGGCAAAGTAAGGCAGAGCTTCGACCTTCGCTATCAGGCCGCGAAGTATCCGTGGCCGATTTTCGGCGGCTCGGTCTTGCTCGGGTTTTTGATCGGAATGCGCGGCGCGCGCCGCGCGCTCGCGGACGCGACGGACCGCTACGCGCGCAGGGCGACGCCCGAGAAACCGTCGAGGTGGCGCGGTGTGCACGATTCCGTCAGTGGCGAGCTCGCGGCGCTCAAAGGCATCGCCGTGGGCGCGATCGTTAAGACCGCGCTCGGGATGCTGCGCGAAGCGCTTCTGAGTTCACCGCGGGCACGGCATCGCCCCGGCCACAACGGACGGAGCGACTTCCACGAGGATCGCCGGCTCTGAGCCGGTGAGCACAAGAGAGGAGGTTGGGGAATGCGGTCGCTGCTCACGTACCCAACGCCTTGCGCAGGTTTACAAACGCGGCGAGCCGCGCCTGGTCTACCACGATTTGGTTGTCTTGGGCTTGGTACAGGCTGCGCTGCGTAATGAGCATTGTCACATAATCGATGGCGCCGGCATCCAGGCGCAGTTTGGCGATGTTGTAGGCGTTCTGCGACTCGACCACCGAGCGGCGTGCGACTTGCGCCTGCTCGGTGTTGCTTTTTAACGCGGCGAGCGCGTCTTCGACTTCCTGGAACGCTGTGAGAACCGTTTTCTGATACTGTGCTGCGAGCTCTTTCTGCCGGGCCGTCACGTTCTCGAGGTTGCCGGTCAATCTGCCGCCCGAGAAAATCGGCGCGAGCACGTTGGCCGCGAGCGAAGTCGCCGCCGCCGCCGGATTGCCGAAGCCGGCGGCGATGGCGGAATCGACGCTGAGCGTCAGCGACGGAAAAAAGGCCGCGCGGGCCGCGCCGATGTCGGCGTTGGCGGCGCGGAGACCCGCCTCGGCGCTCTGGATGTCGGGCCGCGCGGTCAGAAGCTCCGCGGGCGGGGTGAGACTCACTTCAGGCATTTTGAGCGAGGCGAAACGATCGTCCGGCGCCTCGAAGTTTTGCGGCGCCTTGCCCAGTAGAACGGCGAGCGCGTTGAGCGCCGTGCTTCGCTGCTCGTTCAAGGCGGCGAGCGCCGATTGCAGCCCGTTGACTTCCACCCGCTGTTGCGAGACTTCGAGGCCGGATACGGCGCCTTCTTTGAAGCGCGCCTCGATGATGCGGAGCACTTCCTCGTCGTTCTTGAGATTGTTCGCTGCGATCTGAATTCGATCGTTGAAGCCCAGGATCTGCGTGTAGAGATTCGTCACGTCGGAGGTGATGACGAGGCGAAGCGCGTCGCGGTCGAAGACCGTGGCGTCGGCGTGGTACTTCGCCGATTTCGCCGTATTGCGGTTCTTGCCCCAAAGATCGACTTCCCAGCTGATGCTGCCGCCTCCGGACGCGGCGTTGGTCGCCTGCGTGCGCTGCCCGCCGGATTGTGTATACGTGCGCGAGGCCGATCCGCTCGCGTTGACGGAAGGGTAGAGCGGCGCGGCGGCGACTTTGGCGAGCGCGCGCTCCTCGTCGATACGATGCAGCGCCGCCTCGAGATCGAGATTCTGCGCGAGCGCGATGTCGATCAGCTGGTCGAGCTCGGTGCTGCCGAGTTCTTCCCAGAACGGCCCAGTCTGCGCACTCGATCGCATGGCGATCCCGGAAGCGTCGTTCCAGCCCTGCGGCATGTCCATTTTCGGCCGGGCGAACTGCGGTGCGAGACTGCAAGCCGAAAGCGCAACCGAAAGAGCAATGGCGGCAAGTGGTAATTGTTTACGCATAGGTTTACTCCGAAGCCAAAGCTACGACCGGATCGAGGCGCGCGGCCTTGCGCGCCGGCAAATAGCCGAAAATGAGCCCGGTCGCCGACGCACAGGCGAACGCCAGCAACGCGGGGGTGGGGGAGAAAATGACTGTCATCCCGCTGTAGCGGAGCGCGAATCCCGCGCCGACGCCCAATAGAATCCCGAGCACGCCGCCCGCGGCGCATACGACCGCCGCCTCGATGTTGAATTGAAGCAGGATGTCGCGCATGCGCGCGCCGGTCGCCATGCGGATGCCGATTTCGCGTGTGCGCTCGACGACGCTGACGAGCATGATATTCATCACGCCGATGCCGCCGACCAGCAGCGAGATCGCCGCGACCGTTCCGAGCAGCAGCGTGAAGGTATCCTGGGTCTCCATCGCCGCCTGGAGGATCGACGCCATGTTGCGGACGCTGAAGTCCTCTGTCCGGTGACGCCCCTTGAGGAGCGTCTCGACCTGGTCCTGCGTCGCGTCGATCTTGCTCGCATCGATGACCTTGATCGTGATGCTGCTCAAATAGCTCTTGCCGAAAAGCCGCACGAGGCCGGTCGTGATCGGCGTGAAGATAACGTCGTCCTGGTCGTTGCCGTTGGGCGCCGCGCCTTTTTCGGTCATAACGCCGATCACGAGAAACGGCACGTTCTTCACCAGGACATATTTCCCGATGGGGCTGCGGCCGTCGGCAAAGAGAGTCTTCGCCACGGTTTTGCCGAGCACGACGACCGGCGCGTACTGCTTCAAATCGTCGGTGTTGAAGAATTGCCCCTCGGCGACGGGCCAATCGCGCGCGGAAGGAAAATCCTCGCCGGTGCCCTGGACCGTCGTCTGGTAATCCACGTTGCCGTAGCGCGCCGTGATGCGCCCGCTGCGCTCGGGGAGCGCGGTCTCGACGTTGGGAATAGCCTTGATCGCGGAGGCGTCGTCGGGCACGAGCGTGACGATATCGCCGGCGTTGCGGATGCCGGCGGCGCCGGGGCGGATGAGGATCAGATTCGTGCCGAAGGAGCTGATCCGGTCGAGCACTTTCTGCCGGCTTCCTTCGCCGACAGCTAGCATCGCAACGACCGCCGCGACGCCGATGATGATGCCGAGCAGCGTCAGCACGGTGCGGAAAAGGTTTACCTGCAGCGAGCGCCACGCGGTCACGAGCGCCTCGTTGAGACTCGCAATAAGCGGAGCGCCGCCGCTGTAGTCGCGCCGCTCGGCCGACAAAGAGTCCCGGACACCCTCAGGCGCGCCGCTGTCGGAAAGGATCTTTCCGTCCTGGATCTGGACGATGCGGCTCGCGTGGCGCGCGACGTTTTCGGCGTGGGTGATCAGGATGATGGTCCTGCCCTCAGTGTGTAGTTTTTTGAGAAGCGCGAGGACTTCTTCGCCGCTCTTGCTGTCGAGCGCGCCCGTCGGCTCGTCCGCGAGAATGACGGGGGGATCGTTGACGAGCGCGCGCGCGATCGCGACGCGCTGCTGCTGTCCGCCGGAGAGCTCGGCCGGCCGGTGACCTGTGCGATCGCCGAGTCCGAGCCGCTCGAGCAGGCCGCGGGCGTGCGCCGAGCGTTTGTGCTTCGGCAATCCGGCGTACACCGACGGAATCTCGACGTTCTCGCCGGCGGTTGCTGTGGCGAGAAGATTGTAGCGCTGGAAAACGAAGCCGAAAGTCTCGCGCCTGAGCGCCGCCAATTCGTCCGGCGAGAGACGCGACGCCTCCTCGCCGAGCACGGTGTAGCTGCCCGAGGTCGGGCGGTCGAGGCAGCCGATAATGTTCATCAGCGTCGATTTTCCCGAGCCCGACTGTCCCATGATCGCGACGAACTCGCCGCGCCGGACCGTCAGCGATACGCCGTCGAGCGCGCGGACGACCGTGTCGCCGGTGGCGTAGTCTTTATGGACGTCGCGCAGCTCGAGGATGATTTCGCTCGTGGCCATAACCGCGGTCTTCGGCTCGAGGATGATTTCGTCCGTCGTCATAGCTGCGGTCCCCGCGTGAAGCCCGGCCGCCGCTGATTCTGCTGCTGTTGCTGCGTAGCCGGCGCCGTTCCTTCCTGGCGCGGCAGCAGGATGCGCTCGCCGGGCTTAAGCCCGTCGGTTACCTGCGCCTGCGCGCGGGTGACGAGACCGACGTGAATAATCCGCTGCTCGCCAGAGCCGCCGTCGCCGTTCGCGACGATTACCCGGTAGGCCTTGCCCTGGTCATTATCCTGATCGGCCAGGCGGCGCGTCAGCGCCTCAGCCGGGATGATCGTCGCGTTGTCGGCTTTGCCGAGGATGAAAAAGACCTGCGTTGTGCTGCCGGTCATGAGGAAACGCCCTTCGTTTTTCACATCGATCAGCACGTCGTAGAGCACCACATCGTTGACGACTTCCGGGGCGGGCTGGATCTGCCGGACCTTGCCTTGCCACCGCCGCTCGCTGTTGCCGAGAGTCGTGAAATAGGCGGGCATTCCTTCTTTCAGCCGCGGCACGTCGGCTTCCGCGACCTGCGCGCGCACGGTCATGAGGTCGAGGTTCGCGACCTGCAAAACGACCGGCGCGGTCTGGTTCGCGTTGAGCGTCTGGCCTTCGCGCGCGGGCATCGTCGTCACGGTGCCCGACATCGGCGCATAAATTTTGGTGAAGCCGAGGTTGGTCTCGATGCCTTTCAAATTCGATTCACTCTCCTTGATCTGCGCTGTGATCGACTGCACCTGCGCCTCGGCCACCGCCGCCTGCGATTGCGTTTCTTCGAGCGCCTGGCGGCTCACGGCGTCGGCTTTGATCAAGTTCTGGTTGCGGGTTAAATTCTGCTGCGCGAGCACGGCGGCGGCTTTCTGCTGCCCGAGCTGCGCTTTGAGGCTTCCGATGTGCGCTTCGGTCGCTTCGACCTGCGACTGATAGACGCGCGGATCGATCTCGGCGACGAGCTGCCCTTTCTGCACGGTGTCGCCGATCTGTACGTAAATTTTCTTAAGCTGGCCGGAAACCTGTGTCCCGACATCGACGTATTGATTCGGCTCGAGCTTGCCTTGCGCCGTGACGACGTCTTCGACCGTTCCGTGCATCACCGCAACGGGATGGAGTCTCTCGCGGCCGGAGCTTTGCACTGAGCGTCCGTACCAGTACCATCCGCCCGCGAAGATAATCAGCAGCGCGGCCAGACCGATCAAAATCCGGTGTTTTTTTACTTCGGCGATGTAGGGATGCTGGAGTGGTGTTCTCATGCCCTTTTATACGATCGGCGACCGTGAAGTCTCCGTCGTCAATGGGCAAAAAAAAGCGCCGGAATTCCGGCGCCTTACAGGCGCTATCTCAAATAGGCTTTAGTCTGCTCCCGGCGGCGGACGTCTGAAGAGATCGGCGACCGCTTTGCGCTGCTCGGGAGGTAGGGTCTTCACGATCGCTTTGATGTTATCCGACATGTGCTGAAACATGCCGCGGCGCAGCTCGGAAATCCTGTCCACCTGGCGGTCGTAGGCGGCCTCGTCGAAGGGCTCGGCGACGATGATTTTAAGCGTCTCCTCCCGGGCCTGGCGGATTTCGGCGAATGTCGGCTCGTCGCCCTTGCGGGTCTGTTCCATGTTTTCCCGCATCTTCGTCCGCGCCGGCTCGGGCAGCTTTTCGATGTCCGCCTTGACGCGGTCGCGGAACGACGGCCGCTCTTCCAAACGGCGCGGCGCGGCGCCCAAAACGATGCCTAAGAGCAGAACGTTGGCGATGAGCGAGACGAGAAAGATGACTTTGAGGCTCCGGTTCATAAAGTATCCTCCTCGACGTATAAAAACGCCTGAGCGCTGGTCGACCCGCCGCGGTCGGTTGGAACCTTATCGAAAGGATCGCTGAAGCCGAGCACGAAGCCGATAATCAGCGTGCCGGCGAGCACGTAGGACGGCTTGGGCAGCTGGAAATCGGCGAAGAGCCGCCGGATCGATTGTCCGAGCGACAGCGCCTGGGACTGCGGAATCACCTGCGCCTTCAAAATAATGCGCTCGGCGAGATCCGCGCTCGGCGGCGCGACGCGCCGCTCCCGCAGCATCTGTTCGAGCTTCTCGTCGCTCATCTCGCTCATAAACACCTCACTCGCTCAGCCGCTCCCGGAGCGTCGTTTTGGCGCGCATCAAGAGCGACTGGAGCGCCTTCAGATTGACTCGCATAATGTCGGCGGCCTCCTGATTGCTGAGGCCTTCGGCGAAGCACAGGTTCAGCGCTTCGCGCTGCCGCTCGGGCAGCGCCGCGATCTCCGCCTCTAGCCGGCGCTGCTCCTCCGCGCGCGCCGCGGCCTCCTCGGGCCGCAAACCCTCGTCGACCAGCGGCATTTCCTCGGGAATTTGTACCGGGCGCTTTTTCTTCCGCCAGTCGAGGCAGAGGTTGACGACGATTGTGTAGAACCAGGTCGTAAACTTGCTGTGGCGGTCCGGTCGCCAGCGCCCCGGTTCCTCCCATAATTTCAAGAACGCGTCCTGCACGATGTCCTCGGCCGCCTCGCGGTTCTGAACGTAGCGGTACGCCAGCCGGTAGAAGCGCTCGGTGTGCCGCCGCACGAGAACGCCGAACGCGTGGTCGCTGCCGGTCTGAATGAGGGCGAGCAGATCGCCGTCGTCCTTTTCAGCCCAGTCCACCACCATCGCTTCGCGCATTCCTCGCGTTCATGTGAATAATGCTTGTGAATCATACACGATTCCTGCGGCCCCCGACAGGATCGGTCGGGCGGTCGCGGTCTGCTTTCAAACGTTGATACGACCGGGACGCCAAAAGTCTACGCGCGCTTGACAGCCTTATATTAGGCGCGGATAGTGCGGCCATCGACCGCCACCGGAGGAGCGCATGAGTCGCGCAAAGCATGACGAGGTGAAAACATTCGCCCACGGCACGCACACGTTGGTAAAAATCATCGAATATTCGCTGCCGGTGATCGTGGGCGGGCTCGAGATCCGGGAGCTGATCCACCAGGAGGGCATCGAACGGCTGCCCGAGGCGGTGGCGCACGCGATCGCGAACCCCGACCTCTCGACCGTCCTCTGGAAAACGGCGCTCGTGATCTATTTCTTCTCGTGGGTGCTCGGCGCAGATTCCGACACCGAGATGCAGGCGGACGTCTACCTCGCCGCTCCGCACGGAGGGCGGCTCGCCAAGAAGGACGCCGGCGTCATTCTCGGCATCGCCGTCGGCTTCGCCGTGCTCTGCATCGTGAGCGACAGCTATCGCGGCTTCGCGCTGGCGCTCACGGTCTTCTGGGCGGGGAACGTCGCCGCCTGGCGCTACATGGTGCGCGCGCTGAAAGCCGCGATCCGCCAATCGTATGTGAAGTACGGCAAGGCCGGCGAGTACATCGACATGGAGAGAGTCCGCGTGGTCGAGCGCTACGTCGACGGCGGGTGGCAGTGGTGGCGTTTCGCCGTCGGCGGCGCGCTCGTGCTCGGGCTCGACGCCCTCGTCTTCTTCGCTGACTTGCCTCCGGCCTACGCGCAGGGCGCGATCTTTTTCTTCGTCATGTTCGTCGAAGCGTGGATCTGGATCATGCGCGCGCGGACAAAATTAGCACTGAGCGTGCTGAACGACTTGAGCGAGCGCTACGGCGAGAAGCTCGCGGCGAGCCGCGCGTGACGGCGGGATAGGTAATTGACTTCGCCTGCGCGTGTACTATTGCTAATGATGCAATGAGACCGTTCCGGCCCTTGCTCCCTCTGGTAATATTCTTCGCCTGCGCGGGGTGTCAAGCCGCCACGGAAGTGCAGAACGCGCGGCAGGCGCTGCTCGCCGACAATTACGAAGAAGCGCTTGCCCGCTTCCAGCAGACGGCGGAGAAGGACCCGCAGTACTACTACGCATCGGGACCGTTCACCGAAGGGATATGGACCTACGTCGGCCGGACGCAGTACGCGACCGGCAAGCTTCCCGAAGCGCGGCGCTCGCTCGAGCGCGCGCTTTCGATCAAAAAGGACGATTACGTAGCGCATATCTACCTCGGGCTCACGCTCGCGCGGAGCGGCGAGCGCGCCGCGGGTTTGAAGGAGCTCGTGACCGGCATGCGCGGATTTCACGACTGGCTCGATTATCTCACCTTCAACACGCGCTTCGGCGTCTATTGGGACCCGAACCGCGAGATTCGCATTCAAATCGAAAAGGATCTCGACGCGATCGACAAGAAAGCCTTCGACTGGCAACAGCTCATCGCGAACGGCGAATGGCTCGGCAAGAAAATCGAGCAGGAAGTCGAGATCGCGCGGCGTAACGAGCAGTATGAGCGCCGACTCCACGACGATGGTTTTCGCCGCGGCTCGGGCGTCGGCGTCGGCATCGGCTTCTAAAGCGCGTGGGCTGATAGGGGGTGGGAAGCCGCGGCGCGGCAACCTCCCGATTTCGTTGAAAATAAAATATAGCGACATCGGGTATTTACCCTATTTCTTCTCATAGCGTACTTGAACATACTAACGGACTGCGGGCGGTCCCTGGATTTTTTCCTCCCGTGCTCTACCATGGCTGTGAAGAACGTTGGCTCTAACGGAAGGAGTCAATCATGCTGGCACTTCTCATCGCAGTAGTATTCGGCGCGGCCGTCGGTTATTTCGCGACGCAGAACACGATTCCTGTCACGCTACGCATCGCGGAATACGCCATCGAAGAGGTTCCGCTCTATCTCGTCGTCATCGGCTCGCTGCTGATCGGCCTGTTCGTCGCGTGGATCCTCTACGTCGCACGGTCCGTTTCCTCGTCGCTCGCGATCCGCGGCAAGAATACCGAAGTGCGGCGCGCGCGCGAGGCGATCGCCGAGCTGGAAAACCGCGTGCGCGACCTCGAGGTCGAGAACGCGCGGCTCCGGACGCGCGATCCGATCGACGCCGACTACCGCGAGCCGCTGCCCCATTCCTCGTAACGCGGGCGCGCGGCTTCTTTCCCCGACGCGGCGCGCACCGATGACTCCCGGCGTTCAGATCGTCACCGGAGATTTGCCTCCGTTCTGGGACCGAAGCGTCCTTTTTTTCTGCAATCTGCGCTCGATTTTCTACGAGAACGACGCCGAGGCGGCCGAGCTCGTCCGGCGCATCGCCGGCGCGCAGTCCTACGGCGGGCGCGTCATCTCGATCTTGAACACCCT